>JBIJAX010000009.1:0-58189 GCA_044345485.1 Kapaibacterium sp. (SeqCode)
TCCTCCTCCGGTTGGTTTTGCGACAGCAGTCATCGTCGTAGTTTCGCGTCATGCAAAACAACGTACTCCACACTGAGATCACTGCTGGTGTTGCAGTGGTAACCTTGAACAGGCCCGACAAGCTCAATGCTCTCAACGCAGAACTTCTCGAGGCCTTAGAAGCAACATTTCGCATGCTCCAAGGCAACGAAGACGTCCGTGCTGTTGTGATAACAGGCAGCGGACCCAAGGCATTTGCTGCAGGCGCAGATATCAGCGAGCTCTCATCGCAGAATGCCCACTCGGGTAAGATCTTTGCCGAGCGCGGCCAGCGCGTGTTCTCGCTCATCGAGCGGCTGGGCATTCCAGTGATTGCGGCGGTGAACGGTTTTGCTCTTGGTGGCGGCTGTGAGCTGGCAATGGCATGCCATATACGGTTTGCATCAGACAACGCACGGTTTGGTCAGCCAGAAATCAATCTAGGCATCATTCCGGGCTACGGGGGCACGCAGCGTCTGCCACGTCTTGTTGGCATGGCAAAGGCCACAGAACTGATATTATCCGGAGAGATGATCGATGCCCAAGAGGCGCATCGTTTAGGTCTTGTTAATCGCATCTACCCACACGCAGAACTCCTTGAGAAAACGCATGAGTTTGCCACGGGGCTTGCAGCAAAAGCTCCTCTAGCGCTGAGGGCATGCCTTGAGGCAACTCAGATTGCGGGCGACACATCGCTTCTAGAAGGACTCCACGCTGAAGCTTCTGTTTTTGGTCGTACATGTGGCACAGAAGATTTCGCAGAGGGCACGCAGGCATTCCTCGAAAAGCGTCCTGCCTCGTTTACCGGCAAGTAAGTCTGTACTGCATGGTCAGCCTCCTGTACAACGCACTCATCCTACCAATGCTCCAGGTGGGGTTGTTTATTGGGCAGGCTGTATCTGCGAAGCTGCGTATGCGTCGCAGGGGCGAACGTCTATCAAACTTCGCCACAACCATACACAAGGGCTCTCCACGCATACTACTGCACGCCTCATCCATGGGTGAACTCGAACAGATCTTACCACTGATATCGATACTTAAGCGTAGTCTGCCCTCTTCCTGTATCATGGTCACATGCAGTTCCCCGTCTGGCTATCAGCATGCCATGCGCCAGCAGGATATCGACGAGACACTGTATTCCCCCGTCGACACAAAGCGAAATGTGCTGAGGTTTCTTGCCCGCACGCAGCCGGACATTGTCGTAATCAACCGGTATGATGTGTGGCCGAATTTTGTGAAGCAGGCCAGCACCAAATGCCCAATCGTGCTCGTAAATGCAACCTATCCTTCCGTGGCAGACAGTCCCCTGCTTCACTCATGGGTTAGAGAATTCTATTCGTTGCTCACATCGATTACCGCCGTTACGGCTCGCGATGCTCAAAGACTTCGCAGTCTGACTGGCAAGGAAGTAGTGCATTTGCCGGATACACGTATTGACCGTGTACTGGAAAAGATGAGCATTAGTGACTCTTCTATTGAGCCCCTTCGCAGGACATCCTGTGTTACACTTGTGGTTGGCAGTTCGTGGCAGGATGATGAGGATGTGATACTCTCATCGATTGACAAGATCGGAGAGAAACAACTGCGGTTGGTGATTGTTCCGCACGAACCCAACGAGCCTGCGCTTCGACGCATTGAAGATCGAATTGCCTGCGTACGGCTATCTAAGGGCATTCCTAACAATGACGAGCATATTCTCGTTGATTCTGTTGGCAAACTGCTGTCGCTCTACAGAATTGCTGATGCTGCCTTTGTAGGGGGCGGATTCGGCGCTGGGGTCCACTCTACAACCGAGCCAGCCGCATATGGTATTCCTGTTGCATGCGGACCGCACATTGAGCGTTCTCGAGACGCGCAAGAGCTCCGGGAGGCAGGTCTGCTGCGTGTTGTTTCGCAGACAGATGAGGCCACACAGTGGATCATGCAAACAGTACTCGACAGCCAACAGCGTTTGCACAGGCGTGAAGCAGCCGATGAATACATTGAGCGGCGAGCAGGGTCTTCGGCCGCTTATGCAGAAATCGTCAAGTCGTTCCTTAACGGCTAACCACAAGCTGAGCCGTCCGAACTCCAGACGAAGTGTGGAGGGACACACTGTAGACGCCACTTGGCCACGTGTAAAGATCGATACGGTGCGTGCGTTCGCCTGGTTCAACGTTATGCAGGTATTGCGTGCTTCCTTGAACGTTCGTCACACTGATCTTGTACACGCCTTCTGCTAGAGCAAGTGACACCGCATCAGAGGCTGGGTTTGGACGCAGAACAGCCCCTTGCTCGGCAGCATTTCCAATTCCCGATAGTGCAGGAGGCGTGAACTTTAGAATGCACTGTTTGCCGTCATCAATTGATACAAACACGCTTCCATCTGCACCCAATGCTAGACCAACAGGCCTAGCCCAGCGGGTGGCAGCATTGTTGGTATCAGTGATGAATCCCGTACAGAAATCCTCGACAGCATTGGCAATTGTGTCCTTATCGCTGTCAAAGCGCAGGAACACGATCTTTGCGCCGCTTGGTGGTGTGCGGTTCCATGAACCTCTCATGGCCATAAAGGCACCATAGTCATAGCCAGGCGTCACACCAAGATCAGTAAACACCAGTGCCATTGGCGCAGAGTGTGCATCTACAAGAGCAGCTGGAGCGGACATTCTGTTCATGTTGGCGCTGTCCTTTGCTGTGTATGGACGTAGATCTTGGTAATCCCCAGTGAATGGGAACCAGTTGCCAACATGGTACCCAACTGGGTAACCATAGAATCCGTTATCGCGCACAATATCTACCCACTCTGGGGGAATGTTGTTGCCTTGATTGTCGCTACCGTTGTTGTTGGCCCATAAACGCCCTGTACGAGGATGAAGCGTCATCCCAACTGCATTACGGACCCCATCTGCATAGATGCGCCGTCCTGAACCGTCATAGTTATACTGCTCTATACAGGCTCTGTCGGATTCACGATCAGCGTTTCCTTTACTACCAACACTTACGTAGAGTTTCATGTCGAGTGTGTCAATGACAAGGGTTCTCGTTCGATGTCCACCACCTGTTTGATTCGGCTGCGATGCCTTGTCTACTATCGTCACACGCTTATCGTATACAAGAGTGTTCGTGTCTGATCTCCACAGCTTCACAACACCCGCCTCTTGACACACAAACATTGTGTCACGCCAAAATCGAACGTCATGTCCCAGTGAAAACCCCCGAGCGGCCACGATGATCGTATCTGCAACGCCATCCTGATCTCTATCGGGCATTGCGAGGATGTTGTTGCCATTCATGTTCGCAACAAACAACGTACCGTTTGGACCCCAGGCCATAAAACGGGGCTTGTTGAACGTCTGTCCAGCAGCAAACACAGACGCCGACCACCCTTTGGGCAACCGTATACCATGCTGCGTAGGATTCAACCCAATAGCCGCATATCTAGAAGGCACCTTGATCGTAACTGGAGTAAGCTCAGTTCGATCCTTCGGAGTCCATGGAATAGCATTGGACTGACCGTGCACTCCAACCGTGCACAGAATAGAGATAGCGAGTAGCAGAATATGAGTTCCCATGGCGCTCACTACAACTGACGTACAAAAAAAATTCCCTCGCCTGCAGAGCAGACGAGGGAACAATATACTCGATTGACGAGATTACTTTACAACTGTTACAGCCTGTGGCTCGCTTGTATATGGTCCAGCTACTACCTGATAGTAGTAAGTACCTGTAGGAAGCGAAGACAGATCTGCTGTCAGCTCGTAATTACCAGTCTGCAGCCATTCGTTCAGAAGCACTGCTACTTCTTCACCCATTGCGTTGTAGAGTGCGATGCGTGCATCACCGGCAACGCCAACTGAGTAGTTGATCGTACCGCTATTAACAACTGGATTTGGACGAATTGGCTTTACGCCGGAGATCGCTGTTCCGAACTCAGCAAGACGACGAACGTTTGCGCAAGGCAGCGTTACAGTGATCTTTCCAGGGATATCGCGGAACAGAGTGTAGTCCAGACGCTCACCAGAACGGTTGTGATCTACCCAGTATGTGTAGAGACCGATAGGCGTTGTGTATGTACCGGCCTTTGTTGGAAGGAACGCATCGAAGCGAATCTTGAACGCAGGAAGGTTGCTGCTGTTGCTAAGTGTTGACTTAACTGTACGCATATCAGCAAAGTCAATCTCAAGGTTGTTAAGAGCATCCGACTGAGCGCCGTTACGAGACACGTTAACAACCGTCCAGCCTTCCATCTGTGTACCAGCTGTGATGATATCACCTGGGTTGATGCGTGGCTTAACGATGCGTGGATCGTAGTTCATACGAACGCGGAGTTCAGACATACCAACGTTGTCAAGTGACTCTGGAGTTGCTTCGAGTTCTACTGCAACATCGATGAACTTGCCTGGGTTAACAACATATGTCTCAGCGATCTTGTTCGTTGTTTCGAGATACAGACCGTTACCAGAAACAGTAGCTGTCTGCTCCTTCTTTGTGATCTCATCAGTTACACGAACGATGCCTTCGTACACGTTGTTGCGACGTGTCAAGCTGTTTGCTGTAGCCTTGGCTGTACCCAAACCAGTTTGGTTGGCACCAACCTTTGTTACTTGCTGTGGCGTAAAGCGTACGTTGATAACGCCTTCCTGACCCGGAGCTACATCAATGAAGTATGCGCCAGTTGTTGCATCTGGAAGAACTGTGAAGACCGACTGATCTGCACCTTCTACGATGTCGCTAAAGCTGTAACGACGTGTTACATTTTCAGTATGACGAACCTTGACTGTTAGGTTCTTGTCATTGAACACGTACTGATCGCCATCAGATCCAACCGCTGTAAACTCACCACCAAGAACGCGAGCTGTGATCTTGTACTGCGGGACATATGGAGCTTGACCATTCGTACCTACGTTTGTTTCGATCACATAGTCAGATTGGAACGTGCCTGATGTCTGTGGGTCAAAACGAACTTGCAGTTCAGTTGGCTGCTCACCTGGCTTGATGCGCCATGGGTTTTGCGGAGTTGGAGCGTTAAGAAGTTCGAACTTCGTGTTTGCATCAACGATTCGGATGTTCGTGATTACAACATCATATGTACCGTTTGCATTGCCTGAAGTTGGATTTGACTGATCATCCTTTGAGATGTTCGCAACTGGGATCGAGAGAACCTGAGCAGCGTCTCCAAGGTTGAATGTACCTGGGAAGTCAAGATCTGCTCCCTTTACGTGCGGCTGCCATGCTGTACCATTGAGCTTTTCAACCAACTCAGGATTTTCAGTTGAGTTTGTTGGGAACACAAGTTCAGCTTCGTAGTCGCTACGCTCTGCACCACGATTTGCAAGTTCCGTTGGGATGAAAGCAACGGTGATCGTGCGCATTTCATCTGCACCACCACCAACAAGCTGTACAGGGAATGTGCCAACTGTGCCATTATCTACGATACGGAAGTTCGCTGCATCCTTACCACGGATGGTTGGAGCATTGAACGTTACAGTCTGCTTACCGTAGTTGTAGAACTTGACAGTTTGCGTGTATTCCTTGATGTTCTGAGCTGTCTGCACGTTGTCGATAACGCGCTCGACCCATGGTGCTGCAACAGCATCAAGATCGATCGTTACACCTGAACCAGTGAGAACTGCGATAGAATCAACTTCCTTTGCATTTGAATAGAATGGAACGTCTACGCGATGTGGCTTGCCAGCATCACCCTTAGGGCTGTACGTTACATTAAACTCATACTTGCCATTGCCAGGAATCGTCAGTGGGAATGCCGATGTTAGCGGCTTACCATCAATAGTTGTAGCGTTGAAGAAGTTGCCTGTGCCATCAAGCAGATTCTGCTGATAACCTGTGACAACAAGTTCAACATTGCTACCGTTCAGAATCTTCACGCGACGCTCAACGCCTGGTGAGCTTGCTGGTACTGTTCCCCAGTCTACGTCTGAAACGTAGATCTGTGGTTCTTCACCACGTACGCGGAGTTCAACGGTCTTTTGATCATAGCACTCAAGTTCGCAGACAACTGTGTCTACCACCAGCGGAGCTGTTTGGATTGTTGCTGTAACTGTGAAGTCGCGTGACTCACTAGGACCAAGAGTAACAGGACCTTCAGGGCTAACCTGGAATACCTGCTTATTGGCCATAACACGAATCTTCTTGATCGTTACGGGACGGTCTGTCTTTTCGTTCTTGATCGTGATGGTCTTGCTGTTCGGTGTGTTGTAGGCAAGTGTACCAAAGTCAACACGTGAAGGCGACCAGCTGATCTTGTCAGCGATATACGTATATGTCTTTTCGACATACTTACCAGAACGTGTCACAACGCGAACTGTTGCTGTAGCGTCCTTTGTCTTGTCTTCAACCTTGAGCGTGAAGTTTACTTCCTGATCACCGCTGCTGAAGTTCTCATCAAGTTCAAGAGTATAGTTGTTCAGTTCTTCTGGGTATACAGCGAAGATCGAACCGCAGCTGATCTTTTCAGGGAGGATTGTTCCCTTTGCCTTGATATCACCGCAGATCATTTCTTCTGCTACGATGAGTGAATCATCGCAAGGAATGGTCATGTCTACGCTGATAGGAGTGCCATAAGCACGACCCTGCTGAAGACCGTCAAGTGAACCGTAGTTCCAAGCTGCCCAACGTACATTCTTGTCTGTTGACTCAACGTAGTGATCGCCTGTACCGATTGGTGTGCGGATGAACGCATACTCAGTACCTGCGAGTAGGCGCATAGCACCACCGAACGCAGATGTGAGAGCACGTCCGTCGATCTTAATCTTGCCAATCTCAGAAGCCTTGAACACGATGTTGAAGAAGTTGTCCATTCCTTCTGGTGAATGGAATACGCCGTACTCAACCCAGCGGTCTGCTGAAGGCACGTACTGAAGCATCGGCATACCCGACTCAACCGTTGGGTGACCATCAGTTCCTTCACCATCCTTTGAGCCGCGAGCACCCGGAGGAAGAACCTTTGCGTATGACTTGCCATACTGACCCATCAGGATTGGCTTGTCAGACTCCCAGTACACTGCAAAGTCACGAGACACGATACGTGTTTCGCCCTTGCGAAGCATCCATTCGTTCTTGAGTCCGTCACCACCCTGGCGCATTGACTTGACTGTTGTTCCGTCTTCGAGAGCAACCACACGGATAACGTCTCCACGGTCGTCTTCAATACCGATCTGTGCTCCAGCCTGACCAGCCCCCTGATTACGCAACGGGGTGTACATACATGGAACAGTTACAAACTTCTTACCAGCCATTTCAATCGGAAGCATGGCATCGTGAACGTTGCTACGCACGAAGTGAGCTTCGGCAGCGAACATACCTGTCGGAGGAAGAACGTCTGGGTAACGCAGGATCGCGCACTTGACGTGTCCAGAAATCACTGCGACCGGCTTGTTGGCACGGATCCATGACCCTGAAAGGTCTGTTTCCCATTCCTTGTTCTTCGTATCATCGATCTTGGCCTTGATCAGGAATGTTTCACCCTTCTCGAGTGTAACAGTCTGTGTTGCGCCTTTACGTACGGACGGTGTTTCAAACCCACCCTCTGTATCAAATGTCGGTGTGTACGATAGAACAGTGTTGTCCTTATCAGCGATCACAAGGATCTGTGAAGGACGATACTTATACCCTGCACCTTCAGTTCCGTAACGGTCCTGGTACATGTTCATCGAATAGTAGTTCTTGCCCCATCCTTCAACTGGAAGGTGACGTGCAAGTTCTCCATTACCCATCCAGGCCTGATACGTCGAAACCGAAATTGGCTTCGTTGACGTAACCATGATTCCATATCCCTTACGAGATTCAGATTCTTGGTTCATGTAGCCAATTGGAATTGGTATGCGAAGCACCTTGTTCGCTTCGACAGTGTATTCCTTGTCGATGCGAGCTGCATCATTGATGGCAGCTGGTGTCTGTACGCGCACCTTCGCCTTTGACTTCGAAGAAATGAACAGCTGCATAGGCTGTGGCATCGGCTTCTCTGTCGCGCTGGCTTGAACTTGAGGGAAACCGACCAAATATCGGCGCCCTTCAGTCAAGACCATCGTACCACGCGATTCTGTTGACTTTTGTGCCAACATCTCGCCTACACTTGTGAGCACCAGCAGAGCTGCTGCAGCAACAAGTTTTAGTGTGGAACCAAGTCTCATGGACTTACTCCTGAGTGGGTGAATTGTAAAAAGAATTGTAAAAAGCGTTTTTAGCCGTTTTTCGCATGGAAAAGATACACAACTACTAACACATGACAATACTGTCAAACGCCTATTGTGAGGTGTATAGTTTCCCACCTGAACGTAACAACAGAATAGCGTGGGAAAAGTTACACCTTGAGTGATGCTAAAAGCTCATTTTTTAAGGTGGTTACGACAGTACTTATCCACAGGTATCTCTAGAGGCATGAGTGCAGCAACTAGGACGATGCCAATGAGCACATCCACAACATAATGGTACCTCAGGTACACTGTTGAAACGATGAGGCTGCCCCCTATCACCGCAAAAATCCATCTAAACCTGCTACGGAAGTGGAATGCGAGGACAATGTTCACCAGCGTAAGCATTGTGTGGCCGCTTGGCATGCAATCTCTGTTGACCAAGTCAACTGGATGCAACGCTCCGGCCGTAATCCCTCCCCCAGCGTTCACGATAGCCCTTATTGGCTCGGTTAACCATAACCCGGGCAGTTGTGTAGATGTCGCAGCGAAGTCGTGTAGGGTAAAACGAGGGCCAACCGCGGGCAGCACAAAGTACGCCAGATACGACAGGTAATAGACGAACGTCATCTTACGAGCAAAAACTCTAAGATTCTCCAGATCGCCCCTTGCCCAGTGCTCTATGGCATGGGTAACAGGCAGAACGTAAAACAGAAAGTAGCAGATCTGAAGGTATTCTGTCAGTGCAGGGAACGCATGCTGGGTGAACCACTGTGTGGGGTCGACACCAAAAATCCATCGATCGGCCTGAATGAGCCAGGTATCGTAGTCTACGGGATGCACAAGACGCACAAAGTAGTGTGTCTGCTCGTACATAATGTACACGACAGGTATGATGTAGAAATACCTAATCATCCGAAAGATTGAATAGTCCGTCAGGTGCGTTAACAGTATTGAGCTTGCTATCACGGTAGCGATGAGACTGTTAACAAGCAATAGCGTTGCTGCCATTGGTATATGCTGGTAATACACCATAGCTAAGACCGAGTAGAGCACGATCATGAGCAGTGTGTAGATGTCAGCCGAGAACATTGAATTTCGAAAAATCGATTTCCAGTCAAGGGGCTGGTCAGGTGCAGATAGTTTTGGCATTGTCAAGTGTGTACTTACAACTTCATCAATTCAAGATAGAGCATAGCCAATTTCTCGGGCGAAAGTTCCTCTGCTCGGGCTTTTGTCAGGTCTACTCCGCCGGAAACAACGCGCACAGGCACATTGCATCGCGCCCCCCAGGATGCCAGTGCATTCGAAAGCACTTTACGCCGCTGAGAAAACGCGCTACGTACAAAATCCATAAAACGCTCTCCGTCCAGCCCCATCGGCAAGGTTTCACGCAGTGCGAATGAAATCACCGATGATGTCACTTCTGGACGCGGGAAAAACGATCCAGGCTGCACATAGAATGCGATCTTGGCTTGGCTATGGAGCCACGTGGCTACAGACAGGATCCCGTAATCCTTGCTGCCCGGACTGCCAACACATCGTTTTGCAACTTCGCGCTGCATCATGAACACCACTCGGGATGCTGCAGCATGCTGACTAAATGCCCAAAAAATCAAGTCACTGGTTATCGCATAGGGAATGTTGCCAATGATCTTGCGGTGATCCCTGCTGGCTTCGGGAAACACTGCTGAGATCTCAACCTTGAGGGCGTCCTGAAGACTCGAATGCAGTCTGTTATCACTGGCCCACTGCTGGGTCTTGAGATACTCTATCGCCCGAACATCAAGATCAACCGCATGAACTGCCGCAGCCGGCGTTTCCAACAGGAGCTTTGTTAAGGCCCCTTTCCCGGGTCCTACCTCGAGTACATTGTCTGATGACTCTATGAAGAGCTGACCAACAATGTTTCTGGCAATGCCAACATCAGTTAAAAAGTTCTGACTGAATTGCTTCCTGGGTGCAAAACCTGTCATGTGTCAATTCTCGTTGCGTAGTGATCGGTAACGCGCCGCCAGGTTTCTGACAGATCTCCAGAGATGACGCGCGTATCGGCTGTGACGGCCATAAAGTTGGTGTCGCCCTCCCATCGCGGGACAATATGAACATGCAGATGCCCCGGGACGCCGGCACCACTAGCCGCCCCGAGATTGATGCCGATGTTACATCCATGCGGATGGAGTAATGTCTCGATTGCAGATACAGCCTTGCGAACGCTGTCCATCACATCCGTGTACTCCTGATGCGCAAGCTCGCTGATATGAGCCGCATGCCGGCGGGGAGCCACCAGAAGATGTCCACCTGAATACGGATAGCGGTTTAGCAAAACAACTGAATGTTCACTCACTGCAACCACAAGCACTGCCTCATCGTGTTGATCACGTTGGCCGGCATCACACAAAAAGCACTCTTGGGCAGCATGCTCTTCGGAATCTCGCTGCACATACCTTGCTCTCCAAGGCGCCCATAACTGCTTGTTGTTCATTGCAACGTAGCTCCTCTCCAGACCTTCATTCTTCCAAGAAACAACAATGCCCGCACGTGGCGGGCATTGTAAACGTCATTTGCGTTAATGATGCTTCTGCGCGCTCGCTTACAGGGCGAAACGGATGTCCACTCCAAGCTGCAAAGCATTGATACGCAGGTTGTCGTTCGTGCTTACCTCAGTGATAGCGAAGTTGTAATACATGCACGGAACAACGAGCACCTTGCCCACCACGATTTCGTACTGAGCTCCGGCCTTTACGCCGAGACGCGTACCAGACCAGTTTGCATCGCGAAGAGACTCAACGGCCTTTACCCCAGCAACTGGCGCAGGTGGATTCCATTCTTGATGTGCTACGACACGCACTTGACCAAAGTTCTCGAAAAGCTTCGTGTTTGCATCAAACATGGCATCAAGATTGCCGGCCGCATCTGAGAAAATGGCGTTCGACGGCTCGACAATCGTGAGACGCTGAGTACGGCTTGCGTCCATAACCAGACCAAAGGTTGGACCTACAACAATTCCAAAGTTTGAGTTGAAGAGGTTCAACTTGTATACAACTTCAAAGTCCAAGGTCTTGTATGCGATCTGAGCCGAGTGCTGAACCTCGGAGAAAATCACGTCGCCGTTTGGATCAAGCGACGGGAGCTTGTCGCCGGGTTGCGTGTACGTTCCAGGCATCGAGTTATAGAGCACACGTGCAATGATCGACGACTTTGAGTCACGCGGATTACCCAACAGGTACTCAAATGACCCACCGAAGAAGTAACCGTTGTCTTGGCCAGACTCGAAGGTAGGACAAAGCGCGTCGTCTGAAATGGAGCGGAAGCTTGATGAGTGCAGTGATTGATTGTAACCCACGACAGGCCCTACGTAGATACGTGGAGCTCTCTTCGCTGGTTGCAGCGGTGTAGCACGTGCGCCGATTTCCTGCTGTGCATACACAGTCGATGATGCAAGCAAGAGTGCCGCACAAAAAGCGTAACCTATTCTCCTCATAGTCTGTGCCCTATTTGACGATGATGATCTTCCTATCCACGATGTCAGCCCCTTGGTAGATGACGAGCCCGTAGAGGCCCGGCGTCCAGTCGGAACATGAAAAATTACAATGCTGAATCCCCTTTTGCAACGTGAATCTTTCATAAGCACGAAATTCTTCTCCTGACAGGGTCAAAATGGCCATTGAAATAGATGCCAAATGGCTCGATTCTACCTCCAGTGAGACGACGTCCTCACATGGCTGCTGCACAGGTCGCACGCGTATCCTTGGGTGCTGTCCCAACTGCACTTCTCTGAGCCGTGAACCACACGGAACTGTAGTAAATTCAAAGGGTTGCGAGTAAGCATCGTCGAGACATGGAGCCGCGCGCATCACCGCTGAAACGGTCGTCATGCTGTCGTTCTTCCAAAGGACATCCCCCCCTATCTGTATGGTAGACTTCCACGGCGATCGGAAAACTTCTCCACAGGTAATGATTATCTCAGAGTCGGTCTGAATAACAGACACGGTTGCTGTGATGAGGGTGTCTGCTCCATGGTCCTTCGTCAGCAACACACGGATAGACGCGGGCTCGATAGAAAATCGTTCACGAGGTACGGCTACAACGAACTGCGGCGCGGCTGAGATATGAACTGTGTCATCTACCCACGCCGTACCGCGCAACACGTTGAACCCGGTAAGAAGTTCAGCTGGACTCGCCGATGGCAACGTATCCCAGCCAAACTCTAACTGCGCCCTGCCAGATCTGATGGCTATCGTTCTTTGCTTGGTGTATACTGTTCCGGCAGATTCAACTATGTCGCATTGAATCTTACGTAATCCTGGTGCTAACGGTCTAAACGTATGCGTATGTGTCCAGACAGCATTCGCTGGGACCACTATAACGTCAGGCAGCGAGCTGATAATCGTTGTGTCTACGCCAACAATCACAGCCACATGCTCAAGAACTGCATCGGCATTCCCGGTATTTGAGATGCTGATTTGCATCTTTGTGTCTGCGCATGCCGGCGCATCTATGCCGCCCAAGATATCGAGTGTGAGCTCTGGCGCTAAAGGCTGTACACCTCGTCCAGTGATGATGAACGTATCACGAACAGGCAGCAAAACTCCTCCATTGTGCACAACCTCGACGGCACAAATGTGCGGCCCAACTCGCCAAGGGGTGAAGCGGACACTGTCAGTAATTGCAGTTGATATGTTGACACCTCGAAACGACGTAACATTTGTCGCTACGCGAAAGGCAGCAGTATCAGGGCCAAGCAGGCGGATAGAGTCAATAACAAGCGGCGCGTTGCTCTGTGCACCGATGTTGAGCAGTTGTACGAGAGAATCTTTGCTCGACCCAACATTCAGTGTTCCCATATCGATGTTTGCAAGCTCGATCTCAGGCAGAACACCAACGCCACGCACAATCACGCTGATCGGCTCATGATATCTCCAGTCCACAGCCACAAGCTCAGAATCTGCATATCCACCCCGTTGGGCAGGCACAAATCGGATTGCCACCTGTGCCGAATCTGCCGGTAAGATTTGGGTATTACTAAGCTCGCCCCCACGCAATGAAAATGGTTCGGAAAGTGCAGCTAATGATGTACTCAGCCGCGCAGAGCACGTTCCCGTGTTGCGAAGCACAACCACAGTGTCATGAATCGTTCCTACCCTGCGTCTGCCCCAATCGATCACCACCGATGGTATGTTTGGGCGCACACCACGCCCGCGCGTAACTAAAAGCGCAGACACCCCACCACTTGCCGTTACTGTATCAGTTCGTGTAACCACACCGCTGTCTATTGGTGTAAAACACACACGCACCCATATCTGATCCCCAGGCTTGATACTCCTTGGAAGCAGAAGTCCCGTTGTGTCGATTCTCATACCGCGCAACTGTTCTTCCAGCATCGCACCTGTGAGAGTCAGGGGTGTTGAGCCGGTGTTCGTGATCGATAGTGGTGCGCAAGCTGTATCTCCCTGACGAACATCTCCGAGATCAAATTCACTTCCCTGAAGCATGCCACTAGCTACCGCTGTTACCGCAATAGTTCTGTACAGACATGGCAACTGAATGCGCAGCACGGCGCTAATTGTCTTGGCATCGCTGGATGGCTGCACGCAGAGGTTAAGCACAAGTGAGTCTTTTGGCTTGATAAGTGTGTCGCTAACAACTGGCGAAACCGTAATTCGGTTGTCGCCTACAACGTAGGCCGACGAAACTCGAACTGCAGACGTATCAGTGTTGCGAATAACAATCGTGGTACAGGATTCTACAAGAGCTTTTCGTTCAAGAGTCACAGACTTCTGCATTGACAAGGCAGGAGCATCATAAACATATTTCCATTCCTTGCCGTTGCCCTTGTCATCAAATGCATGGATCACAAGCTGTGCATCTCGTAGCGGATCCTGCACCGTTGCTTCAATGATCATCGTACTCAGCGAATCAGGCACAGGTGTAATCGTCCAGCGATAGTTCTTTGTCTGTGCATTCACGACGTACACATCCTGCAGCCGCGCCGTGTCACGGGAAACATCACGCACCTCTCCGATTACTGAACCGCAGTCGACGGCAAGCGCATACTCCGGCGGAGAGACGTCTTTCTTGCGAAGGGGCTCATAGGAGACGCCTACGAGGTTTGCATATGAATCAGCGACTGTTGTTCCATACATGATTGCTGTAAACGAGCCAGTATCGCAAGCAAGAACATGGGATCCTTCAGCCATCATTACCTGAACCCAGTGCAGATCCGTCCCCGGTATCGTTTGGGTTCGAAGCTCCGGACTACCCTGCGCCAGCAGCGTCTGGTCTACTCGTAGTGTTGATATTGCATCTGGAGTAGCGATAACATTGAGGAAATAATTGAACTGCTGGTTAACGATGATGTCGTTAATCTCCAGTTTCGGAAAATGGAACAAAGCAGAGTTTACGAACTGCTCTACCGGCGGCACAACCACCATGGCAGGATCAAAATTCTGCGGAGTTGTGCCCCCGCTTGGCATACACTGTACGAGCAGGAAAGGGTCCTCACTGCGCCAATAGGCTGGTTCACGCAGTGTTGTGTCAAACCACATGAAGGACCTGTTAGATACCCAGGAAAATGATCTTCCCATTAGATCGCAGGATATAAGTTGGTTTTCTTTAGAAGCCACAACGCGGAAGACATCAGGCGGCTTCTGACTCGACATCAGCACCATCGGCGCCGTGGCATGCATTTTGCCCCATTTATCAACAGGCGGCAGCTGTTCAACAAGGTGATCCTTTGAACTTTTTTGGTCCGTTGGCATGCTTGATCGTACATGTCCTGAGATCAGAGCAATGGGCTTCGATGATTGCACGATCGATCCGGTAAGATCGTCGGCACCTGTAGCAGTGGCAAGAGCCTGCACGAGGTACGCGTCACCTTTTCGCAAAGACACAGAAATTGCACGCTGGCGTCTGGACGTTGGCACAGGTGTATCGATGGTAACAATGGTGTTGTCTTCCACGGCCATCACCATGAATTCTCCAACGCGCGGCAACTGATTGAAATACTGGGTGCCATTGTACCGATCGGTAGGACGATTCACTGTGCGGTATTTCGTACCGAGATGGCGAATCGGGATTGCTGTGTAGGAATCGGTTGACTGTGCGAGTGTATTTAGCGCATAGACAACAATTGGAACGTCCGACGTGATGAAGACTGATTTGCGCTGAATCACTTCGGACGATGTGTTCATATGGTCGCTGTGCAGCGTTTCAATGTGGACAGTGTTTGCAGGAACTACAACAGTATAGGTTCCTGCGATCGTCGATGTGAATGTTACTGTAGCATCAAACTGCGCGGAAATAAACACCTGCAATCGAGGTTTTTCCCCAATGTCGAGAACCTCATTTTGCATGAAGCCAACGACAAAGCTGGTACCCTCGAGCGATGACGTGCCTCGCGTAGGTAGGACGCGTTCAACCTGGGCCCATAAGGCCGACCCAACTATGAGCAGCATTAACGCCGCGATGCGCCGTTGAGCGATCATCGACACGTCCTTTCATGGTTCCATGCTGGAGACCAGGCGCATTATAGCAAAGTCAGCGGATTCGTGCGGTTCGTGGTTTCCGAAATGCTGGTCGATCTGTGCGCCAGAGGAACTTTGGCAGTAAGTACTCTTCTTCCTTGCCGGCAATGAGTCTTTCAGGGTGGTGTTCCCCGGCAATGCCCCCTAGCCAAAACACGTCAGAAAGTTTCCCGTTACTAAAAACAGCACGAAGTGAATCCGAGGCAACCTTGGCAAGCCCCTCCTGTTTGGGACCTTCACCCTTGAATGTTATACTCTGGGCATCCCCGGCCGCCCGAATCGTTCGTAAAGAATCCTCTGAAAACGACAGGTCAATCATTCTGCCATAGATCTGGTCGAAGCGTCGAGGCTGGGTATTGGCAATGGCAGACATAAGAAGTGCACTCTGCGAGCCGATCATTGATTCAAGTTTTCGTTGCGGTATGGAAGCCTGTATGCTGCCAGCAGTAAAGGCAATTGAGTCCGACCAAACGTAAGGGTTCTCTTCAAGTTCTACTTGCGCATTGGTCTCACTGTATCTAATCGAACCGGCACGAGCTGCGGTGAGCCCCTTCACTAGACACGCAGATCCCAGGGCATGCAGCGCCCGTGCATTCGTCCCACTCTGGCGCTCAGAATGGATTGAATCTGCGCTAACGAGCATGGTATCTTTCCCGCTCTCCCATGTCCAGACAACCGCATGGCCACTGAGTCTGTACTCTGCCGTTATCGCATTCCTTCGTGCAACGTCTGCTTCAAACCAAACACTACCAGTTGAATCATATCCTACCACGGCGCCGTTTGCACGCATGGTGTCGGCGTCGCGATCATAGGTGAGAGTATCTGACCACACAGATGTAGTGTCATTGTGCATGTACACTTCACCGAAGAAGTCTGCCACATGGGTGTTTGTTGCATAAACACCCTTCTTCGCTGTTATCACTTGTCCGTTCTGCTCTACCCGAATACCCTTTGGAGCAATAGCAATGTACTTTGTTCCACTGTATCGAATTTCAGGCGCCTTCATCGTAAGTGCACCTTGCCGAACAACCACGTTGCCGAAGAGTTCTACCGTGTTTGCCATCACATTATGAATGGCTCTGTCACACCTGCCTGTCACGTTTCCCTGCTGAAAACGCACATTACCGTAGAATGTTCGCACCGAGGACTCAAACTGCCCCGTCCCCACAATCGAATCCGCATGCTCAAGAACAATTGGAATGTCGGGTCCGGCACCAGTCTGTCCTTGTACAAGGTGCGGTAGAAAGAGGAATACGGCTATCAGGAGTGCGAACATCTCGTCAAATCTAACTCTGAAGGGGGCTTCCATGCCGTTAAACGTAAATTTGCATCTACAATTTTGGAAGACAATCTGTGCATGATGTTGGACTAAAGCCACGCGAGAAAGCAGTCATTGTGGCTGTGTTAAAAAAGGGCGCCGATCCTGACGTTGTCGAGGAGCACCTTGAAGAACTCACACTCCTGCTCGATACTGCAGGTGCCGATGTCTGCGGTCGCATCACACAGGAGCGTGAACGCCCAGATCTATCCACTGCTCTCGGCAAGGGAAAGGTTCAGGAACTCAAAGAACTCATCGAGATCAAAACTCCCGCCATGGTGGTATTCGATGATGAACTCTCACCGGCGCAGGTTCGGAATCTCGAGGAAGAACTTAAGATCAAGGTCTTGGACCGCAGTGGTGTTATCCTGGACATCTTTGCCGCACATGCCAGAACTGTGGAGGCCCGAACTCAGGTAGAACTCGCGCAGTTGGAATACCTTCTTCCACGACTTACCCGCATGTGGACGCACCTTTCGAAACAATTCGGGGGAGTTGGTACAAAGGGTCCGGGCGAAACACAGATCGAAACCGACCGCCGTATGTATCGCGGCCGCATGCAGAGACTTCGCGAAAAACTTGTCGATATTGATAAACAGCGAACCGTCCAGCGCAAGGGGCGAGAGGGCCTACCACGGTTTGCCTTGGTTGGTTACACAAATGCTGGGAAGTCTTCTCTGCTCAAGGTGCTCACAAGTGCAGACGTCTATATTCAGGACCAGCTTTTTGCTACACTAGACACCACCGTCCGATCATTCAGTCTCCCTAGCGGTCAGCGTGCACTGATCTCCGACACCGTTGGTTTTATTCGAAAACTCCCTACCCAGCTTGTAGCCTCGTTTCGTTCTACCTTGTCGGAAACCCTCGAGGCAGATGTGATCCTGCATGTGGTGGATATATCTAACCCACACTACAGGGATCACATTGCCGTGGTTGAGGAGACATTGGAGAAACTAGGTGCATCCTCTACCCCCACGATCGTGGTCTTTAACAAGATAGATGCCGTGTTGGACCCTCATGTTCTTCACGACGCAGAGGCCGAATCACCTGGCTGCGTGTTCGTGAGTGCCCATCGGGGACTGAATCTCCTCAAGCTCCTCGAAACAATGCAGACGGCGTACGAGGAGTCGTCGATCGTCCGAACGATGCATATTCCCTATGAGAACATGCAGGTGCTCGCAAAGCTTTACACTGATGTGGAGATCCTTCACCGATCCGATCTGGACACCGGGATCGAGCTGAGTGTTCGCATACCTGGTGATAAACTCGACTCGTTCACTGCCCGTTACGCGCAGTATATTGCCAGCTCATTATCATTACTGGACCAGACACAGGAATAGCAATGGCCGCCCTTTGGATACTCGTTTTGGTACTCATCACGTACTTGCTCACAATTTCAATCGTTGTGGTAGGACAGCAGGTACATCTCATTGCCGGTATCGCATTGTTTGCGGCATCGCTCTATGGTGCTTACAAGCTGTTTCAAACACGCCTCACACGGCTATAAGTACCCAACGTGCTGCGAAGACTCACTATCACGTCGTTTGCCCTTGTGGATCACGTCGAACTTGATTTCGGCAAGGGGCTTACAGTTCTCCTTGGCGAGACAGGTGCGGGCAAATCAATCATTATTGATGCTCTTTCTGTTGCTCTTGGTGAACGGGCCTCATCTGACGTTGTGAGAAAAGGTCACAAAAAGGCCGTCATCGAAGCAACGTTCACAGAAGTATCGCAACCACTGCAAGAATTCCTCTCTGCCCAAGAGCTTTCATGGGAGAATCCTGAGATTGTGATACGAAGAGAGATAAGCTCCTCTGGAACGTCTCGCGTTTTTGTAAACGATACTCCAACGCAACTGCCGATTGTGCGAGAGGCTGCATCGTACTTGATCGATTTTCACGGTCAGCACGATACACATGGCCTGCTTGCGGCTGCCTCCCACCGTGAGTTGCTAGATAGATATGCAGGAGCACTTCCAGACCTACGCCCACGCATGAAGCGGGCTTGGGACAACGTTACGCTTGCCGCTGGCAATCTCGATGCAATGAGACGCCGAGCCCATGATGCTGATGCAGACAGGGCCAGATTGTGTTTTCTGCGAGATGAGATAGCTACGGTGAATCCGGCTTCTGGAGAAGACACGAAAGTAGAGGAAGAGCTCCGAAGAGCAGAGTCACAGGAACATGTCGTTGCTGCAGCAATGCGCGTGCGAGATGCCCTATATGCAGCGGAGAACTCCGCCTATGATCAGCTGAGGGCCTCCAAAGATCTTCTCGAACAGTTACTGCAGTTTGATTCCACGTTATCAACGACAATACCTGATATCGAGTCTGCACTGATCGCCTGCAAGGAAGTAGCTGGCATCATTGCCCCATTGGCAGACCCCGAGGCAGCAAGTCCTGAACGCATCGAAGAGCTGCGTCAGCGATTTGTGCTTCTGCAGCGCCTAACGAGAAAGTATGGTTCTCTCGACAATGCACTTCAACAACTTGATGTAGTTACATCCGAGCTCGAACTCCTCGAGAATCTCGACGAGAGTATCACGCATGCAGAGAGTGAACTTTCCCATGCGCGCTCGGTTGCGGGCAAGCTGTCGAAGGAACTCCATGACCTTCGCACGACGCATGCCCGTGCCCTTGCCAGTAGCGTGGAATCAAGCTTGCAGGAGATGGGAATGCAGGCAACCCAATTCGGCATCTCCATCGATCCCTCTCAGCTAGGACCCTCTGGATCAGATTCTGTAGAATTTCTCTTCAGTAGCAATCCAGGCGAGCCCCCTCGTCAGCTCTCAAAAGTCGCATCGGGAGGAGAGCTATCTCGTCTTATGCTGTCGCTCAAACGAGCACTGAGCACTTCTGCCACCTACGGCACAATGGTCTTTGATGAGATTGACACCGGCATAAGTGGACGGATTGCACGGATTGTCGGTGATATCATGAAGAACATTTCCGATTCACAACAGATCATCTGCATTACCCACCTGCCGCAGATCGCTTCGTTGGCGGACAAGTTTATTCGTATTTCGAAGACGGCAGATGCAACATCCACGGTTGTGGCAGCGCAAGCGATCTCTGGTGATGAGGCATTAGTGGAGGTTGCTAAACTGCTAAGCGGTGACGATGTTTCTGACGTATCACTATCGGGTGCTCGCGAACTTATGACACCAAAGAAACGAACGGCGTCAAAGTAGCAGGTATATATGATCGACCCTACGTCCACTCCATATAATCAGCGAACACTCACCACTTCCGAGCTCGAAGAACGGATTGTTACCTATGGCGATCCGATTCATGTTAATCGCATTATCAATGCCTACGAGATGGCACGATCGGTTCATGCAGGGCAGCTGCGAAATGACGGCACGCCTTTTTTTGATCATATCGCACGCACCGCTCGCATCATCATGGATGAACTGCGCATTTATGATACTGATCTCATCACGGCCACATTTCTGCACGATGTTCTCGAGGATTCAGAGAAAATCACGCGTGAAGTGCTCGAGTATAACTTTGGCTCATACGTTGCATACGTCGTTGAGACACTCACAAAAGACCTTGCTAAAGCAAAGATCGATCCCGATAACATCGATCTACAGTACGTGGCGCGACTGCGTAAGTCGAGTCATGACTGCATCCTCATCAAACTTGCGGCACGGCTTGATAACGTCAGATGCATCTCCTTCAACTTGAAACGTAATCCGATCGTCTATCTGGCCAACACGCTTGATAGATATCTCCCGATTGCGGAATCATCAACCAATCCGCGTCTGCATATTCTGGCATCAATGATTCGCAAGGAAGCAAACACTCTGTTAGGATGAGCAACAACGATCAAACCATGCTACTCAGAGCCGCGGAGCAGGCTGCCCTCGAGGCCGGAGCTATCTTACGTGAAGGATTTGGCAAGCCCCTTGAGATTAGGTCAAAAGAGGGAATGCATAATCTCGTAACAGAGTTTGATATCCGAGCCGAGGAGTGCATTGTAACCACGCTACGCAAGCACACACCCAATGCCACGATTATGGCAGAGGAGTCTGGCTTAAGTACCGGCTCCGATGGCCTGCAATGGGTAATCGATCCGCTCGACGGCACGGTAAACTTCGCACACGGCATACCCATCTTCTGTGTTTCAATTGCTGCAGTGCTTCATGGCAGCATCCAGTGCGGCGTGATTTATAATCCGCTTACACAGGAGCTGTTTACAGCTGTGCATAACGGCGGTGCATGGCTAAATGGTAAACAGCTTCATGTGTCTGCTACATCGGCACTGAGCGATGCAATCCTGGTCACAGGGTTTCCATACAATGTGGCTCAGAACCCTCTCCGGTGTATCGACCAATTTGCTGCCGTTGTTGGCAAGGGGCTTCCAGTGCGCCGCCTCGGTAGCGCTGCTCTCGATCTTGCTTATACGGCTGCCGGACGCTTCGATGCCTTCTGGGAGTCGATCCTTCAGCCATGGGACATGGCGGCTGGTGTATTGCTTGTGCAGGAAGCAGGCGGACACGTTACGCAGTATTTCAATGCACCATTCGAGCTGACTACTGGCAGCATCATTGCTTCGAACGGACACATCCACCAGGAATTATCAGAACTGCTGGAGCTTCGCTCATGACATATGTGCATATGAGCGGTGCCGGCAATTGTTTCTTGGTGGCGGATGCACGATTGCATCAATCGCAACTCACTACAGCAGACATCCTTCAGGCAGTCAATGATTATCAGCGCAGAGATCGCCTCCCAATTGAAGGTGTTTTGCTGCTGCGAAGCTGCAATGGCAACACGATTGAAGCAGATTTTTTTAATCCAGACGGATCTCACGGTATGATGTGCGGCAATGGTGCTCGCTGCATTGTCCGCTTTGCCCTTGATCATGGACTGACAGAGAGAGCAAACATCACGTTGCACCTGAATTCGATGATGTTTCGATGTAGCGTTAGCGCGGACTACGCCGTCTCTGTTGAATTCCCACCGCCGCAAGAAATCACGCACTACCCTATCGGCACACTGTCGGGTGTTGAAATCGATACATGGTATGTCAATGTTGGAAGCGATCACGCTGTGATCAGTGGTCCTCTAGATTCGCGGCGTCCAGAAGTACAGATACTCCGGCATCATCCAGCGTTCCCACGCGGTGTAAACGTGAACATGCTTGATTCCAACGGCATGCTTCACATTGCCACGTTCGAGCGTGGAGTCGAGGCCGTTACAGGTGCATGCGGAACAGGTGCAATTAGCAGTGCGGTAGTCGAGTGGATGAAACATCCAGAGACAACATCCTTTGCGGTGATTCCGCCAAGCGGACGACAATTGAATGTCGCGTTGACGGTTGACAATGGCCAGATCAAGAACATGACGTTAACAGGAGATGCTGTGTATGACAACAACTGAGCACGTAACGAGCCTCTATCCATGGATGGTCGAAACTCGCAGACATCTGCACCGCTACCCTGAACTTTCGTTTCAGGAGCATGAAACGTGTGCATTTATCTGCGAACGGTTAACCGAGCTCGGCATCAAGCATCATGTTATCGCTACGACTGGAGTGGTAGCACACATTGGCTCTGGCAGCAGATGCGTCGCCCTGCGCGCAGACATTGATGCACTGCCGATCCTGGAGGAAACCGGCCTTGACTATGCGTCCACGCGAGACGGCGTGATGCATGCATGCGGACATGACACGCATACGACAATGCTCCTTGCTGCGGCTCGAGTTCTCAAGGAACGAGAGCATGAGCTACCAGGAATCGTTAAACTGATCTTCCAACCCGGCGAAGAAAAGTCGCCCGGCGGTGCCAGCATCATGATCGCCGAAGGGGCTTTGCTAGACCCCATCCCCGAGATCATCTTCGGTCAGCACATTTACCCCGATGCCCCCTGTGGTGAAGTACAATTTGTTGCTGGCCCCACGATGGCATCATGCGACGAGTTATTCTGGACCATCAGAGGATATGGGGCCCATGCTGCCCAGCCGCACAAGGGCAAGGACCCTATCCTGGCAGCTGCCGGGTTAGTGCAGCATCTGCAGGCACTGGTTACCAAGCATCGAAACCCGCTTGTGGCTGGACTTCTCAACATCACGAGCATACATGGTGGCACAGCCACGAACATTGTTCCTGAGATCGTAGAAATGAAGGGGACCCTGCGCTCATTCGACAACGAATGGCGTGAGTTTGCCTGGCAATACCTGGAGGAGCAGACAGCGGCCTACTGCGCGCTGCACGGTTGTACAGGAGAGATCACGATTGTTAAGGGCTATCCGCCTTTGATCAACGATACTGGCGCAGTTGCGTTTGCGCGAAGCGTTGCCGAAGCTGTAGTTGGGCCTGATGGTGTTACCGACTTTGAACCGAAAATGTGGGCAGAGGATTTTTCTTACTACTCACAGGCTATGCCCGCATGTTTTTGGATGCTGGGTGGACGTCCGCACGATGCTGCGTCGATGCCGGGACTGCACAATGCCAAGTTTGCTCCCGACGAGCATGCAATGATCACCGGTGCCGCACTCTTGGTAGAAACAGCAGTAGCGTATTTAGCTAAAGGCTAAGCTCAGGCCATGTTGTCGCCAACGCGTGGCGCGCGTAACGTAAACAAGGTTATCTCTGGAGGTATGCCAATGCGCAGCGGTGGCCCTACTGTGCCGATGCCTCTGTTAACATACAGCTGCTGATCGCCTTTGGTATAGAGTCCGGCCCACTGTTTATAGATCATCTGAGCCGGAGACCATTCAAAACCAAGGGCCTGCACGCCGAATTGTCCACCATGTGTGTGTCCTGATACCATTACATCAACGCGTTTGTTCGGAACAACTTCCTTATCCCAAAACGTTGGGTCGTGGGCCATTAGGATAACAGGTTCGTCTTCCTGCACGCCTTGCATTGTATGATCGAGACGGGCAAACGATTGCCGGAAACCTGTGTTGTCTGTCCCTGCGATGATGAGCGATGAACCAGACTCACCGATGCGTTTGTGCTGATTGATCAGAAGCTCTGTTCCAAGATCGCGAATCGTTGCAACCAACCGGGCATGATCTTTCGGTGAATTGTAATGGTCGTGATTGCCAAGTGAAGCATAGACGCCATACGGAGCACGCAGTTTCGCAAACTCACGTGCGATTACGGCCATCTCTTCGGGCTTCTGGTTTACAAAGTCGCCAGTGATCAGGATAGCGTCCGGCTTGATTGTTTCCAGTATGTATCGGACTTCCTGAAACGGTGTGTGGTCGGGGAATGACCCAGCATGAATGTCGGAAAGCTGAGCAATGCGCATACCATCAAAGGCTCGTGCAAGACGCGGCATCACGAGATCCACATTCATCACCTGAAAGTCATAGAGTGTGCTCCACATGCCCCTTCCAACCATGAGGTACGGAACAGCAGAAATACTCCAAGCCGCCGTACCGAGGAATTCTCGTCTGCCCGCAACCGGATCTTGCTCACAAGGGACTGAAACAGAATTCTTGGCTGAGGCCTTGAACCGCTGAACAATTCGCGTAGCAACACGCCATCCATCACGAGGAAGCAGAACCAGAGCGATTCCAATTTTCGGGAGATACCACAGCGTTACAAACCCAAAGAGCGTAACATCAAGGCCGTCCATCCGGAAAAAGTGACGTCGGAACATAACGTAGCAGTAGACGACAAGCATTACAGTCGCAATCCCCCATAGCGAACGGTACCATGCGGCATGAAGGTTCTGTTTCTGGGCATGCTGCGTCCATCGACGCAGAACGTACACATCAAGAAGGACAAACGTCAGCCCAAGAAGTGTGCTGAACAACAAGATGTTTGGTTGGTGACTCATCCCTGGTGGGGTTGCTTGATCTCAAGAAACAGTGCACTGGCTTCGGCAATCAGTTCGTTGGTATCATCTGAGAGCCGGATTTCGCCTTTGACGTATTTCTTACGGCCTTGTTGCGATTCGATCCAGCCTCGCAACTCGTACTCCTGTCCCAACAGCATCGGCTTGCGGAAATTCACCACAAGCTGTGCCGTAGGAGCCTTGATGCCCTTTGCACTCAGTGATTTCCCCATGACCTCATCAAGGAGTAGCGAAACGAACCCGCCATGGGTTGTTCCCATCGAGCCCTGCATGCGCGGCCCTGGACGTACCCATGTCCGAACGACACCATCTGTGCGTGATCTCACAAATGTCTGTCTCAACGACCACGGATTTGCTAGTCCGCACCCGACACATCCGTTCTCAGTTTTTGGGCGAAGAATCTGCAGATCGGCGCTCTCATGCAGTGGCATAAGTGGAATTACATGATCAGCCTGATCCGGTCGGTAGGCGTAGTAGGGTCCCCACGGTTCGATACTCCGTGCGATTTCCACAGCTACATGAGGAACAAGTCTGCCAAACTCCCCCACTGGTGCAGCATGATACAGCACCCCAGCCTCTGTGTACGCGAGTTTTTCAGGCTCAAAGTGCACGGACAAGGAATGTCCAAACAATAGTCGTTCGCCCTGCAATCCCGTAAAAACGATTGGTGTGTCCTGAGCATGCAGGTAGTTCATTTCGTCGCCACACCTACAGACAAAAGGATAGTCTGGATAGTCTGGGTTTGCATTGGTAGCCAGCCGACGGAAGAAAAAGTCAAGAAACCACGGATCGTCTTGAACAACACCATCGAGGGACAGTATTCCGCGTTCATCCAGATCGTAGTAGTAGTCCCTCATCACATACGTTCTGGTGTTCCCACTCCCAAGAGCAGCAAGCCATTTCGCATTGCCCTCCGGGTTACATCAGCGAGGTAGAGACGCGCACTCTCTAGCGGTTCATCTGCGCCAAGTATTCGGCAGTCGTGGTAGAAGTTGTGGTATGCGCCCGCAAGCTCGCGCAGGTACTCGGCAATGGTATGGGGCTCGAGGTTCTCACATGAACGCTCAACGCTGGACTTCATCCTAGAGAGCAGACTGACAAGTTCAATCTCGCGTGGATGCACAAGGCATGAAAGATCTGCATCAGCCTGTACTTCAACACCCTTTTCGTGCGCTTTGCGCAGAATAGAGCAAATCCGTGCGTGAGCATACTGGAGGTAGAACACTGGGTTTTTGTCGCCCTCTTCCTTCGCCAGGCCAAGGTCGAACTCTAAGTGCGTACCAACAGCCCGCATGATAAAGAAGAAGCGCACAACATCAGCACCTACTTCGTCGATAAGTTCGTCTAGTGTAAACGACTTACCGCTACGCTTTGAGAACTTAACTACCTCGCCATTTTCTACGAACGTAACCATTTGATGGATCACGACGCGAACGCGCTCAGTATCAAACCCTAGTGCACGAACGCCAGCTAACACGTCTGGAACAGTTGCAATATGGTCAGCCCCAAAGATGTCTACCACAACGTCATAACCGCGCTGGAGCTTGTCTCTATGATAGGCAATGTCTGGCAGACGATAGGTTGCCTCTCCGGTCGACTTCACGATGACTTTATCCTGCTGATTGCCGAGCTCAGTAAGGGCAAACCACGTTGCTCCTTCCTTTTCGTATACGAGCCCCTTTTCACGCAGCTCCTCTATCGTAGAAGCAACCTTTCCATCGCCGTAGAGTGAGTCTTCGTTGAAGTATACATCATGACGAATATTAAGTGCTGCAAGCGTCTTCTGGATTGCCGCAAAGCACCATTGCTCGCCCTGCTTACGGCACAATGTCTTGGCATCATCTGCCGACATACCGGAAACTTGTTCACGATACTGCTCAACAATGATATCAGCTATCGTGTGAATATACTCGCCATGGTATCCATCTTCTGGGAACACATATTCATCGTTGCCGAGACGGTGTTGGACCCGAGCATAAATACTCTCGCCCAACTTATTCATCTGGTTACCGGCGTTGTTGAAGTAGTATTCCCGTGTTACCGTATAGCCGTTCCATGCAAAGAGATTGGCTACAGTATCCCCTACGGCACAGTTCCTGCCGTGTCCGGCATGGAGGGGGCCTGTTGGGTTTGCGCTTACGTATTCGATGTTAACCGTTTTACCAGCGCCAACCTCCGAACGTCCAATCGAATCGCCTAACGAGAACAGGTCTCGCAGCATTGCGTGGTAGACAGCATCGGAGAACGTGATATTAATAAACCCTGGTCCGGCGATCTCTATTGCTGACACGAGATCGGATGGAGGGATAGCCGCAATGATTTCCTCTGCAAATGCACGAGGCTGCTTTCCAAGTCCTTTTGCCAGCATCATTGCAATGTTCGTTGCAAGATGCCCGTGTCCGTCCTGGCGTGGAACGCTAAACTGGATTGCGCCTGAGAAGTCGACTTGAAGTGCTGAAAGAGCTGCCCGAAACTGCGGCTCTATGTACTGCTGCATCATACGTCTATTGCCTTTTTCGATACTCGTGGTACAGCCTTAGTCGCACCGGCGTCGGTGAGGGTCATAGCTGGCGCATCGCCCCAAAGGCGTTCAAGTTTGTAGAATTCTCGTGCATCCGGAAGCATGAGATGGACAACCACATCGAAATAATCGAGGATCAACCATGCACTTTCGCCCTTGCCTTCTAATCGCGGGAATCCGAAGCCCATGTGTTTGAGGGTTACTTCGATGCTGTCTGCCACAGCTCTCAACTGCGCGTCCGAGTCAGCGGTAGCAATAACGAAAAAGTCGGCCGGACTCGTTTCAATTGCACCAAGGTCTAAAATGAGGATATCACGAGCAAGTTTTTCCTGTGCTAGCCTTGCGCAAAGAACTGCTCTTCCCTTTGTGCTGCGTGGTTTTGTGATCGCCACTGAATTACCTGAATTTGAAAATGAAACGTGCCTTGATACACTGTCCGTTACTCTACAAACGCCGAAAGCTGGTCTAGGTCACTGCCAAGAACTACGGATGCCCTGAGGAATCTCATGGAATCTATGCCTGATACAACCAGCGAATCTGGGATCCCGATAGCTGATGCAACCTTCAGTGCAGACTGTTTGTCTCCTAGTCGATCGATCACCGTGCTCCTACGAGGCCGTTCTGTTGTGGATGATATCTCAACGACATCGAATCCTCGCTTGCGAAAGTGGTCCAGAGCACGCTTGCCTGCCCCCTTTCGTCCACTGGCGTTAACAATCTCGATTTGAATCGTGCTGCGGGGATCCTCCTCGTTGGCTAACGGCGAAACTGGCGGGTGGGCCATCCTCCACACCAGAGATCCGATCATCCCTGCCACAAGTATCGCAATGATCACGACGGCTGTCCAACCGGACAGTTTCCGAGCTCTTTGCCAGTTCTCGGCCGTAAAGATCTTCATGCGGAAAGGGCGGGATTCGAACCCGCGGTACCGTTACCGGTACACACGCTTTCCAGGCGTGCCAATTCAACCACTCTTGCACCTTTCCGAAGCGGCAAATATACGCCGTTTTAGGTAACCATCTGCGGATTTACTGCTGTGCCGTTTGAGAGGAAAAATCGTACATTTGCTCCTTGCCCTAAGTGGCTTTGGCAACAACCGAATACAACGAATCTTTCATGCAACGACGATCGTTCATCACATCACTAACCTCAGCTGCTGCTCTGGGCAGTTTGGGAACAGGGTTTGCACACGCTGGTGCGGAAACAACTGCCCCAGCCCCTCTGGCGCGCGTGTTGCCACGAGGTCTGCGTCCTGGTTCTACGGTTGGTATTGTCTGCCCTGCCAGTGCAGCGAACGCTCAAGACATCAAAGACTTTGTGGATCTCTGCAAGTATTGGGGCGTTAACGTAAAGCTTGGGAAGAATGTTTCGAAGCGAAACGGCTATCTATCTGCTCCAGATAACGAACGTGCATCCGAGTTCATGCAGTTCATTGAAGACCCTGAGGTAGATGCCGTTGTGTGCGCACGCGGTGGATATGGCGTTATGAGAATCTTGCCTATGCTCGACTTCACATCAATCCGCCAGGCTGGGAAGATAATCATGGGCTTTAGCGACATCACGGCACTTCTCATAGCGGCCAACCAGCTCAGCGGCGTTGTTACCTTCCACGGACCTGTAGCATCCTCATCCTTCGACGACTTCACGGTCAAGAGCCTACGTGAGACTGTTGTTGCAGAGCATCAGCAGGCCCCTTCCGAATTTTCGAACAGCCGGCTAACGACGATAGCATCTGGTTCTGCCCGCGGGAAACTCACCGGCGGAAACCTCGCACTGGTTGTGAGCACTCTTGGCACGAAGTATGAAATTGACACAACCGACGCGATCCTGTTTCTTGAAGAAGTAAACGAAGAACCGTTTCGCGTAGACCGCATGCTTACACAGCTCTGGCTAGCCGGCAAACTGCAGTCATGCAAAGGCATTGCGCTGGGCAACTTCCGTGACTGCGAAGCACGGGGAACGTCGATATCTCCTGTTTCGTTCACGTTAGAACAGGTGTTCGAGCACCGCCTGGCTTCGCTCGGCATTCCAGTGGTCTATGGCCTTCCGTTCGGGCATGTCCGCAGCAAGCTCACCATGCCGCTTGGCGTGCAGGCAGAACTTGATGCCACTACGAAAACCATCAGGATTCTGGAACCAGCAGTCAGCTAATGAAATCACGCAAATGAAAAACTCCTCTGTCATACCTGTTAAAGGAACGATCATGCAGCAACTCCGCATGACCCTTACCCTGCTTATTGCCATTGCGGTTTCTACCCTCGGCACATGGGCGCAGTCGATCAACGTCTACGGAATCAATACATCCGCATTTCCCAAAATCACGGTAGACTACGTGGCTTTTGACGCTGCGGGAACCCCGTACACTGATCTGCGCGCGGCAGATTTCCGTGTGCAGGAGACCATGCAAGGTGGCGCACCGATGGATCTGACGGCTTCTGTAACGCATGACTGCAAGGAGCTGCCGACGGATCCCGAGGCCAGCATCCTGTTGGTCCTTGATGTTTCGACCTCGATGGACCAAATAGTCCCTGGTGGCTCGAAGAAGCGTATCGAGTATGCCAAGGATGCGTTGAAGGCATTTGTAGGCAAGGTAAAGTTCACCGGAAATACACGTGTAGCTCTGGTGACGTTTGCCGGTGCTTATAAGCTTCTGGTGGATTGGACAGATAATCCTCAGCCGATTATTGACTCTCTGAATAAAATCAAGAATCCGGTTGGTGCAACCAACTATGTGCTGCCGTTCGAGAGCAACCAGGGTTTCAATATCTACGACATGTTCCAGAAGCGTCCGGCGAACATTCCGCGGTATACCTTCTTCCTCACAGACGGTCACCCGTCGCCAGACATCAGCGTTGCATCGTCAACAAAGAGCGAGACGAAGTTCGTCAACGATAACGTAGCAAAGATGAACGGTATGGGAATCCGTTTCTTCAGCATCACCATCCTCGAGCCAACGACTCACTGGACGCTTGAAAGTCTGTCGCGGGGTACCGGAGGGAAATCAATCGTTACAACGGAAGAAAAACTTGTTGAGATTTACGGCTACCTCGCTCTTGAAACTCAGGTAAAGAAAGTCTGCCAGATCAGCTGGATATCTCCATACTCCTGTAATCAGCAGGGCCAGAGCCGAACTGCCACGATCGCAATGATCCGGGGGGCGAATCCGTCAGCTACAGTTGCCTACCTTACGCCTCAATCAAGCGTCGCAAAAGTAGACGTCAGCGATCCAGTTCTCTTCTGCGGCGACCCCGCTCCGAACCAGTCGTTTTTTGCGAACGTGACACTCACAGCACAGGGTACTACGTTCACAGCAACGAACTTCCAGATAACACCATCGACATTTTTTAAGGTCGTAGACTGGAACTATCCTCTCAATCAGCCAACGTTCGCGCCCTTCAACTTGAACCCAGGCGCAAAACGAGTACTCCGCATCCAGTTTACTCAAGGGGCTTCGCAGGCATTTCGTCAAGCGCAGCTGTCGTTCACCGGCGGACCTTGTGCACCGAACGTTACACTTGTAGGCGGCACAGGCATCATCTTGCTACAGTCTCCTGTAGGCGGCGAACTAACGTCAACATGCGACACTGTGAACATCAAGTGGGCTGGCGTACTTCCCACCCAGCCAGTAAAAATCGAGTATTCAAACAACGGTGGCACGAACTGGAACGTCATTAATGCAGCAGCAACTGGCCTGCAGTATAAGTGGCTGCCGCCTGCTGCAGGCGTCAACTACAAGGTTCGAGTAAGCGTTGCACCTGTTGCTCAGTATGTCTGGGCAAAGCAGCTTGGCGGCGCCGGACAGGACTCAGCCACGTCGGTTGCTGTAACACCTTCAGGACTCAAGGTCTTTGCTACGGGCTATTACGACGGAGCAACAAAGTTCGGTCCAGTCACACAGCCAAGCCCTGCAGGCAACATCGACGGGTACTTCGTAGAGTTCGACTCCGACGGCAACATCACGGCTCCATCGAAGGTGATGCTGCTTACAGGAACTGCTTCGAATGAAGAAAAGATCATCGGCTGCATTTCGGACCGTCGTGGCAACTATTACGTTGCTGGATTTTTCTCAAGTCCAGCTGCTACGTTTGGTCCGTTCCCACTCTCCCGCGGCTCGCGCGACACTCGCAACATGTTCATCTTCAAGTTCGACTCTACCGGCGCGCTTGCCTGGAATACGGTATCGAAGGGGACAGCCACACAAAGCAGCCACGCCAACGCAATCGATCTCGGCCTTCGGTATGATGCTCTCGGTAATCCAGAGGTTGTGGTTACTGGGAAGTTCCAGCGCTACATCGAGCTTGGGGTGAACCGCTCGGGCATCGTTGAGAAATCAAATGTCTACAACAACGCAACTGACCGTGATTACTATGTGATTTTCGACAATTCTGGCTATCCACGATTTAGCCTTGGGGTTCCGCCAGCAGGTTTTGTGATGAAGTCCAAGAGAGTTACCGACGCTCTGAACTTCACGTATGAAACAGATCACTACAGAGGACCAAAGACATTCACGCCGCCACCTATTACGCTTCCTAATTCGGGCGGTACGGATGTATACGTGTTTAAGAACGGGGCTTCTCCTGCCTCAAGCGATGAGAGCAAAACTGTATTCTCCGTAAAGGCCCCAACGCTTTCCGTGACACTCGCAAAGGGTACATTCCCACAGACACCACAGGGCGATACAAGTCAGAACGTTTTTGCTGGCGTACTGAGAAACTCTGGAGATTTTGACGTAACGATTAGGTCTGCCAAGATCGTTGGTGCACATGCTAACGACTTCAAGCTAATCAGCACACTCGTAGGTCAGCGTCTCGCAGCGGGCAAATCTCTCAGCGTTGAAATGCTCTTTGTTCCAACGGGCACAGGTATGCGCACTGCCCTACTTGAAGTTGTAGGCGACTGTAATGCGCAGGCTCAGCTGCCGCTCGAAGGTGATGCCGCCGCCCCATGCGTGTGGGAACGCCAGCCGACGGTTGACCTTGGCAAAGTGCCTCTGAGCCAGCCGCGTCCGTCTACAGTAACATGCGTACTGAAGAACACGGGCCCACTAAACCTTGCTGGCAACATGCGAGTTGTTTCTTCGGCACCTGAAATAATTGTGAAGAACACAGGACCATTCGTCTTGACACCCGGCCAGTGCTTTGATGTTCAGCTGGACGTTACAGCAGCTACATCCGGTGTAAAAACGGCTGTCATTAACTTCGGCCTTCCAGCCGAATGCGGCGACGCCGCTTCAACAATCACGGTTGAGATCGTAGAACCGCGCGTTATCATCGACAGCGTAGACTTTGGACGCGTGCGCTTGCTTACGCCAACAAATGGTACGATCACCATTTCGAACATGAATACAGAAGAGGCAGAGCTTCTCTCACTTACAGTGGTAGATCCTGCTAATCCGCATTTTACGTTCACTACGCCTGCAACGCCGCAGAAGCTGGCACCTGGCGCAACGGTGAAGATTCCAGTAGTCTTTACTCCTCAGACAAGAGGTGCGCTCAGCGCAACTGTTCGAGCCGTGATCAAGGGCAAGGAAAGCTCGCCGCTTGTTGGTCAGGCTAAGGGTGTTGGGTTCCTTCCTGCTATCGCAGCAACTGGCTATACGTTTGCTCCATGGACAGTTAGCACACAATCGCCGGATGCAAACGGCAAGGTTGTCATTCGCAATACTGATTCCGACAACGCACTCACGATCACTGATGTAGCATTTGTGGCAAACGATCCATCGTTTGCATGGACGGGTGCTCTGCCGACCTTCCCTGTTGTGCTCCAGCCAGGCTCGGCTCCACTTGAACTGCCAATCACATTTACGCCTGCGGCAATCGGAAACAACACAGTGAATGTGAAGATCACGCATGATGCCAAGCCAGGTCCCGGCCCTGTTCCTCCATATGCCGACACAATTGTGATTGTGCAGGGTATCGGTAAGGATCAGTCAACGATCAACCCTATCGTGTTCGCCAAGACACTCACATGCGCCTCACGAGTAGACTCGTTCCTGATCGAGAACGCAAGCCTTATTTACGACCTGAACTGCCAAACACCTGTTGTTACAGGTGATGTAGCGGCGATCTCTATTAGCCAGCAGACTGGATTTACCTTGAAGCCAGGCGAGAAGAAGTTTGTTACGGTTACCTTCCAGCCTCAAACGGTTGGGACGTTTGCCGCAACAGTTGCTATCGCAAATGATCAGAACCTGAAACTCAACGTATCGATTTCGGGCGAAGGCATTACAACGCCTCTTCAGTTCCGGTTCACCCAGACGCCAACAGCAAGTATCGGACAGCGACTCTCACTCCCTGTTGGAGTTTCATACAACGCATCTGAGTTTGCCGGCGCACAGCCTACAAGCATCACCTTGAGCTTTACACACGATCCTGAGGCTATCCGCTTTAACTCTTTTGGCACTCCTCAGATGGCAGGCTGGACGCCTACCTCGGTAGTAACCCCTGGCAGGCTGGACATTACTGCGACATCTGTTGGAGCCCCATTGCTGCAGGGCGATTTCGTAACGCCAACCTTCGATGTGTATCTGAATGCAAACACAACACTTCCGATCGACATGAAGGCAACCACACCGCTTGCGTGCCTCGTTACTTCTGGTGACGTTGCGAATGTTGAAATGAAGTTCGTTTGCTTTACCACCGGACGTCTCATTGACTTCGGCGCGAGGACCACAGGCATCGTGCGGCCAAAGAACAATCCAGTTCAGGATCATCTTTCGATCGACTACACAACTGGCATTGCGGCCCCAACAACAATTCAGATCATCAACTCCATGGGCAACATCGTCATGGAAGCCGTTTCCCCTATCGCTCCATCAGGTGCATATGAGTTTACGGCAGATGTTTCAGGCCTTGCTAACGGAGCATACTTTGTTCGCCTTGTCAACGCAAGCGTCGTAGCGACCACGACATTCAACATCGTACGATAACCTTTACGACGAAGTTTGTTCAACGGGCGGCTGTTTCACACGAAGCAGTCGCCCGTTGCCTATTTTTGCAGACACTTCTTCACGTATAACCGGCACCACGATGATCGACCGCATTATATCTGCCCTCGGGGCTCAGTCTGACTACTATCTCAATCACACATGCTCGACAATTCCCAAGGACACGATCTACGCTCCAGCACCAGGTGTTGTAGACCGCATGTTTATCGGAACAGACCGCAGCAATCGTGTTCTTCGGAATCTTCAGTGGATCCACGATACGGGGCGTCTTGCCGGAACGGGCTACGTTTCAATCCTGCCCGTAGATCAGGGCATCGAGCACAGTGCGGGAGCCTCGTTTGCAAAGAACCCTGCCTACTTCGACCCCAAGAATATCGTGGAGCTCGCTCTTGAAGGGGGCTGCAATGCTGTGGCTTCAACATTCGGTGTATTGAGCAACGTAGCCCGCACATATGCCCATAGAATCCCATTTGTTGTCAAGATTAATCACAACGAGCTTCTTACTTATCCTAACAAGTTTGACCAAGTAATGTTTGGACGTGTGAAGCAGGCAGCAGATATGGGTGCGGCCGCAGTTGGAGCCACCATCTACTTTGGGTCTCCGGAAAGCACCCGACAAATCGTTGATGTTGCTGATGCCTTTGCACATGCGCATGAGCTTGGAATGGCAACCATCCTATGGTGTTATGTGAGGAATGCTGCGTTTAAGTCAGACAAAGACTACCATGTTTCGGCAGACCTTACCGGACAAGCCAATCACCTTGGTGTTACGATCAATGCCGACATCATTAAGCAGAAACTGCCTGAGAACAACGGTGGATTTGAGGCACTGAATATGGGCGGCTCCAGTTATGGCAAACTCGATAAGCGCATGTATACAGAATTGTCATCTGATCACCCGATTGATCTGTGCCGATATCAAGTGGCAAACTGCTACATGGGGCGAATTGGACTAATCAATTCCGGTGGACCCTCGGGCAGCAATGACATGGTAGAAGCCATTACAACAGCAGTGATCAACAAGCGTGCTGGCGGTATGGGACTGATCTCAGGACGCAAAGCATTCCAACGTCCGCTCCGCGAAGGAGTAGAGCTTTTGAACGCCATCCAGGATGTCTACCTCTGCTCAGAGGTTACCGTCGCGTAATGGCAGATACAGCGAAGAAGCAATCCTCAGTTCGTGATTTACGACGGCTAGCCCCCTACCTGCAGCGCTATAAAATGCGCCTTCTGCTGGGCTTGTTCTTTGTGACGATTTCGAACGTGTGCTCTACAACGGTGCCAAGAGTAGTGGGCCGTACTATCGATACGCTTAGTTCAGGCAGATCTACAGGCGAACCCATTGAATGGCTCGTTGCCCAGATTATTCTCCTGACCATCGGCAGTGGCTTCTTCATGTTTGCTACACGGAGAACGATAATCGTGATGTCGAGATTTATCGAGGAGGACCTTCGTAATGACTTCATCGTTGCGATCGAACGTCAGCCGCAGCAGTTCTATCATGATCGATCAACAGGATCACTGATCGCCCATTTTTCGAACGATATCGGCTCGATACGAGAGTTCATTGGTCCAGCTATCATGTACACGGCGAACACCATCACCACGTTCCTCTTTGCCCTCTCGTGGATGATTACCCTGAATCTGCCGCTTACGCTTGCAATCCTGATCCCTGTCCCATTAGTGGCAACACTTACGTACCGTCTTGGACGGAAGATCCACCAGAACTACAAGATCGTACAAGAGCAGTACGAGCACATCACCACGCAAGCTCAGGAACTTGCTTCAGGTATACGCGTTGTGCGCGCCTACGTGCGGGGAGATCACGAATCCACCAGATTCAATGAGCTGAGCAAGGAATACTACCACAAGAACATGGGGCTTGCCAGAGTGCAGTCTCTCATGATGCCAGGCATGACGGTTCTGTTTAACATCAGTTACGTGATCGTGATCGGCGTTGGTGGGTACTTGGTCACAACAAAGGCGCTTTCTGTTGGAGACCTCACGCAGTTCTTCATTTACCTCAATCAGCTGCTTTGGCCTATCGCCGCAATCGGCTGGGTGACGAGTATGATTCAGCGTGGCGCTGCCTCCATGGGGCGGCTGGGTGCGATCATTGATCTACAGTCGACGATTACCGATGGCCCCCTTCGTCCTGATACACTTATAGGGAACATCGAGTTTCGCAACGTCTCACTTGCGTACGGCTCGGGGCCAATAGTTCTCGAGAACATTTCCATCAACATTCCAGCAGGTACAAGCCTTGGGATCGTGGGCTCGGTTGGCAGTGGGAAGTCATCACTGGCAGGTTTGCTTCCGCGCCTCTACGATGTAACGTCGGGAAGCGTGGTGATTGATGGACATGATATACGGCAGTATGCGCTTACAGACCTTCGCGCGGCAATTGCCGTTGTACCTCAGGAGTCGTTCCTCTTCTCCGACACGATCAGAGAGAACATTCGACTTGGCAACCCAGCAGCATCCGACAAAGACGTCCTGCGTGCAGCAACGCTGGCCTGCCTTGATGCCGATATTGCCCAACTCTCCGAAGGTTACGAGACCGTTGTAGGCGAGCGTGGAGTTACGCTGTCCGGCGGACAAAAACAACGTACGTCATTAGCCCGAGCGATCATTAGCAATCCGGCAATTCTTATTCTCGACGACTCACTTTCTGCTGTAGACGCAACGACGGAGGAACGAATCTTGTACGGACTCGATACAGTAATGCAGAATCGTACAACGCTCATCATTTCTCACAGGATTTCAACGATTCAGCGCTGCACAAACATTGTTGTTCTGCAGGAAGGGCGTATTGTTGAACAAGGAACACACGAACAACTTATTGCACAAAGCGGCATCTACGCCGGCATGCACGAACGTCAACAACTCGAACAAGAATTATCATGAACGTATACTCATCTGTACTCGAACTCGTTGGTAAAACACCACTAGTAAAGCTTCATACAATCACCGAAGGCATCGAAGCCTCGGTCTACGTTAAGCTTGAATCGTCAAACCCTGGTGGGTCCGTCAAAGACCGTATTGGCATTGCAATGATCGAAGCTGCCGAGCGCGATGGCATCCTCAAGCCAGGCGCCTTGATCGTTGAGCCCACATCCGGCAATACGGGTATCGGACTTGCTCTAGCGGCAAAGCTGAAGGGGTACAACTGTTTGTTCGTGATGACAGACAAGGCATCTGCTGAACGCGTTCGCTATCTCAAAGCACTGGGCGCAGATGTACTGATTGTATCGAGTGCAGCGCAGCAGAGCTCACCTGAGTATTACTGGAATACGGCCAAGCGTCTTAGCGAAGAGCTTCCGAATGCCGTGATGCTTAACCAATACGACAATCCGGCTAATCCTGCTATTCATGAGCAGACAACCGGACCGGAGATCTGGAATGACACCGATGGTGCTGTGACGCACTTCATCGCTGGCATTGGCACTGGCGGAACCATCACAGGAACTGCTCGCTATTTAAAGCAGCAGAATCCAAACATCAACGTTATAGCGGCAGATCCGGTTGGATCATGCATCAAGACCTTCAAAGAAACTGGACGTCTCGTCGAGGCGCTTCCATACCTTGTCGAGGGCGTTGGTCAGGAGCGAATCCCCCTCAACCTCGACATCAACATGATCGATGAGATTATGAACGTTACAGACAAAGAGTCCTTCATGACGGCAAGGGCTCTTGCACGCAAGGAAGGTATTTTCTGTGGTGGTTCGTCAGGCATGAATGTTGCCGCTGCACTCAAACTTGCAAAGGGGCTCCCCAAGGAAGCTGTCGTTGTGGCTATCGTCTGCGATACCGGAGAGAGGTATCTCACTAAGCACCACTCGGACGAGTGGTTGCAGGAAAAAGACCTCTTGTCTGCAGATCGCCTCACCGTGCGGGACGTGGTTGCTCACAAGAAGACTCGTGGTTCTCTTCCATCAATTGTTAGCCTCCCAGAACACGCTACTGTACAAGAGGCCCTCTCACTTATGAGCTCATATGAGGTCAGTGAAGTCCCTGTTGTCAGCAGTGAGACAGTTTCAGGAGTAGTTCGCGAAGCCAAGCTCATGGCGGCCGTCCTTAACAACCGCGAGGTTATTGCTCAGCCGATAACAGGATTTATGGACAGTGCGTGCCCTACAATCGATAGTCACGTAGACATCCAAGCGGCAATCACACAGCTCAAGACATCTCCCATCATCGTGGTCTCTGAGTTCGGCCGGCTTTCAGGCGTGCTCACACGCCACGACGTACTGGACTATTTGTGAGTAGCGAACAGCGAGTAGCGAGTGCCGAGTAGCGAACAGCGAGTAGCGAGTTGTTTACGTAGTTCGTAACCAGCACCTAGTACCCTAGTCCCTTATTACCCTAGTACCCTGGTACCCTAGTACCCTGGTACCCTGGTACCCTCTAGTACCCCCTAGTACCCTAGTACCCCCTAGTACCCTAGTACCCCCTAGTACCCTAGTACCCCCTAGTACCCAGTACCTTCGTACCCTCTTCCCTACACCGTCCACAGCGTCATATCAACTGAGTTCTCGCCGCCGTCTACGCCGAGGACTTCTCCGTTGATCCAACTTGCTTCGTCCTTCATAAGAAGGCGCAGAACGTCTGCAACATCTTCAGGAGTTGTGAGACGGTGTGCCGGGTTGCGCATCATGGCATTGTTCATGATCGCTTCAGAACTTGGAATCTTTGCCAACGCTGGTGTGTACGTAACACCGGCACGGATTGTATTGGCAGTTATGCCATAGGGGGCTAATTCAAGTGCTAGCTGACGGCAGTATGATTCGAGAGCTGCCTTGGCCGCAGAAACCGCACCATACACAGGAAGTGCACGGCTAGACCCCGCGCTTGTCAGTCCAATGATCCGTCCACCTGGAGCCATGAAGCCCAAACGAACGATGTCCTGCGTGTAATAGATCAGCGAATTCGCCATTACATCGAGCGTCATTTCCAGGGCACGTTGGTTGATTACATCCCCAACATTCTCCGCGATAAACGGCTTGAGCGTACCGAACGCTAATGAGTGGAGCATCATTCGGATTGTTGATCCCGGGTGTGCATCCAATTCTGCCTTGATGCCGTTCATCACCTCTTGGCGGCGCTCAGGATCTGCTGCATTCACATTGAAGAACACATGGCGTACGCCCATGTCATCCAACTGTGACTTCAGCTCTTCAACCTGCTGCAAACCGGCTGCACGATCTAAATGCACCCCAATAATGTTAACGCCGTCCTTTGCCAGTGCGATCGCGGCTGCTTTGCCGAAACCACTCGAGGCTCCAAGAATCAATGCATAATAGTTCGATGCTGCCATGGTCTTGCCAATTGATAAAAAATGCGCCTGCAAAATTAGGGCTTTTGTTTGAGGAAGTAATACGGTCCTTTTACAGAACCGAAAACTTGTTTGTTATCTGATGCAAATCCACGCTCCCAAATTGCCATGGAAGGGGCTGCAATACTCATCGAAACGGTCTTATATGAGGCTCCTGCAACGCCCCCTGCACAAGCAGTGCCATGGGTGCCCCCAAAAAAGGAGGTTGCATTGCGTTGAAAGTACATTTCGCAGCCACGCAGCAGCCTGAGATCTGAAGGGGAAAACTCCTGAGCCCGCTCGGTCTGTTTCCACAGTCCAACCGCATCCTGTGGTTTTTTCCATTGAAATACCTGGATCTCGGTGATATTGTCCTCAACAGACGAAATGTGATACACATGCTGCGTTAAAGGGGAATCCTGCTGAGACTGCCTAAAGCGCTCCATCACGAACCACGTGCCGTCGGTACGATTAAGCCAGATTCGGCGAATCTCAAGGCGTTCATTCGAATATGTCGAATCATCAGTGGCCTGCTTCTCAGACGAGTAGCTTCCTTCGATCCATGTTGATACTTCCTGAAGGTCTATGTTGTCCGGACCACTGGCCGCTGAATAAGCAACGGCGCTGTAGAAGCTTGCTAGCAGCGCTGCTATTACAATCGCTATGTTCCTCATTGTAACCGTTTTTCTATCTCGTCGGTGGTAACAATAGTGTAGGTGGCCATGCCTGACGGAGAAATATGGGAGATAGTGCATTTTCGGAGGTCCTGCACGAGCTTCTGCACATGTTGAATCGAGACGTTCCCTCGGGCGGAGTATGCTCTCTTTTTGGCGAGTTGCACGATCATCAGTTCTTCTTGTGCACCAACACCTGCTGTGGAAACAACACCGAGGCATTCGAGAGCATCTGTCATCGCATCTTCTTCTTGCCCCGCCTGAACGAACCACGGCACACCTTGGATTGTCGCGGCCGTGCCCTGCACAGAAAGATCATATCCGAATGACGCAAGAAAATCTGCATGCTCCTCGATCATTGCGAGCTCGGTGGCACCGAGATCAACCTGAACAGGAAAAAGCAGTTGTTCAGAGACAACACGTCCCTGCGTTCGTCGCTCGATTATCTGCTCGTAAAACACGCGTTCCATAGCTGCAAACATCCGTAGAGCCATGATGCCGTCTTCATGACGGCAGAATGCTATTCCACGGTCCAAGAACAATACTCGAGTGCCGACTTCATCTGAGTCATCAACGAAGAGTTGTGCATATGCAGCATGCATTGTCCCTGAAACAGGCCGTTCCGAAGAAGCACCATGCAGGTATGGGGTAGTTCTCGGAGCACTGCTTTCATGCGGAGTACGTTCCAATATTTCGCCAGTAAAACGGTTGACTGCCAAGGTGCCTGGAGCAGAACCAGCTAATGACTGAAGCGGTGTCTGAGCCAAAGGAATAAACGAGCCAACGTCTGGGATGAGCATCGCAGAGGCAAGTGCAGTAGTAACGGCATGCTGGACAAGAAGGAACGCGGCCCGCTCATCGTCGAACTTTACTTCGTGTTTCTGAGGATGAATGTTTACGTCAATACGCTCAGGATCAATATCAATCCACAACGCGAAAGACGGATACTGACCTGCTGAGAGGACGTGGTCATAACACTGCTGTATTGCAAAGGAGAGAGACTTGCTCTGGATGCTGCGGCCGTTGAGAAACAGGAATTGACCATTCCGATTCTTACGAGCGGCCTGCGGGCCACCAACATACCCCTTGACCCATATCCCCTGCTCTGTATGCTCCACTGGGATAAGATCGCTTACTTGGAGATTCCTCAACACATGAACGATTCTCTCAAGCGGCTCTTCAGCGTGAAGGTCAAGAACAATAGCCTGGCCATCATACAACACGAAACGAACATCTGGCCGAGCAACAGCCAACTTTTGGAGTGTCTCAGTGATATACCGAAACTCTGTAAGGGGCGATTTGAGGAACTTGCGCCGTGCCGGCACATTTGCAAACAAGTTTAGCACATGGATAAATGTACCAGTGCGTGATGCAGAAGGCTTACATGTTGGCGCTTGACCAGGCTTGCTGTAGAGTGTCCATCCGTGAGTCTCGTGCTCTTTAGCGGTGGCAATCTCAACTTCTGCTACTGCAGCAATTGAGGCGAGCGCCTCACCTCGGAAGCCCAATGTGCTTATCGCATGCAAATCTGCCTCGCTCGTGATCTTGCTCGTTGCATGCCGCACAACCGACAGCTCAAGGTCGGCCTTGGCCATTCCAACGCCGTTATCAACTACGTGAATGGAACGCAAGCCCCCTTCTTGAACAACGACCGTTATGCTCGTTGCTCCAGCGTCAATGGCATTTTCAACCAGCTCCTTGACCACAGACTCCGGACGCTGAACTACTTCTCCAGCAGCGATCTGATTGGCGAGGTGTTCGGGTAATATCTTAATCACTGGGTCGTGCATCACGCTTGATCGCTAGATAATGACAGAAGCGGCAGACGCAGGAATGGCCGTATCCAGGCAGACCCCATGCGTGATACATCCATATACTCGGACATGCCGAGTCCGCAGGGCGTTCCGTTGAGCAACCACTCACTGATGTATCGCTGGTAAAACGGTCCATCCTCGCATGATGTCGTATTTCGGCACTCAAGCTGCTTCATAACGCCATCACCGTTGTGTCCACTCAAAGTGACTGTCTTTCTACACACAAGTCCCATCATTGTCACCGACAGATCACTGTAGACAACCTGCACGTCACTCCACGGAATTAGCGTGCCGTCTGAGCCAATCTCGAATACATGAGCACATGTATCTGCAGACCTTGGGGTTGTTAGGAATACATACGTTGCGACGTCTGTGTGGACTCTACCCCAATACCAGTCACGAAAATCGTGGTGCATCGCGCGTTTGCCAAGATTGTGATCATGATAGAGCATGGCATTAAACGATGCCGTACACACTGTATCATCCCGCTCCAATACTGTGAATGCAGCATGAGCTTGTAAGCGTGGCGATGCAAGCACCCATGCATGAACATCATTGATCGCAGCCTGCTTAGACTCTACCCGAGCCAACGGCGCAGTCGTAAGGTCTACACATACAGAACGTCCGTCTAGATCACACGGCACATTGGCATGCACGTGCAAGGCTCCATCTTCAGCAATGCGGAGCTTAGCCCCCTTCATAGCAACAACAACTCGGTGCTCATCATACGCAGCCTGCGAAAGTGGCTGTTCGCTGAACGAAAATGCAATGCGTGTTCCGCGGTGGTAAATGCTCACAGCGCATCCAGCCATCATCAAATCAGGATGCTTGAGATACGTCGGGGACATCGGCATGCCACGAAACAGGATTACAACAAGGCCCCACTCTCCATCTTCGGAAAGCACATCTGCATACCACCATTCATAGGCTCCTGGGCCCGAGATGGCATGACATCCATTGTTCGATATTCCTGATAGTACTTGCATGTGCACAAGATTTAGCGTGACGTCAAAAGTACCGAAACTGACTGGTTCGTAGCTTCGAGACAATGCCACTTGAACAACTTTTACAACCGCTAACGTTTGCAGCCTTCACAATCGCCGGGATGGCTACTGCCTTCCTGGGGTTTGCAGTGATCAATACTCGTCGTGCGGCCAGCCTACCCCTTTTTGCCGATGACCCCGGATGCAGAATCTCGGTCATGATTCCTGCCCGAAATGAGGAGCGCTGCATCGAGGCTTGTGTTCGATCGTTATGTGAGCAGGACATTGCAGACCTTGAAGTCATCGTGCTCAATGATCAATCGGAAGATTCCACGGGCAGCATCCTCGAGGCGCTCACTCGCGAATACACAAACCTGCGAGTACTTCAGGGCACGCCCCTTCCGCAAGGTTGGGTTGGGAAATCTTGGGCGTGTCATAACCTGTCCCAGCATGCGACGGGTGAGGTTCTGATCTTTACCGATGCAGATACGGTGCATCATCCTCATGCCATCGCTCGAAGCGTTGCATTTTTAAGGCAGAATAGTCTTTCGATGCTCTCCCTTGTGCCGCGCCAGACACTTACATCGTTTGCTGAACATGCAGTGATTCCAATGGTGCATTTGATCTTTTTTGCAACGTGGTTAAACATCCGACGTGTAGGAACAAAGACCACTCCGACCGCTGCAATTGGTCAGTTTATTGCGTTCACGCGAGAGGGCTACGATACAATCGGTGGTCATCAGTGCGTGAAGTATTCATTGGTCGAGGATGTGTTTCTATCAAAAGCCGCCGCCTCACACGGCCTGCCGTTGGCACTCATCGACGGAACAGATGCCGTTGACTGTCACATGTATACTTCTGCTGCAGAGGTCACACGAGGGTTTTCTAAAAATCTGTTTCCAGCCATGCGTTATAACCTTGCACAAATGCTGGCATTTATCGTGCAGCAATGCGCACTCTATATCGCACCGTTAGTGTTAGCCGTGATTGCAGTGCTCACCTCAGCACATCTTTCCGCAGCGCTGTTGATCTATGCAGTTGCTGCTGGTATGCTGATTCGATACGTAGTGAGTATTCGGTTCTCGATGCCGGCTTGGCATGCAATGGTGCAGCCCATTACTGCACTTTGGTGCGTAGCAATTTGTCTAAACTCTGTGCGGTGGGCCTATTCTCGTCCTGGTTCGGCATGGAAGGGCCGCTCCTATTCTCGAAAGGACGACTCAGCATGAAGGCACGTGATCGCGACGATAGTTTTGTAGATCTTCTTCTTCTGCGAATGAACCCGCCGAACGACAGCAAGGATCGTCCGTACTACACAACTGGTTCGATTCTGTCTGCAGCGATGATCCGAGTGGCCATTCTTGGGTTGGTCTCGATGGTGCTCGGCAACTATGCCAGTGCCACAATCACGTGGTGGTTTGCGATGATCAGCATCTGGGGACTTGGCATCTATCCAGCATGGATGCAGTATCAGAGGTTCAATGATGCTGTAGAACAGATCGAGGACGGCTCACTTTGCGGCGCCTGCAAACATTTCAATCCAACAAATCAGCTTTGTTCGGTCATGGATGAGCACGTCATTCGACCTGATTCTCCTCCGTGCGAGGGAGAGGGTTGGGACCCACGGTAGTTATTTGCGAAGGGGCTGAACGGTGCTAAGACGATGCCTGCCACTTTGTTCAACCGTAAACACAAACACGGTTCGCACCTTGTTCGTGTAGGTCCATGTTTCCGTCACTTCGCCAGACTTGTTGTTTTTACGATCAACTCTGGTCGGTGGACCATAAAGAACATAGACCTTTCCTCTGTCAGTAAATACTCCGTCAGGTTCATTCAACGTCGCATACTCGTAGGATGCTCTATCGACGCGTTTGTAGTATTCGGCCATACGTTCATTTTGCGCCGTTCCGAATGTGTTGTCCTGCTTGCGCCACCACGCCATGAGATTCTCTCGCTGAAGAGTCTCATCACCATCTCGGAGGCTGTCGAGGGTTTCCTCTGGACAGATATATCCAAGCACGTCGAGAGCGTACGTTAACGAACGGAGAGAAAGAGGCATTGACTCCCACTCAACATTGAATCCATACTTCAACGTATCTCGTGTGTCTTCTGCAACAAGGGATACCACGTATCTGCCAGGCACCACTTCGGCCGCATCGATCGGAATCACGAGCATAGATCTGTGCTCATCCGATGGTATTGCAGTCAGAACTGATGGGGACGCCAAGCCGAGCGCTGTACCTGTTGACCGCACAGTAGAATGGATGTTTACTCCAGACCACCAACGTATGTCGCCTTCTAGATATGGCTGCTGCTGAATCCAGACATGATAGGTTGTAGCTGTGCTTCGAGGAACTGCTGCCACAATTGCCATCCGTCCGGCCGGAAACGACATGTTACCGTTAAAGATTATTGGCCTCAGGGTGTCGTGCTCCTGCGATAGTGACTCAGCAAACAAGCACGAAAGCGTACCCCGAACTTTGCTGCTTGCTTTCGGCAGCACCACCTTCGGCAAGGTGATCTTTCGAAAACCATTGTCCTTGTTAGCTATTGGCTCAATCGAGACCGTGTAATCTCCCGCTGCTAGTGATAACGTTACCATACCACGGTGATACGATGACTCAGAAGTAAGATTCTCGTAGGAGTTTACAAAGACCGTATCTGTATAGCGAAGGCGCTGTCGTACGACACCAACTGCATCACGTGCTTCGATGCTCATGGCGATCACCGAATAGTAGCTTCCCCTATTCTCTTGAAATGAATTGACCTTGGAGAATACACGAGCCCCCTTGTTGAATCGCAACAACACGCAAACATCAGAGCTGTCAGTCTGCTGTCTGGGCAGAATGAGTGCATCCGCATAGTACGGATCGCCGTAGACCTGCTGAACTTGGCGAGATTTCGGCACTGTGCGCTGCGCTGCAAGCTGCAGCGGAAAGAGCGAGATCACGCAAACAACAAACAGAGTGACGTTGATCATAACGGCCTTACGGAAAGCTCGTTAAGCACCCGTTGAAGAATCACCGCTGCTGCTACCTGGTCCTTAACACCCTTTGTTTGACGCTTTTTCTTCTTCATCCCAGAAGCTACCATGATAGCCCGGGCGTCACGAGTTGAGAACGCCTCATCAACAGGATAAACGGGAATGGATGTACTACTGGCCAGCGCTGCAACAAACTCAGTTATTGCCTGGATAATCGGCGTGATACGACCATCATGATGTACTGGCACACCTACGACTATCAGGTCTATTCTGTCATTCTCGGCCTGCTTGAGTACATTTCGAACAAGATGCTCATCGGTTTCGATAATCGGCCTACTGGAAACTACTATGTGCATCTCATCACATACAGCGACGCCAGTTCTCCGTTCTCCATAATCGAGGGCCAAAATGCGTTTGCCGCTGATGATTTCGGATGTAAGACTCGTCATGAAAGTGCCTCGGAAGAAGACATCCTGACAACATCTTTTGGGTCCATCTCGTGAGGGATTCGAAAAATCACTTGCGTGCCTTTACCTGGCTCACTTGTAACTCGAATTGCACCCCCATGTAGCTTCATGACGTGGTGCATGATCATCGTACCGATGCCGTGACCAGACCCATCTTGCGCAGTTGAGAAATATGGCTTCATCATGTTAGACATTGTCTCGGGATCCATTCCTATGCCTGTATCGCTTACAGAAATGAAGACATGAAGACGATCGTGCCAAGTTGCTATTTCGACTGTACCCTCATTACCACGTAAGGCCTTGATCGCATTTTCTACGGCATTGCGCACTGCTCGCGAAATCTTCATTCGATCAACATTCATCATCGTGCCCCGCAGCCTCATCGAAAAGCTGACGTGTGGAAACATCTCTGTATCGAACTCATGGCGAATCTCGGTGCAGAGCTCTGCGCTATGAACAGGAGTTCTCTGTATATCGTCTGTTCTGCCAATCGAAAGCAAATCTCGCACTCGATCGATGAGCACACCAACTTGAAAGAGGATGCGGCGACGGCGCTCACCGATTACGTCCTGCTGCTCGTTCGGCAGCTGCTCTGCATTAAGTCGAATCGTTGAAAGATTTGTCTGCATGTCATGGGCTAACTGCGCCCAGTTTACCAAACGGCGCTGCTCTAGTGTCTCAGTGATGTCGATCCCTGTTACAATTGCTCCACGCGAACCTCCGAACAGTCCAATCAGCGGGGTGGTAGTAAAAATGTATTCACGAACATCTTCACCAGATTGAATTGCGATCTTGGTGTTTGGCTCGACGCGGGATTGATTCATACTCGATAGATACTGCACAAGCGGCTCGAGTCCACGTTGCTGCATGTATGCTCTAACATGCCTCCCCATGGGAACATTCGGCATTATCCGGAGCAGCGCTGCAGCCCGCTCGTTGACACGCAAAAGCTTACCACTGCTATCGATTGTAAACACGAGCCCCGTTGCTGGAGAATCTACCAACGCATCCAAAAGTCGTCGTTGACGGCGGTTTAGGATCCAAACAAAGGCAAGACTACCGATAAACAGCAGCGGAAGCACGTACCTCAACAGCCAATCATAGCCGCGAACGAAGAACCAGAGCGACTGGTACTTCAGGTGAAAAACACTTGTCTGACGTCCCGAAGTAACAAGAACCGTATTCCCATCATGAAGTGGCGTGATATTCGACACATCCGCACCAAACACGTAACTGTCGCGCGAGAGTACCGATCCGCCAAGTGTCATAACGGCCATGCCACCTGTAAATGCAATGTATGCCGTATCGTGGCGAACTGTTATCTGCTGTGGTGAGCCATAGTCTCCACTCACGATCTCCCCCTGGGGCAGCTGTTCAAAAGGCTGGCTGGCAGACAATACAACAAGTTCCGGAAGGCCTGAGCGTGTTGTAACAGCGGCCACAACAACCTGTCCCTGATAATCGGCCAGTGCGATCCTAGGACTAGGAACAGCTAGCGTGCGAGAACGAATCGACAGCGTTGTTCGATCGATAAGAGTAACAACGCTTCCGCTGGTCTTATCTAGCTCAGAAATCACGGCGATAACGTCGCGCACACGGCGCAGACGGCTATAGGTAGCATACGGCACTAGTGTTGTCGCCGCAACAATCGATGTCGAGTCTATGATTGAGACAAACATCGAATAACCGGCCTTGTGTAGGTATGCCAACTCCCACGATCCTGATTCATTGCATACAGTTACGTCACTTACACGATCGTCAACAAGAACAGCAGTGAGCGCGCCGCGATCCAATCGTACACGGAACAACCATAACCCCGCATGGACATACGCACTGCCGTCGGGAGCTTGGTATACAGAAACTGCATACAGCGCCCCCTTCCATCGCGTAGTAACATCGGTGAGCTCAATTTCTGACGATACCTTGCGCTCAAGTAGTTCGTCATACAGACACAAAAACAATCTGTCTTGTCGAGAGCTTAGCACAACGATATTGCGACCCCAATACCCCAAACCAGCAAACTCGCCTGCAGGCAGATTTCGGGGAATGCTCTTGTCATCTCGCAGGATTGATACGTTTGCGCTATTATTCGTCCATACCGCCGGCGGAGAGAGTACAATTCCGCTCGATGAGTCTACGGGGCTTGGGATGAACTGACCGTAGAGCGTTCTCGCAAGAGTATAGGTAAATGGATCGCCACCGTCAGCCCGACATGCAATCGTGCTGAGAACTACCACACATACTGCTGCGAGTGCGCGGATCATTCGGGCTGTACCTCGCAGACAACAAACGCGTGTACGCCTTCCTTGCGCCCAACGTAGCCCATACGCTCGCTGGTAGTTGCCTTTACAGCAACCCGTTCAAGGGGCAAACCACACAGACGTGCGATGTTCTCGCGCATCGCCTGCTTAAAGGGCAATATCTTGGGTGATTCAAGCACAAGTGTACAGTCCACGTTGATGATCCTACATTGCTGCTGTTTGACCAGACCAACTGCATGCTCAACAAACTGTGCGCTGGCAGCCCCCTTCCACGCAGGATCGGTGTCCGGGAAATGCTCGCCAATATCTCCGAGCGCCAAGGCGCCCAGGAGCGCGTCGACCAGCGCGTGAAACACTACGTCTCCGTCGCTGTGTGCAACAGTTCCGATTGGCGAGGGGATCTCCACGCCCGCAAGGACCAGCGAATGGCCTTCGGCCAGACGGTGGACATCAAATCCAAATCCTACCATAGCACAAATCTACGGTTATGGCGGATTGTCGATCTTTGTTTCATGCAAGAAGAAGCAGTTAGTGTCTCCGAACTTACCTACGCGATCAAAGGCCTTCTTGAGGAAGGGATCGGAGGCGTCGTGGTTGTTGGCGAGCTTTCCAACTATAAGCATCATACCTCGGGTCATCGCTACTTCACACTCAAGGATGCAACGAGTCAGATACCCTGCGTGATGTGGCGAAGCCGCACTCCGTCGTTCCGCCCAGAAGACGGCATGCGCGTAGTTGTAACGGCCAAGGTAACGGTCTATGCTGCCCAGGGCAAGTATCAGCTGGACTGCGTCTCGATGCAGCCCGAAGGAATTGGTGATCTCTACGTAGCGTTTGAGAAACTCAAACGCGAGCTGGCTGAAAGGGGCTATTTCGATCCGTCGCATAAGCGTAGGATTCCAGTAATGCCCCAGCGGATCGGCATTGCTACATCAGAAACAGGCGCCGCCGTCCGTGATATGATCACCACAATCGAGCGTCGGTTCCCTGCCGTGACAATTGTTCTGCGTCCAACGCTCGTCCAGGGCGAGGGGGCTTCCTCAGACATCGCACAAGCTATTCGCGACCTCGAGGCCGCCCGTGTTGATGTGATGATCATCGGCCGAGGAGGCGGCTCTATTGAAGACTTATGGTCGTTCAATACGCTCGAAGTTGCTGATGCCATCTTCGCCTGCACCGTGCCAATCATATCAGCCGTAGGGCACGAGACGGATACGACAATTGCAGACTTCGTCGCAGACATGCGCGCGGCAACCCCTACGGCAGCTGCAGAACTCGTAACAGCGACCACGCTGAACGATATCATGTACAGTATCGATCTTGTCACTGACGCAATGTCTGCCACTCTAGCAGACCATATTTCCCATCTCATGGAAATTGCGGGGTCATTTGCTGATGGTCGCGCCCTTCGACGCATCACTGAGCGGATGCAGTTGCGTGCTCAGCGCACTCAGGACCTTTCGGCAAGGATTTACAACGCGCTGCTGCGGAGTATTCAGCAGCGACGCCGAGAGATCGACAGCAGCGCGGCCCTACTGGCAACCCTTCATCCACTTGCACCATTATCACGGGGATATGCGGTCGTTGAGCGAAACGGCAAGCCCCTTGGGATGGACCACATACTTCAGCCCGGAGATACTGTGCAGGTGCGCAGACAGACAGAGACAAGCACAGTCCTCGTTCAAACAACACAGCCAACAACACCAGCGAGCAACCTATGAGTAAATCAACGTCGCCCAAGGCATTATCGCTTGAGCAGCAGCTCAAACGACTAGAAGAGATCTCTTCGCTTCTTGATCGCGGCGAGCTACCCCTTGATGAGCAGCTCAAGATCTATGAGGAAGGGATGCTTCTGGCAAAGGCATGCAGAGAATATCTGGACAAGGCCCAGGTAACGGTTGAGAAGCTCAGCGCTGCTGGATCTTAATTCTCAGAGCGCGGCTGACGCGTCATCAGTGCATGGATGGCATGCCGTGGATCGACACCTTCAAACAAGATCTTTGCAACTTGTTCCGTGATTGGAAGTTCTATTCCTACACTAGCTGCAAGTTCGAGCGCTGCACGAGTTGTGGTAACACCTTCTGCAACAGCACTCATTGATGCCGTTACCGCATCTAGTGTTTCCCCTTGTCCGATGCGCTCACCAACTCGTCTGTTGCGGCTGTGACGCGATGCACATGTGACATAGAGGTCGCCAAGACCGGCAAGACCATAGAGCGTCTGAGGGTCTGCGCCAAGTGCAACAGAGAGCCGCGCAATCTCGGATAAGCCACGGGTGATCAGCGCGGCCTTGGTATTGTCTCCCAGGCCAACTCCATCTACGATGCCTGCAGCAATTGCGATAACGTTCTTCAGGGCTCCGCCGATCTCGACACCAACAACGTCGGTGCTCGAATACACCCTAAACGACGGTGTGGTCAGAAGATTCTGAACTACCTGGCATGACTCCTGGTTGTGACCTGCACAAACAACAGTTGTTGGCATTCGTTGAACAACCTCTTCTGCATGACTTGGTCCGGAGAGCACGACGTATCTCGATACAGAGGGGGCTGCCTCGGCTACGATTTCCGAAACACGGAAATGGCTGCCGATTTCGATTCCCTTAGCAAGGTTGACAAAGATCACATCACGTGGCTGAAGTTCAGTGAGTACTGATCTCGTGTATTGCGTTGGTGTAGCGTTGATAAGAACGTCGCATGCATGGAGATCCGCTAACTGGTCTGTTGCCCTCACACATTCTTCAAAATGCGTGCCTGGAAGGAAGCGATCATTCGTCCGTTTCGAATTGATCTCGTGGACAACTTCCTGCTCTCGAGCCCACATAAGAATGTTATGACCATTCTCTGACGCAACAGTCGAAATAGCCGTACCCCATGCGCCAGCGCCTAGAATGCCAACCCTCATTGCGCTTGATGCCGGCGGCGAAAAATCTGGAGCTTAGTAAATCTGCTTTCGGTACCCGATCGCAGACGCTTGAGATTCGCTCGGTGCGCGTAGATGACAAGTAGGGCCAAAGCGATCATAAAGAACACAACGGTCTTGTAGCCCAGGATGTCGACATGAAACACATTGTACCGCACCGCCATTGTGATCGGAATCATCACTGCAGCGATCATTGAACCAAGTGAGATGTAACCGAAAAACCCAACAGTTATGGCAAAGACTCCTGCTGCTATGGCAAGTTCAACCGGTGCGATCGCTATAAGCATTCCGAGCGATGTGTTGATCCCCTTGCCCCCTCGCATTCCTACAAAGACACTAAACATGTGCCCTAGTACTGCCGAAACACCTGCGATGAGCTGAACAACTGTCTGGTCTTCGAATGGAGTCTTGTTTGAAAACGGCATCTGCGATTCAAAAAACGAAGCTACGAGGAGCACAGGTACGAGCCCTTTGGCTATATCGAGCATCTGCACAGCCAAACCAGCCTTCCAACCAAGATTTCGATACACATTCGTACTACCAAGGTTACCGCTACCCATTGTACGAACATCCACACCATACCAATGTTTACCGATGATTAGCGCGAACGGAATCGCCCCAATCAGGTACGATTGAGCAACGATGATGAAAAGCCGTAAAAGTGGGTCCATGTCTCTGGCGAAGTTGATACGTGGCCACTAATCTACGGATCTCTTGGCATTACGTTAAACCCGAATCTGCTTCGTCTTATGTGCTGTACCAACGACCCTTTAGGACCACTTATGGCCGATGAACTACGTACATCCACGCGAAAGAGACTAGAGGAGATAGACCGTGAACTCTCTGAGCTGCGCACTCAGCATGCAGGAATCAAAGCACGATGGGAGATCGAGAAATCGAAGATCCAAAATCTCCGTATGCTCAAGTCTGAAACTGAACATTGCAAGATTGAAGCTCAGGAAGCCGAACGCGCTGGTGACTACGCCCGTGTTGCCGAACTGCGTTATGGAAGGCTTTTGGAACTAGAAAAGAACATCGAAACCGTAAAGACCGAACTTTCGGCGATACAGGCCGAAAGCCCGCTACTCAAAGAGGAAATCGACGACGAGGACATTGCCGAGATTGTGGCAAAGTGGACCGGGATACCGGTGAGCAGAATGCTCGAGACAGAGCGTACAAAATTACTTGCAATGGAAGACAGACTCCACGAGCGCATCATCGGACAGCACGAAGCTGTTACAGCCGTATCGAACGCAATCCGTCGATCCCGCGCCGGTCTTCAGGATGAACACCGTCCCATCGGGTCGTTTATCTTCCTCGGTTCGACTGGAGTTGGTAAAACAGAAATGGCTAGGGCGCTTGCAGAGTTTCTATTCGATGACGAGCAGGCACTTGTACGCATCGACATGAGTGAGTACATGGAGAAACATTCTGTTTCTCGATTACTGGGCGCCCCTCCCGGATATGTTGGCTATGAGGAAGGTGGACAGCTAACGGAAGCAGTGCGGCGGAGGCCCTATGCAGTTGTGCTCCTGGATGAGATTGAGAAGGCACATCCTGACGTATACAACGTACTCTTGCAGGTATTGGATGATGGTAGGTTGACCGATGGTCAGGGTCGTGTTGTAGACTTCCGCAACACGATCGTTATCATGACATCCAACCTTGGATCCGATATCATTCAGGATCAGATTATGGAGCTCGATGATGAGAACCGCGAACACATCGTTGCTGAATTGCGGCTGCGTATCCTTGAGACGGTCAAACGCAAGCTCCGACCAGAATTCCTGAACCGCATAGATGAAATCATCCTGTTCAAGCCACTGCTCTCATCGGAAGTGCACAAGATCGCAGCGATTCAAATCAATAGTGTCGCAGAACGCCTTGCAAAGCTTGGAATAGAGCTGGTCGTAACTCCAGATTGCGCAGAATGGCTCGGTAAACGTGGTTATGATGTGCAGCTTGGAGCTCGCCCACTTAAGCGAATAATCCAACGTTACATTGCAGATCCTCTTGCAATAAAGGTGTTGGCTTCGGAAGTTCGTGCGGGAGATCGTGTTACCGTTGATTGCGACGATGCAGCTCGCATAACGTTTGCCGTCTCAGCTCGTAATTCCGACACTCACATTCATATCGTATGAGTACTAACGGTCGACTATGCAGTAGATGGTACACAGCAATTGTGCTCAGTTGTGCGTGTATCGCCGCACAAATGGGATTGCAGGCTCAGGGGATTTCTACCGGACCGGAACTTGACCGATCCACAACACGAAGTCAGTATTTCAGGGGCATCACAAAAGACATGTTCCCCTTGATTTCACGGCTAAAAATCAGCGGCATTAGCAAGCAGCCCGACGGGTCGTTGTCTGTTCGCCTTCTTACGCTTGATTCCGATGGAAACTTTGTGCCATTGCAATCTGTGGCCTCGCGCATCACGACGAAAGTTATCTGCCGCAGTCAGTCTCCAATATCCTTTTCATCCGATCTTGAGGCATCCTCCGCGTCTCCAAAGAACGCGAGCTCATCGGCATTCATCGCTATCGACAACTCGATCATGTCGGGCACTCTCACACGAGATGTGATCTTGAGCATTAAGTCGGCGCTTCTCGGTGGATCTCCCTTATCAGACAGCATCGGTGTTGGATCATTCAATCAGTCGCTGACAACTCTTCAGCAGGTTGGTCCTGCACAACGAGTTCTCGAGAATCTTTCCGCAGATGATCTCCGGCCAGCCTCGGGCGTTTCGGCCCTATACGCATCAGCAATCTCTGCAGCGAGCGAGTTAGAGCAAGCCAGAGGCGTAAAGTCTCTTATCATTGTTACAACGTCTGGTGACAATGCCTCGGCGATCTGGAATTCTCGTGATGTTGCTCGGTATCTCAAGGATGCAGGAATTGGGGTCTACGTCATTCGTGTTGGCTACGACATGGCATCCTTCCCGCTACGCTACATTGCCTCATATACAGGCGGCTGCGTGTACACCGTTGAAGATGACGAATCTTCAACAATCGGAGATGTGATCCGTGAGATTCTCTATGCACAGCGATGGAATTCTGTGCTCACCGCGCAGGCTGGCGTGGAAGATGTAGCAGACTGTGATTCGCCGTGGCTGCGTGTAGAACTCGAGGGAGACAGCATTCAACCAGCTGTTGCAGATTCAATCATCCTCACTCCACGTGAGGTCCTGATCAGCACGTCGCCTGCTGTTGTGGCATTGTTCGACGATCAAACCGACGTCGGCCTACAACAGTATTATCCGCTTCTTCTCTCGATCGCCGAGCGGTTATCTAAGGACATAAACATGAAGATCGAGCTCTCCGGTCACGTCGGATCGGATGTTGCAGAGGCTGCAGATCAACGGGCATTGGAGCGGGCCGAGAACGTCAAGAACTTCCTCCTGATCAACGGCGCACTCGACAAACAAGTGATTACCCGTAGTGAAGGCAGTCGCAAACCTCGTTACTACTTTCAGGACGACGGTTCGCGAAGGATCATGAACAATCGCGTCGAGGCTGTTCTTATCACATCCGAACAACGGCCATCTACGATCATTGTTGATCAGGTTAGCAACGAAGACGAAGCAACCAAACAACGGTCTGTATGGGTAGCACGCGATTTCCAAGTATACTACGAGCCTGTGATCGACAAAGGTGACGTAGCCTACAGAATCGTGTTATGGGGCTACCAGTCCAAGGCACTTGCCGAGGCCGCAGCGGCTAAGATCAAAAAGCAGTACAAGCCACGCTTTACCATCGTTGAGTGAGGTGTTGCGCGCGCATTACGCGTGACGTGTCTCCTCGAGCCAGCGTTCTGCATCAATTGCGGCCATACATCCCGATCCAGCTGCTGTAATCGCCTGACGGTAGATGCTGTCTTGCGCATCACCGCAGGCAAAGATTCCAGGTACGTTGGTGTACGATGACTTACCAGCGGTTTTGATGTACCCTACGTCGTCCATGTCCAGCATTCCTGCAAACAACGATGTATTCGGCTGATGTCCGATCGCAACAAATGCGCCATCGGCTGGCACATCCGTCACCTCGTTCGTTACCGTATTGCGGATGCGAAGATGTGTTAGCTTCTTCATGCCATTTACAGACGTACCAACGTATTCATCAACGATGGCATTCAGCAGAAACTTGACCTTGGGGTTTGCCTTAGCGCGATCGACCATGATCTTCGAGGCGCGGAAGTCTTCCCTGCGATGAACGATCGTTACGGTTTCAGCAAAACGCGTTAGGTAATTCGCCTCTTCCATGGCCGTATCGCCCCCTCCAACCACGAAAACGTGCAGTCCGCGGAAGAAAAACCCGTCGCAAGTGGCACATGCACTTACACCAAAGCCCATGTATTCCTGTTCCCCAGGAGCGCCAAGAAGCTTTGCCGTTGCACCAGTTGCAATGATCACTGCATCGGCAGTGGTTGTTTCGCCCTTCTCATTCGTGAGCACGAATGGACGTGACGAAGCATCAACCTTCGTAACAAGTTCGTACTTGGAAGCGGCACCAAACCGGTGGGCCTGCTTGCGAAGAACATCCATGAGTTCGGGGCCCATGATTCCATGCTCGAAGCCAGGGTAATTCTCAACTTCGGTTGTAATCGTGAGCTGTCCGCCTGGCTGCGACCCTTCAAAGATCACCACGCCTAAATTGGCTCGGCTTGCATAAAGTGCCGCTGTAAAACCTGCTGGTCCAGATCCGATGATTGCAATGTCTGTATGTGCCATGGTCAGCTCGATTCCTTGTCGTGTTCTTGATTGTTGATCAGTACCTGCGCGTTTCGCTGCAGTCCTGCTAGCTTTGGACGTTTTAGCGGACTTCGACGAAAACGCTCGGCAAATGTTTCGGGCTGCAAAGTTACGATCTGTTGGGGATCAAGTGTGGACTCACCATTACGAGGCAGAAACCGCTCTTCATTTGTCGGCTTCTCAAAACGGTTCCACGGGCAGACATCCTGGCACACATCACAGCCAAAAAGCCACCCATCAAGATGCTCAGCAATCGGCAGCGGGATCTCGACATCGGCCTTGGCCTCGATGGTCCAGTAGGAGATACACGACCGTGCGTCGACTACCGCCGGTTGCACAATTGCCTTCGTTGGACAAGAGTCGATGCATGCCGTGCACGAACCACAGTAATCCTGCATAGGCTCATCCGGTTCAAGGTCTGCCGAAGTAATCACTACTCCAAGAAAGAACCAGCTGCCAATATCTCTGCGGATAATGTTTCCATTCTTGCCTTGCCAGCCAATCCCTGATCTTACGGCCCAGGCTTTTTCTAGAACAGGCCCGGTGTCTGTGTATCGACGAGAACTGCTGCCTGGCATGAGCTGATCTATCGACTCGATCAATGCATCCAGCATCGGCGGCAGTACGTCGTGGTAATCATCGCCCCATGCATATCGGGCAATCTTGCCAACCTCACCATGCTCAAATGGAGTGAAGTAGTTCTTTGCTACAACGATAACGCTCTTGGCGTCGGGGACGATGTGCCGCACATCATGACGCACCTCAGCGTTGCGCTCCATGTACTGCATTTGGCCATGCATTCCCTGCTCGATCCATCGCATGTATCGTGCGTGTTCTTCTTCCAGCGGCTCTGCAGCAGCAATGCCAACAGCATCGAACCCAAGTTCTGCTGCTGCATACTTTATGCGGCGTGTCAGTTCGCGTGCATCCATCAACAGGCCTATCGGGACGGAGCCTCAAGCTCCGCTATAGCTGAAGTTATCGCAGCTGCACTGTCCACTGTGGTGTCGGCATGGGCCAGCTCTTCGGCTGTACCATAGCCATAGAGCACTCCAATGTTTGCCACTCCATTTGCACGGGCACCATCGATATCGTGATGGCGGTCACCGATCATGATCACGTCATGCGCTGGCGTTCCTTCAACGGCAAGGATGTGCCGCAGCAAGTCACGCTTTTCCACGTTCGTGCCGTCTAACTCCGAACCATAGACGTGGTGTATCGAATTACGAAGTACCGACGCATCGATTACTTCTCGAGCGTATTCGTGGGCCTTTGCAGTGGCCACGGCTACACGCACGCCGGAAGCAGTCAAGTGCAACAGTGTTTCTGCTACGCCTTCGTAGATGTCATACTCAAACATTGGTCCATCGCGATAGATGTGCCTATAGGTGGCAACGGCATGCTCTAAGCGGACTCTATCTGTTGTCTGCATGTAGTGCTCGAAGATCTTCCACAACGAGGCACCTAGACACCAGGTAAAATCATGATCTTCAGGAACGCTTACCTTTGAGTCTTCAAGTGCCAAGCGCAAGGAATGAACGATTCCTCTTCGCGAATCGATCAGCGTGCCGTCGAGGTCGAATAGAACGAGTGCAGGCTTCATAGTCTGTTACTCTATTTCGTCGTTGGTGATCATGATCCGGACTTCGCCCGGCATGTTGCAGACAATCAGCACAGCATCCCCTTGAGAGTCCCTGTGGATCTGTGCAGATGGAAATACAGACGCAATCTCGTCTATCCATTCGT
>JBIJAX010000006.1:0-63102 GCA_044345485.1 Kapaibacterium sp. (SeqCode)
CCGTAATAGCATAACGGAGTGCACCGGGCACAGACTTCCACGAAAAGTATTGTGCTTGCGCAAACGGTATAAGTGTATCGTTTGCAGGCGATGACAGCTCGGGTGCTGCAGGGATGGTAACGATAAAGTGCTTTACCGACGGACGTCCCACAACTGTACCCCTCATTGAACTTACCGTCCAGGTATACGCCATGTTATAGAGCAGTGGCTCTTGAAGCACGAGCGAATCAGCCGTTGTTACCTGGTTCACAACTGGCTGTCCAAGATCGCGGTCTGCAACTACTACCCGATAGCGTTCAGCCCCTTCTGCTTTTGTCCAGCGGAATGTGGGCAGTACGGATATCGCCACAGTGTCTCTTTTGAGCACGGGGCTAATCGGCACTGGAATGCCCAGCATTGTCGTAAATCGAAACGTCTCAGACCAGGGTCCCTTTGCATCTCCATCATAGACACGCCGAACGCGCCAGTAATATGTTGTTGCAAGCCGCAGACCCTGCATTGTTGTGTCGGTTCGTTTGGTGGTGAACCTTGTAGACGTGCTAAAACTCGGCGCACCCGACACATCAACTTCATATCCATTGTTGATGGCGGCTGCCTTCCAGGATACCATGGGGACAGAATCCACTTCCGTAGCAGCATGAACTGGTTTTAGCGGGGCTGGCTCGAGACATTCTCGATATGCCAACATGAACTCACCTGAAACAAGCTTTCCTACTCGGAACCTCTGCTGTTGGGCATTATATGCGGCGTCGATAACGGCAAACGCGCCTTGTCCTTCAACTGGACGGTACAGCAGTTGCATACGTTCGGCTTGCTGGATAGCTCGGATATCTCCGGTGTTGAACCACAAAGCCCCCTTTAAGCTGAGGGAGTCTTCGATCTTTACTACCCATCGCAACGGAAGCATGCCACAGAATGATTCAGCCAAGAACGAAATGTTGTGTGGCAGATAGTTGTGCCGCTCAACAACTACAGGTGTAGGAGTGGCAACTGTTGTAATCTCCAGGGAAACATTCGTGGTGCTGTCATCACAGGACATAACTGTTGTGCCGGGAGTAGATATAACTGCGTGACACCCAGCCATTCCAAACGTTGACTTCATTACCCGGTACGACGTGATCTCTGACTGACTTGTGTTTGTTATCGTAGCAACGACCTGTCCGTTTCGCTTGATCTCTTCAGCAATGATCATGCCTTTTCGTGATGAACCCTCTGTGGCTCCATAGTTCACGAGAATGTTGCCGTTCACGAGCTCCTCAACACTCCCCATTGCTGTTGAGTAGATATTGGACGGGGCGTTGTGTTCCCAAATCTTTGTTGCCGTATACGTTGAAAGATCAAGTTCGTACTCTACTGCACGCGACACTCTTGGGGCGGGTTTCAGATTGCCATTATCAAACAGCATGATTGTACCTCGTGGTGTTTCAAATGCTGAGTGCTGGTGAGAAAAACCGGAAAAGGTGCCAAGGGCATCATTTGCTATTGTAAACGTGGTGTTCTTCGAGGCGCTGCCACCGAGCCTCCAGATAACATTCCCATTTGTGCTGTTAATCTTGATAACAGCGTCTAAGTGTCTACACGAAACAAGGAGGTGTCCGTCGCTGGAACGTTCAACTGAGTTAACATGAATGTAGTCGATCAATGCCGAGGCAAGATCAACATCATCTGTTGCATCAGTAACCGGGATATGATCAAACGACTTCCATTCAAAGATCACCTGTCCATCAAATCCACGTTCTTGTATCACCGCACCAAGAACTATAGCATCAGCCCGGCCGGCATGATGAAACTGCGACATGTCGATCGTTCTGCGCTCGGTGCCGAGAATGATATACGACGTGTCTGACCAAATGCGACCTTCATGAAAATCAACCTGATAGTCGCCATCAAGAAACAACGAATCAACTGTTTCGAGGTTGTGATCTTTGCGTACAAAACACCCTGTGCTTGATTGCCATCGCGACGTGTAATACGTAAGGTATGCAGCGCCGTAGGCTCTCAGGTTTGTAACCGTACCCGTTGGCACCCGAAACACACTCCTGCCAGTGTGATCTGTAAGGCCTATAGAGTCTGTGGAGTTTGGTGCCAGCAAGTAGTAGCCTGGTGCTACTGCATTACTCGTGGTGATGTCGAGGGTGTGAAAGTTCTGTTGGGCATGCAGTTGAGTGAATACGTTCACCAACAAGAATAGAATTGCGTTTTTCATTGCGTACTACCAACAACGAAAAACGGCGCTGATAGTTACATCTAGTTAAGGCTACGAGTATGTACGTAATAGATTTGTCCTCGTAGACCCGTGATATACACGTTTGAATCATACACCGTCACAGATCTGATAATTGAATTATCGGCAACTGTATATGTTGTCCATGTATCACCACCATCTGTGCTCTTGAATAAACCGGGGTATCCTGCTGCGTAGATCGTTTCACCATCGGCGTGTACATCAAACAGATGGGGTTTATGCTCAAAACTGCCTGCCGGGTTGAATACCTGATACTTGGCACCATTGCGACAGATGTAGGCATCTTCATTTGCACGTACCAGCCACCCACCAGGAATCTTGTGAATGTCCTGTATGGATTGTTGGGGTAGCTCTGCAAATGCTCGAGTCCACGTAGCGCCTTCATTCGTCGACTCCCACACCCCATCGTTCGTGCAGATAAAGAATGTAGAATCATATGCCCGAATTGTATTCATCGCCGATTCAGGGAACTTGATGTTCAGTGTATCCCAATGATCACCATTATCAGTGGTGCGGATTACGTACCCCCAATGTAGGCCAACGATAACAACACTGCCAAGAACACCTGTAACGTATTCTCCGCTAAGGGGCAGGTGGTTGCTGAACCGTTCTACTTGTCCTCCGCATCGAAGAACTTTGATAAGACCTCGCAGGCGTGCAGTGATCAGCAAATCATCACCATATCGATCTACGGTTTGCGCAACAGAGCCTGATAGACCTTCGTGTATCGGATATGCCACGTGTGCGCCCTCGGGTAGAAACGCAACACCGTGCTCTCGGAATCCGAAGTACACGCCCTTATCTCCGGAGACAATGCACTGCACATCTACGGTTTCTGTGTTTCGGTCAATATTGATGGTTTCCCAATGGTTGCCGTCTACAGGCTTCTTGTGTATACCTCCCTGTCCGGCAAGAACACCAGCGTACAACACGCCATTGTGAACCTGGATATATGAGACATACTCGCTTGAGAGGTGTTTCATGTCGACCTCGGCTATCTCGAGGTCTGAAAGACGAATAGACAGAATAGGCAGACGAGACCGGGCAATGAAGATAACGGAGTCTGTAACTGCCAACCCCGACACATCGTGTATGGAAGAGCTCGTTATGGTGTGCTCTGTGCCGTGAACCGCTCGTATCGTCAGCGTAGAATCAGAAACATTGATGGTGTTGTATCCACGAGATGCAATCCGTCCGCGCTGCTGAACAAACAACGCACCCGTTCCAGTATTTGTACGCTCAAGCTGATTAACGGAACCTTGCGTGAAACGCCGTAGTGGATTCCACGTGAGGCCGTCGTTTGTGGTACGGTGAACCATACCATTGGATGTCAGAACAAACACTGTATCACGAATCGGAAGTACATCAACAACCGACTTGTGTGGTAACGGGGCAACTAACTCCCTCCACGAAGCCCCATTGTTGCTTGTCAAGAAAATATCATCTGTTGTTACGAGGAGTACAGATGTATCGCAGCGCACAAGCGCCCGTATACCTGGAAACGATCGTTCGCCGTACTGCGAAACCTGAAGATGGGAATTGGGGTTCTTTTGTGCAGCTGCAGCGAAGATGAATATTGATGAAATTGCAGCTAGGGCAACTACCTTCCCTACGACAACCAAAGGACCCATGCGAACTTTCATAGAGCAAATATCGCCAACCAGGGGTGTTTTCATCCTCGCGGCCTGTATGTTCATGTACATGTGTGTTGTTTCAACAACAACCACCGCACAAACGTATAAGATCTCCCAGCGTGGCAATGCTGCTCCGGGATACGTTATGATCAGTCCTGCAAAGAGCGACACCTTAGGCGTTATCGACAACTATGGAAGGGCCGTCTTTCCTGTTAGCGTCGGGATGCAGATCAACCTTGCTTCTTACAAGAACCGAGAACTGTCGTATTTCGGCGTTACAAACACGGGCGGAGTGCCAGGTCTAGCATGTTATGTGCGGATGAATGCGCAACAGCAGATAACCGACTCGATTTATCCCGTAGGACAGTATCAGGCAGACTTTCACGAGGGCTTTGCCACCTCCGATACTACGTTCATGATCCTGAGTATGTATCGGGTAAAGACAGACCTGTCCAAGTACGTCCAAGGGGGCCAAACTGATGCAGAGGTTATCGGTGGTGTTATCCAGGAGATCTCGAGATCCGGCAAAGTTCTGTTTGAGTGGAAGTCTCTCGATCACATTCCCTATTCTGACGCAACAGAAGACATAGATTTCACACAGTCTCTTGTAGATGTTCTGCACATCAACTCGATTTACCGCGATACCGACGGCGGATTGATCCTCTCTTGCAGACACCTCGATGAGATCATCAAGATCAACGGTGTAACCGGCAAGGTGGTCTGGCGGCTCGGAGGCTCGAAGTCAAAGAACAATCAGTTCAGATTCTTGAACGACACCACGGACGGTTTCTTCGGGTTTTCGCATCAGCACAGCGTTACCCGCACGTCCCGCGGTACGCTGCTTGTGTTCGACAATGGAAACCTCAAGCCCGCTCCCAGAAAGTCCCGCATTGTTGAGTATGAGGTAGATGAAGTAGCAAAAACCGTTCGCAGAGTTTTTGAGTATTCACCCGCCGTTAGCGTTTACGCTGCCACAATGGGCAATGTTGCCGAGCTGCCAAACGGAAACATCTTTGTCGGGTATGGGGCTGCTCTGAATCTTAATAGAACTGCAAGCAACATCGCAGCACAGGAAATCGACAGAGCGGGCAATGTGGTAGCTACCGTAGACAACCTGCCCCTTCCACGGATAAACGCCTATCGAATCCTCAAAACAACGTACGGCATGACGGGTGTGCAGCGCACGATTTCTGCAACGGGCACTACAGAGTTTGCAACAACAGACAGCACAACGTGCGTTACGCTTCAGGTTGCATCATTGAGAGCGCCTGCTGTTGTTACCGTTGAGAAGCACAACTATGCGCCGTACACTATAGAGCTATCAAAACCCGGAACGCTGTTTTATCCTCCAGTGCGATGGGCCGTCAGAATAGACGATACAACGTCGTTAACAGGTTCAACAAAGCTTCGCTTTGAGAACGTCAGAGATGTTCTTGATGCATCAACAGCCACACTGCTGTACAGACCCGTGGAAGGTTCTGGTGTCTTTAGCATTATCACGGGTACGTACTCTTCGGCAGAGAAGAGCTGGACTATCCCGTTCATTAAGCAGGGAGAGTTTGCGCTTGGCTTTTCCAGCAAGCTGCTTCCCGAATTGGTCTATCCTCCGAACGGTTCTGTGAATGTTGCCGAGCGGGTACCTCTACGCTGGAGTAAACTCCTCTTTGCCACAACATATGAGCTGCAGGTTTCCAGGGACAGTGCCTTTCTTAAAGATGTGTCCACGTATACGGTGACAGATACAACGTTTACACCAGCTGCTCTGCGTAACAACACCACATTCTGGTGGCGAGTGCGTAAGCGTAACTCACAGGGGGTTAGTGTATGGTCAAGCGTATGGAAGTTCCGTTCCGAGTTCAATTCACCACAGATCATCGAACCCGATACTTTGCTGCGTCCGGCTATTGTTACACAGGAAAGCATCTTTCGGTGGAAACAGGTACAGGGGGCCAGCATGTACAATGTTGTTTTCCGCGACTCTGCGGGCGGAGTTGTGTTGCTTGACACCCTTCTGAACGACACCGTGTGTGCTCCGGTTGAACGGCTGCCCGCCAATCGTTTTATGGTGTGGAGTGTTACTGCAGAAATTGATTCGTCCCGAAGCGCCCCTTCTCCACAAGGAACGATCGCCTCCGTCCCGAAACGACCATCACTGATTTCTCCAGAGCCGAACGTCTACATACCTTCAACGGCAACAACCACCTTGCGTTGGGCAGTGGATGAGCAGGTATCAACGTACAGGGTTCGCATGATTCGCAGTAGCGATGGTGCACCGCTGGTGGATACAACGGTGCGCGGAACATCGTGTATGGTTACAAACCTTGTCTCAGGAACACGATACACATGGACTTGCGCTGCAGAAGGCAGATATGGGCAATCGTTGATCAGTGGCCGATCCTTTACCGTTGCCGAGTCATCATCGCTGGGAAAACCAGTAATCGAAGAAACTGTTCAACGCCATCAACTCCCTCATCAAGTACCTACAACGTGCTCATGGTTACCGGTGCAGCGCGCAACCACGTATCACGTCCAGGTGGCAGAAGATGTTGTGTTCGATAATCCCGTTATCGATACCGTAGTCGATGCTACATCAGCAATGATCCTGTTATCGCGGCCTTCTGCGCTCTACGCATGGAGAGTGCAGGCACGTAACGGATTTGATATCGGTCCGTGGTCGGACACCGTATTTGCAACCACACGAATCGACAGCAACGTGATACTCACACCTGTGTATCCGCTTCATGGTAACGTCTCTGCGAAGGATAACGACATCTTCCGTTTTGTGACCAGCCCCATATTCACTGGATTCGAAGTGGTAGTTTCTCAGGATCCACGCTTTAGCAACATAGATTATAAGTACTACTGCTTTGTAGATTCAACCGCGTACTCCTTTTTACAGGAAGGGACGAGATATTACTGGAAGATAACAGGCACAACTGCTGCTGGACAGAACTATGTAAGCCAAACATCAACGATGGTTGTTAATACCAATGTAGGTGTGAACGAGACCGCTTCCGAGGATTACGGCATAGAGGTAACACACACATACGATGGTATCCGCTTGTATTACAAAGGGTTAGCGAACATTGAATCTGTCGCGGTTTATTCTCTCTTGGGCGAGCGTCTTGGTGGAAGAAGTGGTTTTCCACAGGAGATGCCAATCCTGTTGGACGGCATTCAAGCTCGTACGTGTTTTATCGTAGTAACCTTTTTAACTGGAAAGGCTTATTTTATGCGCGCGAACTAAAACGGAATCGTAAAACTTTCTTTTCATTTCATTCAAAGGGGAATTTGCGTATGAGCCAATCTCTTCGACGCATTTTCGCACAAACGCTCACTGCGTGTGCTTTGGTGTTGTTGATGCTATCAACATCAGCAACACAATCATCAGCACAGGGGTGTACGTACGGTTGGGGAAACATATTTGTAACCAGTCCTGCTACGGGTAGTACGTTTCAGAGTGCCCAAACCATGACGGTTCGCTGGTATGGCGATGTATACACGATCGGTAACTACGGTGGTACATATGCCCTGCAGTACTCGAGTAACGGCGGCGCGACATGGACGAACATTGCAACCGGAGTAAGTGGGTATGCTACGTCCTATAACTGGACGATCCCAGCAAATGCAACACCATCTACCACGTATCGCGTGCGTGTATACGAGATGCCAGGACCAAGCTGGTCATGTTCTTTCTCCAACCCTGGAAGCTCTGGTAACTTTACAGTTATCAAGGCTTGTTTGCCTGCCGCCATTTCGCAGCAGCCGCAAAGCCAGACGGTTTGTGCTGGTGGAAGCGCTTCGATCAGCGTTACATCAGACATGACCACCGGTACATATGACTGGTACAAAGACGGTGTTATGGTTGCGTCAACACGCTCGAACGTGTACACAATTAGCCCCGTTACGCTCGCGTCTGCTGGCGTGTACAACGTTGTTCTCAAGGATGACTGTAATCCGACAACTGCAACGGTCACATCTTCAACAGCACGTCTGACGGTAATCGAACCTCCAGCGATCACAACCAACCTCCCGGCTACACGCGTTGTATGCGAAAGCGCTAACGATACACTGCGCGTTCGTGCAACAGGTGCTGGACGTCGGTTCCAGTGGTTCAAAGATGGGGCCGCTCTTGCTGGGGCAACTGATTCAAACTATATCGTAAATAACGCAGGTGGAACAACGGGTGGGTTGTATACGTGTGTAGTTACCGGAACGTGTTCTCCTACTGCAACGAGTGTGGTGTGTACACTTACTGTTGCGATGAAGCCTCGTATCACGGCACAGCCAACGAATCTTGATGTTTGCCCAACGGGCAACGGCACAATCAGCGTTGCTGCAACTGGAACAAACCTTGTGTATCAGTGGTACAAGGACGACAAGCCAGTTCCGGGAGGTTTTAACTCAACGTTATCGTTCGGCAATTACGATTACTCGATGAATGGTCAGTACTACTGCATGATCACCTCGAACATTCCAAACCCGAACAACTGCGTTATCACTGCACAGTCACGCACTGTTCGTGTTTCTGGCTTCCGTCCGCCAGTTGTAAAGGCACAGCCAAACAAGTCTATCGACGCCTGTGTTGGTTCGCCTCTAAGCGTTCTCGCAGAATTCACTGGTACCGGTCTTGGCTATGAGTGGTACAAGGATGGTCAGATCGTAGCAAACTCAAACTCCAATGAACTCGTTGTTGCGAAGGTATCAAAGGCGTCTGCTGGACGTTACGTAGTCGTAGCAACTGGTACTTGCGGTTTGAAGACGGCATCCGACACAGTTACGATTACCGTTCTCGATCGTCCAACTGTAACGAAGCAGCCAGAAGGCGCAAAGCTTACTGTTGGAGATCGTCTCCAGTTAAGCACAGAAGCAACAGACATCCGCTCGATTCAGTGGATGAAGAATGATGTAGCTATTCCTGGTGCTACAACTGCCAACTTCTCGGTCGCCAGTGTTGTGAAGTCTGATGCCGGTTTCTATGCTGCTCGCATCACAAACAGCTGCGGCGGTGTTGTTACAAACTATGCCAAGGTAGAAGTAAACGATCCTGTTATTCCTCGTCCAGCTATCGAACTCGCCCAAGTGAGCGCGGAGTTTGGTGAGATTCCTGTTGGATACGACAAGACCGTAACACTAAACGGTTTGATCAAGAATGTTGGCAATGCGCCGCTTAGCATCACTGCTATGACTGCCGCACCAAGTGACTTCTCGATTCTCAACGCTCCATCAACACCGTTTGAAATCGCCCCTGGTTCAGCACAGACCATAACAATCAGGGCTACACCAACAGCAAAGGGTCCTCTCTTTGGAACGCTGACGATCTCTTCGAATGCGCCAATGACGCCACAGACATCTGTTGCTCTCTCAGCTACGTATGTTCTTCGTTACAATCACGGTGCCTCACAAGACTTTGGATTGCTCGAAACAGGCAAGTCTGTAGACAAGTGTGTAACGATCACAAACACGTCTTCGCAAGAGATCACGATCGACCAGGCAACTGTTATTGGTTTGAATGCGTCGGAATTCACGGTTACTACAGCAATGCCAGTAACAATTGCTTCCGGTGCCTCAGCTGAGATATGCGTGAAGTTTGCCCCTGGTACAGCCGGTAAGAAGTCAGCCCAATTGAGCCTACGTTCTTCAAGTGGCGGTAATTCTACAATTGACCTTTCAGGATCTGGTGAAGTTCCTGGCGACGTTGTAGACGCTACGGAGGCTGGAATTGTACTTTCACCAAACCCAGTTCGCGATCAACTCAACATTGTGTTTGGTAAGCCTATGCCAGCTATGGAGTTTACAGTTGTAAACGCCGGTGGACGTACAGTTGCCAACTTTACACATGATGGTGTTGAAGCAGGCGGCAGCGTTCGTTGGAACGGTGGCAGCGTTCTTTCAAGCGGAACATATACTCTTATTGTACGCTACGGCGGTACAGTAACAACTGTTCCGGTAAACGTAGTCAAGTAAGATATTGGCTCTACGCCAAGGTCGCAGTTAATTAAGAAGGCCTCATCCTCACCGGATGGGGCCTTCTTACATTTTGTTAATAGATATTAGGAGTATTTATATTGATATTGATTGTCACCACATTACACACACTTAATGGAGCGATGTTATGATCTCTCGATACAGCTGGAGCAGGCTGTTTTGCGTTGCTACGGCTCTACTATTTTCATGTGCGGCATTATCAGCACAGATCAATTTGACGATCAATTCAACAGGCGGTTCGTATTCGTCTGAGGTCGGCTGGCAAATTGTTAATACAGCCACCGGTGCAACGGTCCATTGCAGACCTCAAGCAGCAGCCGTGCCTACAGGTGTTGTTGTTAGCGTTCCTGCGGGCACATACGAAGTGCGGGCATTCGACAGTTATGGCGATACTTGGAATGGTGCCACGCTTACTGTGTTGTACACCACGTCGGGACAGATATTGGTTAACGGTATCACGTATAGCGGAACCGTTCGTCAAACCATGACATGTCCTGGTCCAACAGCTGTTACGAACACTGGACAGATCATTGCAACATTCTCTGTTGTAGCTCCGTGTTTCGCGCCTACGATCACAGCTCAGCCTGTTTCGCAAACCGTGTGCTCGGGCCAGCCCGTTACACTTTCTGTTGGATCAACCCTTACAAACGGAACTTTTGAGTGGTTCCGCGATACGGTTAGTCTTGGTGTTTCAACGTCCAGTATTCTCACAATACCAAACGTTCAGCAAAACAACGCTGGACTGTATCGCTGTGTATTGCGTGATAACTGTAATCCAGCAACAGCTACAACAACCACAGCAATTGCGCGGTTAACCGTAGTAGCATCTCCAGCGATCACCCAAAATCTTCCAGCCACTAGAAGTGTTTGCGAGAATGCGAACGATACACTTCGCATCCGTGCAACTGGCGCTGGACGTGCCTTCCAGTGGTTTAGAGATGGGGTGGCTATTCCTGGAGCAATAGATTCCAACCTAGTGATTAACAACGCACAGGTAGCATCTTCAGGACAATACTACTGTGTTGTGTCTGGAACGTGCACTCCGAGTGTTACTAGCACAACCACATCGTTTGTAGTTGCCGCGCGTCCGCGGATCACTTCTGAGCCAAACAATCTCGATTTGTGCCCAGGTACTGCAGGAACTATTAGCGTGTCTGCCACCGGTACAAATCTTACGTATCAGTGGTTCAAGGATGGGGCTCCTGTTGCTGGTGGAATCAACGCAACGCTTTCCTTCCCAAGCTATGACTATGCTTCAAACGGACTCTACTACTGCATGGTAACATCAAACGTTGCTAATCCAAACAACTGCAACATCACAGCTCAATCGCGCACTGTACGTGTTTCAGGGTTTAGAGCTCCAACAGTAAGGACCCAGCCGGTTGCCAAGATTGACGCATGTGTAGGCACACCTGCTAATGTTCTCGCGCAGTTCTCTGGCACCGGTCTTACATACGAATGGTACAAGGACGGCGCACTGATCAGCAACAATAATTCAAACGAGCTGGTTATTGCTAACGTAACACCTGCTGCTGCTGGAAGATACGTGGTGGTTGCCACAGGAACATGCGGACTCAAGACAGCTTCTGATACTGTTACTGTTTCTGTTCTTTCTAAGCCTTCCATTTCAAAGCAACCAGAAGGGGCTAAGCTTACCGTTGGAGATCGACTTAATCTATCCGTTGAAGCATCCGACATTCGCTCAATTCAGTGGATGAAGAATGAAGTTGCTATCCCAGGTGCAACAACAGCCAATTTCTCTATTTCAAGTGTTGTGAAGTCTGACGCAGGGTTCTACTCTGCCCGGGTAACCAACGGTTGTGGTGGTGTGGTTACAAACTATGCCAAGGTTGAAGTAAACGATCCGGTTGTCCCCCGTCCAGCGATTGAACTTTCTCAGGCAAGCGCCGATTTTGGTGAGATCCCTGTTGGTTACGACAAGACCATTGCTCTCAACAGCCTGATCAAGAATGTTGGTAATGCACCTCTCACGATCACGGCGCTCAATATTGCGCCGAGTGATTTTAGCGTGTCGAATGCCCCAGCACTTCCATTCGACATTGCGCCGGGTACTTCGCAAACGATTACTGTTAAGGCAGCACCAACTGCAAAGGGTCCAATCTTCGGAACTCTGAACATTCTTTCTAACGCTCCACTAACCCCACAGTCATCAGTTGCACTTTCCGCTGCATATGTGCTTCGTTATGGCCATCCTACTGCACAGAACTTTGGTCTGCTTGAGACAGGTAAGTCAGTTGACAAGTGTGTTACCATCACAAACACATCAACACAGGAGATCTCAATTGACCAGGCAACAGCTACAGGATTGAACGCTTCGGAGTTCACGGTCACAACATCTATGCCGCTTGCAATAGCTGCTGGTGCTTCAGCTGAGATCTGCGTAAAGTTTGCTCCTGGAACAGCAGGTAAGAAGTCTGCACAGCTTAGCCTTCGCTCCTCAAACGGTGGCAACTCAACGATCGATCTTTCTGGTTCCGGTGAAGTTCCGGGCGGTGTGATTGATGCAACAGAAGCCGGCATTTCGGTTTGGCCAAACCCGGTTCGTGAGACCGTCACGATCAACTTTGGGAAGCCACTCGCTGGTATGAACATCTCTGTTGTATCATCAGCCGGACAGGTTGTTGCTGCAATGAGTCATGATGGCGTGGACGGTGGAACTGCCGTAATGCTGAATATCGGTTCACAGGTTGCTAGTGGCGCTTATTCACTGATCATCCGTTCTGGCGGTGATGTAATGTCTCTTCCAATCACCGTGATCAAATAACCCGTTCTTACGACGTAGACCCCAAAGGGTGCTGTGGTGATACACAGCACCCTTTTTCTTTGGTACCTATCTTTGGGAATGCAAACAGATATCAACGTCGGAGTGGTTATCCCTGCTGGTGGTTCGGGGTTGCGCTTTGGTGGTCCGGTTCCAAAACAATACCTGCCCATACAGGGTGTACCTAGCATCGTTCGTTCTATTCGGACAATTCTTAGCCTTTCGAACTGCATAACTGTAGTTATCGCTGCGGCCGAGGAACAACACGTGTATCTAAACGAACTCCTTACAACGTTCCACGTTGCCGACGAACGTGTTCATATCGTTGCGGGAGGAAGTGAGCGGCAAGAATCGGTGTCTAAAGCACTGCGTCATGATTCGCTTGCTAACGCAGACATTATAGCTGTGCATGATGCAGTTCGCCCCCTGGCCTCAGAAAAGCTGTGGGAGCGTGTCATTGAGGCTGCGCAGTCCTCTGGAAGCGCAATACCCATTATCCCCGTTACAGACACATTAAAGCGCGTCCATGGGGGGGTAGTTGTAGAAACGATAGACCGATCGAGCGTTCGGCGTGTGCAAACACCCCAAGCGTTTGCATCGGACGTGCTGCGGAAGGCATATCAAGAAGCAGAGCGTCAATCATGGAGTGGGACAGATTGTTCGAGTTTGTGTGAGCGGATTGGGGTTTCTGTTCACTGTATAGATGGTGAAGAGAACAACATCAAGATCACAACACCGTTAGATGTGGTGATAGCAGAGACATTTCTATCGCGTAACTAATTGCCAAGGCGAAGGTTGTTTTGCGTCATGGTAAAACGGCATGTATATTCGCGCCGCTTGATACTTCAGAAACCAATGTTGTAAGGATTCAGTCATGTTTTGGACGCCCGAACTTGCTTCGTATCTGGAAGATGCGCCGTGGCCAGCAACAAAAGAAGAACTGATCGATTACTGCAATCGAACAGGTGCACCGCTGCAGGTGATCGACAACCTCACAGAACTCGATGATTCCGAAGAGCTGACATACGAGGGTATCGAAGATCTTTGGCCTGAGTATGAAGAAGGCTCCGACGATTTGTTCTTCAGCGAAGACGAAGATCCGTACGATAATTAAGAGCATTACATAGACATCCTAAACGCCCAGAGGGTTCGTCCTTCTGGGCGTTGTTCGTTCTATACACCTTCCATACGGTATTTTGCGCCTTGTGATCATCACACGAACATGGTTGTGCTGTTTTATAGCCCTTGGAATATGTATTTCGGGAGGGGGCTATGTCTTTGCCCAACAGGATGCTGGTGCGTATCAGGACAGCGTTATTCTGGCTGGAGAACGCTCTAGAGCGCTCCAACTTGAAGAGCTTCAGGGTGTAGAGATATTGGGGTGTCGCGAAATTCCCGACGTTGATCTGCTTGGCGTTATTTCCTCGCGTGCCAGTGACAACACCCTAGGCCGAAAGCTCGTAGAGTTCTATGAGTCTACGATGCGCCGTAACAGCGGTAAACCTGCCATTATCTATCGGCGCTTCGCGGAACTTCGGAGATCATATGAGAATGACCGGCGTTTCTTTGAATCGAGTCTTGCCAAGGAAGACAGCAATGCAATACTTGTCTATCTGAATCAGCAGGGGTTCCATAACTCTTCGGTGGCATATGGCTTTGGATACGACGGTGCAAACAAGAAGAAGACGTTACGATTTGTTGTTACCGAGGGCAAGCGAGCCCAGATAGATACCCTTGCAATACGGGGATTAGAGAGTATAGATTCATCGTTTCGTGAGTCGATTCTCTCGGGACTAGAGACGGGATCAAACAGCCCCTTCTCAGAGTCCTTGCTCGAGCGCGATCTCGGCAAGATCGTACGAGAGTTGCGGAACAGAGGATATTACCAGGCCAGCTATCAACCACCCACGGTGCAGATCAGCAATGATGGGCTGCATGATACCGTGCTGGTTCACATCAACGTTGGCAATAGAAAGCGAATTGGCTCTGTTGTGTTCGAAGAAAATGCGAACGGCTTCCGCTCTGTATCCGAAGGCACTCGATCACGTCAGTTAGAGTTTAGTGAAGGCGAGTGGTATAGCGAAGAAATGATAGAACAGTCGCGATCCAATTTGATGGGGCTGGGTACGTTCGAAGTTGTGTTGATCGATACACTGGTTCAAAAGAACAGAGAGCAGGATTCTCTTCTTCATTTGAGGGTGTATACGCGCAACGCTAAACCCCACGATGTTGGGTTAAGTCTCCTGCTCTACCAAACAGCCGTAGACAACTTTGTTAATCTTGGTCTCGGTGCAACTGTCCAGCATCGTAACGCATTTGGTGGCGCGCAGGTTGCATCAATCACAACACAGTACGTGCTTCAGGATGTAAGCCGAGTCACCCAGGGTCAACAGCTGGAGAGCGAGGCGCTGGGATCTCTTGTTCTTGTATGGCCAAACATTGGTCGGTTGTTTGACCAGCGTATAGCGCTGCAAACGTCTACGTTCTACTCGGCACGACAACTCATCACGCCGTTTCGGTTAGAGTCGTTTGGTCTTAATGCACGCGCTCCAATTTCCCTGTATTCACACACGTTTTTTAACGGCATTGATCTTAGTGTTGGGCTAGAGCGACAGATTCCTCTGAATTTTGATTTTGCGATTAACCGTGCTTTAACAGAAGCAAGGACAACGGAAGACTCTGTATTTGTTCGGAGTACGTTTAACCAGTTTCTCGTTCTAAGCGACTTCCTGAGCAAGTCTCGTGAGTTCTTTACGGGAATCAATGCTGGTCTCACGCTTCGGGGGGATCACCGGAATAGCCCCGTAAACCCAACGCGAGGTACACTGTCCTCTCTCTCCATAGAATGGGGCTGGGGCGCTGGCAAGTACATACGAGGCCAGGGGTTTGTTTCAACAGCCTTTGGGATGGGTCCGCGTGTAGTTGGTGCAACGAAGATCAGGGTCGGACACATTGCGCTGCTTGATTTTGTTCGTGGAGATTCAACAAAAAACAACACATACGTACCACTAGAACGCCAGTTCTTCGCTGGAGGTCCGGCTAGCATCCGCTCCTTTGCCTCTCGACGCCTTCACGATCCGGTATCGGGCAGAATATCCGGTGTGAATACCAGCGACGACTATGTTCTAGCAAACGTGATTGGTAGTGCTTCTCTTTTGGAACTTGGGTTTGAATTCCGTTATACGTTCGAAAGACCCAACGGTGTAGACGATCTCTGGGGATCATTGATCGAACGCAGTGGGATTACGTTCTTCACAGATATTGGGAACTCGTTCAACCGATTCACGTCTGAGTTGTATGGTACGTCGAAACTAGAAGATTTCTTGTACGGAAGCGCCGTGGCGCTTGGTGCGGGGTATCGTTTCGACACCCCTGTAGGACCGTTTCGAATTGACATGGCTACCAGTGTCTACGATCCAACGCGAACCGATGGACGTTGGATAGTTGGACGACGTGGTGTGTTTAACAGCTCGAACTGGCAGCTAAGTATAGGACTAGGGCACGCTTTTTAAAAGCATGGGGGGTGTATTACGTGATCTTCTTGATCACGCTATCGTGGAGATCAACATCCGATGCACTTGCTACGAGCGATAAGATTCCATCTGTAACTAAGTGCTGTTCCTGGTTGGTCTTCATACCGCGGCTTTGTAGAAACTCCACAATTGGCGCCGCCTCGCCCCCTGTAAAAATGACCGTCGGGTCTTTAAACTTCAAGTGCTTTGCGAACTGATCTACTGCTTGCTGAATACCACCGGCAACTGAATACGTTACACCTGCCATGAGGCATTCCGTTGTATTAATTCCTACTACAGCAGTTGCCGGAGAGAACTTCATCTCTTGAATTGCCGCTGTTTGCTTGCTCAGACCAAATAGTTGTGTCGACAAGCCTGCGAAGATCACACCGCCTAGAAACTGTCGATCGTTGGACACAGCATTCACTGTTACTGCCGTTCCGCAGTCTACGGTTATCAACGGGGGCGTATACTTCGTCATTGCACCGATGGCACCTAACATTCGATCTATGCCGGCATTTTCAATGTGGCTCAACGACAACAGCGATTCGTTGCGCATCAGCAGCGTGTGGGCGTTAACAACCAAATGGCTCGTGATTCGCTGAAGGACCTTGACAATTGCGGTGGTCTGTTTATGATTAACGCTCGAAAGACCTATGATGTAACGCTTTTGCACGTGGTCGCGAAAGTGGTGCTGTACATTCTTCTTCCATTCTTTATCGTATGGAAAAGATAAGAACACATCGTCGTGATGGATCTTTACGCGGCTGTTTCCAACGTCTATTGCTGCTATGCCGTAGCTAACGCCGTTGAGCTCAATCGATGTATCGTATAGAGTCGCCATTGTCAATGATCCGTTCGAGAAATGTGGTGGTGTTTCGAATCAGTAATCGTCCGTCGTCTAACAGTTGCTCAACTACCCATACATCATCACTGTCCAGTACACGAATGTTGTTGCCTGTCAATCGAAGTTCTTTGGTCCACTCATCAATGGCATCTGAAGGTGACATTTGTGAGTATTGAAACATCCGATCGATGATGTATGACCTGACAGTTTCTGTTGCAACGTGTACGTTTTGAAGCTGTAAAGACGTGCAGGGCTGTGATATAGTCTCTGGAAACACCGTCTGTTGGACGTTAATTCCAATGCCAATTATTGTGGCCACACATCTTGACCCTTCGAACTCGTGTTCTGTCAGTATACCTGCGATCTTACTCCAGCCTTTGTCTGTTTGTACCTGTAGATCATTGGGATATTTGATGCGAACTGTAATTTCTGGCGCCAATGTTCTGAGCACGGACGCAACAGCCAGGGTTGGATAGGCCATGGAAGCTACCACATATGCGGTTTCAACTGTATTGTTTACCCTTTGCGCAAAGGATATATAGACATTGGCGCTGGGGTCTCCTTCCCACTTCTTACCGCTACGACCACGGCCTGCAGTTTGGTGGTCGGCAGATACAACTACAAACGGGGTGTCTTTTAACAACTCGCGTGCAACTGTATTGGTAGAATCCACAGTTGAAAGGTGGACGTGCATTAATAAATTAATTTACGATGAAACATGGGGAACAAGGTCGACTACAACATTACCTGAATTTGTGGCACGGTTTTCTATTTTGTGCTACAACTATGAACCAAAGTACAGATACGATATGTGCATTGGCAACGCCACCGGGTGTGGCTGGCCTTGCTGTGATACGGATTAGCGGCCGAGAAGCCTTTAGTATCTGTGATGCTCTTTTCACTGGTAACGGGGTGGTATCCTCTGCACCTAGCCACACAATCCATTATGGATGGATATCTGAGGGGCCAACACGCATCGATTCGGTAACTGTATCCATCTTTCGCTCCCCTACCTCGTATACTGGGGAAGATGTGGTCGAAATTGGATGCCACGGTGGTGTATTCGTAACAGAGCAACTTCTGTCCCTGTTGATAAGCAAAGGGGCTCGCTTTGCCGATCCAGGAGAGTTCACGAAGCGGGCTTTTCTTAACAGGAAGCTGGATCTTACCCAAGTTGAAGCCGTTGCCGACATCATCCATGCCGAAACCCGTGTTGGGGCTCAAACAGCAGCTCGACAGCTATCTGGGGGCTTTACAAGGAGATTGGGGGCTTTTCGTGAACAGGTGATGGATGTTATTGGGCTGTTAGAACTCGAACTGGATTTCTCGGAAGAAGACGTAGAGTTCGTCGACCGTACTCACCTGCGCGTTCTTTTACAGGCGCTCTGCGACGACGTAGATGCTTTAGCGGCAACTGCTCGGTCTTCTGAGGTATTGAGGACGGGTTTTCATGTTGCTGTCGTAGGCTTTCCGAATGCAGGTAAGAGCTCACTCTTTAATGCGCTGCTTGACAGACCGAGAGCCATAGTAAGTGATGTTGCGGGCACTACCCGAGATTACCTCCAGGAGTCGCTCCTTCTTGAAGGATATAGCATCCATCTCGTAGATACGGCAGGAATCCGAGACGCCTCTGACAGTATCGAAATGCAAGGAATAAGCCTAACAGCCTCTGTAATGAGGGAAAGTGATCTTATTCTGGTGCTGAACGATGTATCATTGGGTAGAAACCACTCTGAAAAGCTCGTACACGACATAACGAGCAACTACCCAGATTCATGCCTGCTGGTGGTTCAGAACAAGAGAGATCTTGTTCATGACAGTGGAGGATTGAGCGGTGACTGGGTAGAGTGCTCCGCCAGCAGTGGTTTTGGGGTAGATAACGTAAAGAAAGCACTTGTGCGATACGCCAAAGCGCACGGAACCTCCCCGGGAGACATGCTTGTTAATGCCCGACAGGCGGTGTTATTGCACTCGATTTCTTCGAGCTTGCGGTCTTGTCTGGATGGTCTTGAACAGGGGTTATCTACCGACCTACTCTCCGTAGATCTTCGGGCATGCATCCGCCTCCTTGGAGAAATATCAGGAGAAACGTGGAATCCTGATGTCCTTGATACCGTCTTTTCTCGTTTCTGTATTGGAAAGTAGTTGTTATGAGCTCCGATCTGATCATTAGGCCGCTGGAAATAGAGGATTTTACTCAGTTTCTCGACATCCAAAGTGCAGCCTTGCTGCAAGCCCCAGAGGTGTTTGGTTCTGACTATGATTGGTTTGCAGGGCTTTCTATCCTATCCAAGGAGCAACGGTACGAGAAGTACATGAACTTCCCATACCAGTATCTCCTGGGTGCCATTGACCCATCAGGGACCATTGTAGCGATGATTGGGTACTCAAGCCAAGACTCAACCAAGACCCGTCACAAAGGAGGGTTGTGGGGCCTTTTTGTCCGTGAGAACTATCGAGGACAAGGAATTGCGTCCATTTTGATCAATTCGATTGTTGAGACAGCAAAGGATGTGCTTGAAGTTGAACAGCTTCAACTCAGCGTAAGTACACAGAACCAAGCATCGTATGGGTTGTACCTACGCCTTGGCTTTACAGTGTACGGAACCGAAATACATGCCATGAAAATCGGTGATACGTATGTAGACGAGTATTTGATGGTGAAATTCCTTGCATAGTGTTTCACGTGAAACACTTTTCCAGTTTTCCGCTTTCTTTTTGCGTCATTTTCAAACTCCTGTGTTCCACGTGGAACACTCCTTAGAAAATAATGTTTGATGTACTTGTAATTGGCGGTGGTCACGCCGGTATTGAGGCGTCGTGCTCGGCTGCCCGAATGGGCGTACGTGTAGGGCTTGTGACGATGGACCCCACTACGATTGGTCGTCTCTCCTGCAATCCTTCGATTGGAGGAAGCGCGAAGGGACACCTTGCAACAGAGATAGATGCCCTAGGTGGCGTTATGGCCCGCATAGCCGACGCCTCAGGTATCCAGTTTAAGATGTTGAACACATCCAAGGGTCCAGCTGTTTGGTCTCCCCGTTCACAAAACGATAAAGACCTCTACCCTACCTTCGCTCAGCACACCGTTCAATCGATGCAGAACATCACGATCATCCGAGAAAGTGTTGTAGATGTGTGTATCGAACACGATACGATCAAGGGGGTTATAACTGCATCGAATGCAACAATTCGCGCAACTACGGTGGTGTTGTGCGGTGGTACTTTTCTAAATGGGGTTATGTGGACGGGTCAGTCCGCAACGGAAGGTGGGCGCGTTGGTGAATCGGCAGCACGTGGTATCTCGGATGTTCTGGGTAGTTATGGACTAGAGAAGGGGCGACTAAAAACGGGAACACCTCCCCGAATACATAAAAACTCAATTGACTATACAAAGACGGAGCCCCATAACGGCGACGAACACCCAAGACCGTTTTCAATCACTACGTCTAGCGTTCGCAACCAACTAGCATGCTTCGCAACGTCGACCACCAGACAGACACATGAAATCCTGAGAACAGGATTCTCTCGATCCCCTATGTTCACAGGTCGAATACAGGGAGCTGGTCCAAGATATTGTCCGTCCATCGAAGACAAGATCGATCGGTTTTCTGAACGTGACTCTCATGTGGTGGTCCTCGAGCCCGAAGGGTTGTCTACCGACACCGTCTACGTAAACGGTTTCTCAACTAGTTTACCATTCGACGTACAAGATGTTGGACTTCGCACCATCCCTGGGCTAGCCAATGCAGAAGTGTTGCGATATGGATATGCAGTAGAGTACGATTTCTTTTACCCGTACCAGCTAACACACGGTCTGGAGACTAAGGCAATTCGAAACCTGTTCTTTGCTGGACAGATCAACGGTACATCTGGATACGAAGAAGCCGCATCTCAAGGATTGATAGCTGGGATTAACGCCGCTCTCGCGGTAAGGGGCGAGGGCTCTTTTTCTCTACAACGCTCCGAGTCGTACATCGGTGTACTGATCGACGATCTCGTAAATAAAAGCACAGAAGAACCCTATCGGATCTTTACATCGCTAGCTGAATACCGACTACTTCTTCGAATTGATACAGCATATCAGCGACTTTCTCATTACGGAAGATCATTCGGGCTTGTAGACAATTCTATGTGGGCGACTATCGAGAGAAAGGGTGCCTTACAGCGGGAGTTGACCAATCGTGTAAGTGTACAGAAGGTGAGCCCCTTATCGATTAATGAACACCTGACCACTATTGGTGAGGAAGGTCTCTTTGAAACGGCTACGGTCTATTCGATTACCAAAAGGCCAAAGGTTTCGTTGCTTAATGTGTTGGGATTGTCACAAGAAGGTCTAGACTCTGTGATTATGGAACACCCTGATGTGGTTCACGCAGTCGAAACTGAAATCAAATACGAGGGATACATCCACAAACTTCACAGAGACATTGACCGGTTCAGAGAACAAGAAGCTATGAGCATACCTGAGGGGTTTGATTATACACGCGTGCAAAGTTTGTCAACCGAAGCACGGCAGAAACTACAGCGAATACAACCCGCTTCGTTAGGACAGGCGTCGCGCATACCTGGCGTGTCTGCTTCTGATGTTTCTATTCTGGCACTATACCTGCGTTAACGCACAATCAATACTGTTGTGTGATGTGGACCTGACGGTGTTTCGCACCGGAGGATATATGATCCTTGTGGTAGGTGGGATACATCTAGTACGTCGCCGTTTCCCTGAACCGAATGGTGTATGACCATTGTACCGTCTTGTGCAAACAGTGTAATCGCCTGTATCTGCAGATACCCTCCAACGTATAGGGAAGCAGTTGTTGGGTTTGGTCCGACCGTGATACGGGGAGCTGTGAATTCCTTCACAGAAGAAGGCACGCCTCGTATCTCAATTGCATACGGGGAGTTCTGGATAATGGAATCAAGCGATGCATCCATCGGCGTAAGACGAATCGAATAGCCTGTGTCTGGTGCTACCGTGACAGGGACTTTCCAAAGAAAACCCTGCTGCTGAGCAAGGACGTTGTCTTTTATCAGTGTAACGGGCTGATTGTTTCTGATAAGCTCGATCTTGATCGGAACGTCAATATTTGTGTTCCACGTCACGACATACGAAGAGTCCTGATACCAGACAGCAGACGAAACGGGCTTCGTAATCTCAAGGTAGGGGCCTGTAACTGTAAATGAATCCAGGGCAGAATACTCCGATGCTGAAGATCCATAGAGTGATTTTGCGCGCCAATAATACGTACCTGGATCAAAGCCCGGTGCAACGGCTTTATCTCTAGAACTGCTAACTGTAAAAACCTGTGTTCCGAGTGGTTTCTGAACATCGTAGGTTATAGACTGGGATTGTCCTTGCGGAGATACATGGAAGGTTGTTGGTGCATTCCCACGTATGCGTATTCCTGCAACCGGACGCAGCAGCCTTGGTGCGGCGATACTATCAGCTCCATCCTGAACGGGGCTACCAAAACAAAACTCACCTGTACGTGCAGTATCAACTACAAGTTCTCTTGTATTCGGATTAAACCTGGTTTGCAGTGGACGAAAACTTCTCTTACCGATCGAGTCGCGGTAATAGACCACCGTATTCTGGGGGTCTGTTATACCTAGTGCCGTTGTAGAAAAGCGGAACTCACCTGCATGGTCTACCATACCTTCTTGCGTTAACGTTACCCTGCATGGATACACAACATAGGGGGCGTTGGTCTTCTCCGATTTTCCTGCTACAACCCTCTCGAACCGTGGATTTTCCGGTGCCCACATATAGCGGCGTGCGGTTGTGGTGTTGTAAAAGAATGAAACAAGGGTGTGATAGGTTACTGTCAATCCAACAGTATCTGTTGCGCGTGTGTATGTATAGGTGTTGGTAGGAAGAATCTCATCGATCAATACATCCGCAGAGTGCCGTCCTGTTGGGTACGGGGCTTTGAGAGCCTTGTAAGGATACATCATATTCGGTAGTTCTATTTCATATACTTCTTTATCATTTACATCCACCTCGGTAACGATTGTCTTGTTGTTCTGTAATGCCGATCCCCATGCTATCACTCTATTTCCATTAGCAAGAGTCTGCACTGCTCCTTGAACGCCTGCGTATACATCAGGTGACTTCCGATACTGACGCACGAGTGTACAGGTTTTAGCTACCTCATCGATCTTGTATTCAACTGCACGAGACCATTGAGGAGTGCGCTGTGTGCCATTATCGAACAACGATATGTTGCCGTTGGGCAGTCTGACTACGTCGTGTTGATATGAGAACACGGGATCATCTATTGACCCTGACTCATTCAAAAAGGCAAACTGATTCAGCCTTCCACCTAGAATCCATAAAACCTTCCCAGTTTTTCTATGGACTTTCACAACCATTGAAGAATGTCGTGCACTGATCAGAAAATGACCGTCTGTATCAACAACCACGGCATTAAGGTGGAAGTACCGTATTGATGGTGCCTTAAGATCTTCGTAAGAAACCGTCACAGGGAAGTGGTCGAGACTTCTCCATTGAAACAGAATATTGCCGTCGATATCGATTTCCTGCAGCAACATCTGTTGAACAGAGGCTGCTGGATTACCACCAGGAACAATGCTCGACATATCAACGGTTACGTTTTCCTGCATCACAACAAGTCTGTTACCATTTGGAAGCACATCGAATGAATGCATCGCTAGGTTATAGCTGTTAGCCCCCTGCAATGAATCCACTGTTACAAGATTTGTATCTATGATATAAACACTCGAAGAGGCCCTTGGTCCAGTGCCCGCAGACTGAAACACGGAATACCCTAGACGGCCATCGGGGAGAATCCGAAAGTCGAAAGCATACTCTGGTATAAACCGGGAGACTATAGGCTTACCATCTATTCCCACCACCATTAACGAGGGTGCAAAAGGAGGAGAGGTTACACGAGTGTTTGGCGCTATGTACAGTGCTCCGGGAGCTGGTTGCGTGGACTTTGTTACTGTAACGGGAGGAAGAATCTGCGCCGAGACAGCGGTAGCAACCGTAATTGCTATAACGAGGAAAAGGAGTCTGAATGGTGTCATGAATCTAAGAACCAAAAAACACTGTAAACGTGACAAACCAGGACGAATCGATATATCCTGCTCGTAACTTTGCGTCTATGCTAGACATCAAATTCATCCGCGAAAATCCAAACCTGGTAAAGACGAACTGCGTCAACAAGAACGATAGCAGCAATATAGATCTGTTGCTGGAACTTGATGTACGCAGGCGTACCATCATCCAGACCGTTGAGGATCTCAAAAGCACTCGTAATACCGTCTCTCAGGAAATCTCAACAATCAAGAAACAAGGCGGTGATGCCTCCGATAAAATACTAGGTATGAGGGAAGTAGGAGACAGGATCAAGGATCTTGATGAAGAGCTCCGAAATCTTGAGTCGGAGATTTCCGATATCATGCTAATGATTCCAAACATCGCCCATCCATCAGTACCAATCGGGAAAGACGCGAATGATAACGTGGAAGTACGGAGAAGCGGAACGTGTGGTGATAGAGAACACAGGGTAGACCATATCGAGATCTCGCAACGACTTGGCATTCTCGACTTTGAACGGGGGGCAAAAGTTACTGGGTCTGGATTTGGTTTCTATGTAGGTAAAGGGGCTAGACTTGAACGCGCTCTGATCAACTTTTTTCTCGATACGAATACAAGCGAAAACGGTTTTACTGAGATCATGACGCCATTCGTTGTAAACAGCGACTCTTGTCGAGGAACGGGTCAGCTTCCAAAGAGCCAGGAGGATATGTACCATATCCCGAGCGATGATCTCTACCTCATACCAACAGCAGAAGTTCCGATCACGAATTTCCACCGTGATGAGATCCTTCCATCATCTACCCTACCAATCAATTACGCTGGATATTCTGCTTGTTTCCGAAGAGAAGCAGGAAGTCACGGCAAAGAGACACGGGGATTTCAGCGGGTTCATCAGTTCAATAAGGTAGAGCTGGTAAAGTTTGTCCAAGCTGATTCTTCATACGATGAATTGGAAACACTGGTCGGGTCTGTGGAGCGGATTCTTCAAAAACTTGGACTTACGTATCGCGTTCTGCTGCTCTGCACGGGCGACATGACGTTTGGTGGCTCGAAGACATATGATCTCGAGGTTTGGTCACCATACGAGCAGCGGTGGCTTGAAGTGAGCTCCTGTACAAATTTTGAATCCTTCCAAGCACGCAGAGCAAACATTAGACATAGACAGGATCCAGGAAGTAAACCAGAGTTTGTGCATACTCTGAACGGGAGCGGTTTGGCAACATCGCGAATCATGGTAGCGTTACTCGAACAGTATCAAACACCAGATGGCCGTATCCTCATACCAGAATGTCTGCAACAATACTGTGGTTTTTCTGAAATCTAGAATCGCCTCCCCAGATATCTATTATTCTATTGTGTATTCTCTTTGGGAGAAGAAAAGAAACCTATATGGTGTATATACACTGTGGATTACGTGGATAACACCTTCATTTTCTTCCAGGAATAGAGCTAACACACATACATTTTTCGACTTACATCACTCTTTAACCGATCCACGAAAGAGTAGATAACAGTTGGATACACCCCCATCGATGTTTCTAACACGTTACTTCTTTTTCCTTGTTTCCCACATACACTCCCTATAAAAGAACTTTATACTGCTCTTCTCAACGAAAAACTCGACAAACGGGGATAAGTTAAAGAACAACAATATTTGATTTTTTCAAAACCCTGTAACCCCAACAAACACCCACTTCCATCCGCTGTGGATTGTGCACAAACCGTGTATTACGCAGTAGAAAACCTAGTTATTCATCTCCCTCGGTAACAAATCTCCAAAACCGGGGTTTGTTGGGTAATGCATCTATTTCTCCTACTATCTCTTCTCCTAACCGATACTCCGTTGACGGTTGTTACAACGGGCAATCGGGCTCCGGGATATTTTATGGTAAGCGGAATAGACCAGGATAGTGCCTGTTTGATAGATAACTCTGGTGTAGCCGTACACAGAATACATGCCGGACCCAACATCAATCAGCGTCCGACCCCGTACGGAGGCTTTACATATTTCGATGGCTTGTTAAGCGCTTACGTACTCGTAAACAGCGAGCTGCGCAAAACCGATACGTTCCGTGTTACTCCCCCATACAAAACAGATTTTCACGAGGGATATCAAACACGAGGCCGTCGATATATCGTGCTTGGTGTAGATATGCGCACCATGGACATGTCACAAACCATCCAAGGGGGAAGTGAATCTGCCGTGGTGCTTGGAGCTGTTATACAAGAGTTCGATCGGCGCGGTAGGCTCACATTCGAGTGGCGGTCGCTGGATCACATTCAGCCAACAGAAGCAACACACGACATCGACCTACTGCACAACAGAATCGATTACATCCACGCCAACACTATCGCCCTAGATTCCGCCGGCGACTTCTTACTCTCGTGCCGAAATCTTGATCAGATCATCAAGATCAGCAGATCTTCGGGTTCTATTGTTTGGCGCTTAGGGGGCTCATCCGCAGCGCGAAACGACTTTACGTTTACGAATGATACGGTCTCCGGCTACGTAGGGTTTTCACATCAACACACACCAATATTGACGAAGCAGGGAGAGATTCTACTGTTTGATAATGGAAACCTGAAATCAGATCAGATGTCTCGGGTTGTTGCATACAGACTTGATCAAACCTTGATGACAGCAACAAAAACATGGGAGTATCAACCCAGTGAGGTTGTTTTTTCTGCTACTATGGGCAGCGTGCAGGAGCTTTCGAACGGGAACATTCTGATCGGTTGGGGCAATACACAGAATGGATTAGTTGCAACAGAGGTTGATAGAAATGGTACCGTACACACAGAGATACGCTCAACGCAACAGTTGGATTTTCCGTATCGGGTAACCAAGGCACCTATTGGGATGACCGTAGTGACGAAGACAATAGTTGATAACCTCCCACAACCCTTTTCGGACTTGGACAGTACCACAAAGGTAGTTGTGCATGCGCAACAACTAACACAACCACAAGACATCACTGTTGAAAGACATCAATACCCCCCACACGAGCTGATGTTTATCGACTCAACCCCGTGTGAGGTCTTTCCCGAACGGTGGGTGGTAGGATATGATTCGCACGTAGGCAACACCTACTCAGGATACTTCGATGTCTCACGATCTATGGCTGAGGAAGACCCCTCTGCAGCAAGAGTCTTCTGGCGTCCGGAAGAAGGTACAGGGACGTTCACACAGCTTCGCTCAGAACCTGTTGAAGCATCAGCAACCGTGAGAGTAAAAACACTACCACCAGGAGAGTATGCACTGGGTAGCATATACTGTGAAGACCCCTCCCTCCTTTACCCTTTTAACAACGAGCAGAGCAACGCTACAACAACGCAGCTAAAGTGGACAGGTGCCATTGGTGCAGAGGGATATGAGATAGAGCTATCTACTTCCCCCGAATTCACAACAGATGTTGTCTTTCTTAGAACACAGCGCCCAGACACAACAATCAAATCCTTACAACCAACAACCACATACTATTGGCATGTCCGTGTTATACGTCCGCCCGAGGTTGGGAAGTGGACGCAGACATGGACCTTTACCACTATGACACCATCGACAGTACCTCTTGATGGCAATGTTGCAGAACTACCCGTGGGAACACTCGTTGTGGTCTACGATGTACTGGGCAACGAAATAGCGCGCGAAACAATCGTACGCGAACACCAGCCCCTTGCATCCAATGTAGAAGACAAACTCCTGTTGTTGGTAGCAACAACCCCATCGGGTGCAACACTACGGCGCGTAATCAACCGCTAGTAGGTTATCCCTTTGTCCCAATAAACGCCATGCACAGGTCAGTTGTGGCCTGTATGCCGCGAATATGTGTGCGCTCCATGCCGTGAGACGCATGCACGCCTGGGCCGATAAGCCCCACTCTAACATCTACACCCGCACGCCAGGCCGCGGTTCCATCGGAGCTGTAGAAAGGGTATACATCAACAGCATGAGCGATGTTGTTCTTCTGGGCCAAACCAACCAGCGTTCTTCTGAATGCATAGTCGTATGGTCCACCTGAGTCTTTCGCACAAATCGAGCATGTAAACTCATTGCCCTCGCATGCATCCCCCACCACCCCCATGTCGATCACAAGAAGATCTTCTACAGAAGGGCTTAGTGAGGGGGCTCCACCGTGCCCAACCTCTTCGTATGTGCTAAAGAACAATTCAACAGGAGCACCTTTTCCAGACTCAGCTACTCGTCGTGCAACTTCCAGAAGCACATAACATCCAGCCTTGTTATCGAGAAAATGACTCTTGATAAACCCGTTTGGTAGCTCGAGATACTTCGGTTCAAACGCTATGATGTCGCCTATACCGATACCAAGCGCCCGAACATCGGCGCTTGATGATACCGTTTCGTCTATCCGTACATGCATCACACTAGTGGTCCGCTCCTGTGTAGCTGCCTTGTTGTTGGCATGTGTCGAGGGGTCGTTTAACAACAACGTTCCGTTGTACACACGGTTATCAAGTGTGTGTATACGTACATAGCCCCCTTCGAAACTTGGCAGCAGTGGACCCCCCAGCAGGGAGAATTTCAGAGTTCCATTTGCATTGATACCTGAGACAATCGCGCCGAGCGTATCGGTATGGCCTGCAAGTGCCATTGTTGGCTGCTCTCCTAATGAACAGCGCAGCGCCCCCTTTGTTGTTCTCGTGGGCGAAAACCCGAACCCCTTCAAGGATTCTTCGATAAACGCTATCGCATTGTGTGTATATCCGGTTGGCGAATCGATCTCAATAAGATCACGTAGCAGGTGAAGTGTGTTCATAGCCGTAGGTTTGTAGGTGTTTACAAACATAGCGCAAGTTCAAACGAGGTATTACGATCAATGGCACACATAGCCCCTTACGACATAACCCTGGCAAACGGACTTCGCGTAGTGATGTGTCCGGATAACACCGCGCCCGTTGTAAATGTCACTGTCATGTACCGCGTTGGTTCGCATGATGAGCTTCACGGAAAGACAGGCCTTGCACATTTGTTTGAACACCTCATGTTTGACAATGCCGCTCCAGGAGTAGATAAGCAGTACGATGTCTACTGTACAAAGGCAGGGGGCTCGAATAACGCATACACAACGTTTGACTACACCACATATCACATCGACCTTCCAGCGCACAACCTAGAGCTTGGCCTATGGCTGGAATCGGAACGGATGCGGGCATTTCGCATCACCGATCATGCACTGCAAACTCAACGAAGTGTAGTGGTAGAAGAGATCAACCAGAACGTCTTCAATCAGCCTTATGGTGTTTGGCGTAAGGCACAACAGGAGATAGCCTACACCGCCGCATCTTCATACTCGTGGGATGTTTACGGATCTCCTAACGATGTAGCCGCTGTAACAATGGATGACGCAAAGAACTTCTTTGAAACATTCTACCATCCTTCGAATGCCGTGCTCTGTGTTGCTGGTGACATAGACCTTGCTAGCGCACAAAACCTTGTTGAACGCTACTTCGGAACGATATCTGACGCTGGTGCAGATATTACACGAACACGATTTCTGCCAGAGATGATGCTTCGTGGAACGCATGCTACAGTTACGGACAACGTCCCTCTAACAGCTGTTTTTGTAAGCATTCACATGCCTGGCTTTTCAAATAACGAACTGCTTGATGCCGAGATTGCCTCGTCAATCATCGGTTCGGGCCGAAGCTCTGTGCTATATAAGAAGCTTGTTTCCGATCTGCGCATTGCTTCGGGTGTTGGGTGTTTTCTCGACCGAAGAGCGCACGATTCGCTTCTAACGATGTATGCCTATGCCGCAGATGAATCCGTGACCGCAGACCAACTTGTATCGGCGATGACAGAGGTTCTTTCACAAACCGTTGTTACTACCGCGATGTTGGAGTCTGCTGTAAACAAGATGAAAACAGCACATGCAGCTGAACTACAGAAGGCTAATGGTGTTGCAGATGTTGTTGCATGGACAACATTATTCTGGAATGATCCACTGTACGTCAATACAGCACTGGAGCGATACGGAACGGTCACAACGGAAGATATTCAGAACATTGTCGCACGATGTGCATCGACGTCTGAGGGCGTTCGGCTCGACATTACACCGCAGTAATCACACAGCCGCCAGGCGTTCTGCAGCAAGTGTTAGTGTGGAGTTCTGCTTTGCAAAACACACACGCACGAGTTTTTGGCTGTATGAATGAGAATCCTGGTAGAACGGGGAAAGAGGAATCGTTGCTACGCCGTATTCCCGTGTGATTCTCTTCGCAAAATCTACATCGAGTTCATCTGAGATGTTCTCATACCCTAACAACTGAAAGTACGAACCACTACACGGCTGCATACTCCACCGGCTTCCAGCTAATGCGGTTCGGAGAAGATCTCGCTTCTCGGTAAACATCTCGCGAAGCCCCGTATATGTTGCGGGGTTACGCATGTAGGCAGCAAGCGCAACCTGTGCTGGCGTGTTAACACAGAACGACAAAAACTGGTGTACAGCACGAAATGCGTTTGTTAGGTTCTGCGGGGCAATGCATACACCAACTTTCCACCCGGTGATGTGAAACGTCTTACCAAACGATGTAACAACAAAAGTCCGTTCACGCAAAACCGGATGCGAGCAAAGCGTGTGGTGTGCACAGCCGTCAAATGTGATCAGCTCATATACTTCGTCGCTTAGCACAAGAAGGTCGTACTCCTGGGCAATTGCAGCCAGCTCGTCAACATCCTCTCTAGACATCACGCTACCACATGGGTTGTGCGGTGAGTTTACGATGATGAGCCGCGTCTGCGAGGTAATACACGATCTCACATGTTCCCAATCTGGAGTAAACACGCCGGGAATCAAAGGAGAAGATCTCACAATCCCGTTATTCGCAAGCACAGCCGGCGCGTATGAATCATAGCTTGGATCCATGATGATTACCTCATCTCCACTGCCTATGATGCTCGCTATAGCCGTATACAGTGCTGATGTTGCGCCTGGAGTGATCGTGATTTCGGTATCAGGATCAACGTTACAACCATAGAGGTTGTTGTACTTCTCTGCGACAGACTCGCGAAGTGCGAGTAATCCTGGCATTGGAGCATACTGATTGTGTCCGTCTCTCGATGCCTGGTAGAGGAGTTCGCACAACAGCGGATCGGTAGGATAATCGGGGAATCCCTGTGAAACGTTAACAGCCCCCACCTCATTGGCAAGGGCTGTCATAATAGAGAAAATCGTAACACCTGTCGCGGGTAGCTTAGGACGCATCTTCCGCATCTTCTGCATCATCAAAAATGAGCTTTACGCGCTTCGCAACTTCATCACCGTCGCGATTGAGTCCGAGCGAAAACTCAACAGGATCTCCTTCGCGAAGATCTTGGAAGTCTGCATTTAACATATCTGACGCGTGAAAGAACAGGTTGTTCGGCGGATACTTAATAAATCCGTAGCCGTTCTTCATAGACAAGATGTAAGACTCGAACCGCTCAGAGCCGTCATCAACATCCTCTTCTTCAAAACGTGAGGCACGATGATCTAAAATCTCCTGGTATTCACGAGAGTCGCGCGGCGGACGTGGTTGTGTGTCATCGCGGCGGACAAATAGATTTTGAACGATTTCATCGTTCTTTGTTGCTCTGCTCTCGATGAGATCGTGCATCTGAACTGGATACGTGACCTCGGTAAGAAGTTCATGAGATGTTCGTGTGACAACATGTTTGCCTTCGTTGTCAACAAACTCAAAATCCCACGACAACACCATGATTCGTGCACCAAGATTGTTCATTTTACGAACAAGCGGCACGTAGTTCCCATCCGAAGTGATGAGCACAACAACGTCAAACTTCTTCAGAAGTGTTAACTCATAGGCCTCGAGAGCCATCCAAACATCTATCCCCTTCTCTTCACGACGCCCCCCAGTGTTTCGAAGCGGCAGGTAATGCGTGATAACCCCTTCCCACATTAAGATGTCTTCGAAAACACGGTCGTAGTACAGTAGGTTGCCACGTTGCTGGGCCTCATTGGCAGAAATCCTACCGCGAAAAAAATGACTGTCAACAATTTGACAGAGGTGCATTTCTGTTTCCTCTAGCGAGGAAACCTTATAGCGGATAAAGTCGTGCAGGCCACGTAGACTAATTCTACTGTTGCGTACATGGTTAAAAGCATAGTAATTGCTCACATGAAGGAAGTAGTTCCCATCATAGAACACACCGATACGCGTAAGCTTGGTGTTGTTGGAAAGGGGCATCTATAAAACCTGTAATGTTAAGGCGGGGTACTAACCGTATACTACTTATTTCACCAGCAAATCTATCACATTTGATGCTAGTACTTCGCACCTGCTTTTTTCAGCATCTGAATAATCGTCCATCTTCTATGAAGTCGTGCATGAGTTAGTGCACTCTTACCACTGTAATCAACAATTGATATGTCGGGTTTTCTACTTAACAGAATTCTCAACATCTCATCTTCCCCAAGAACGCTCAACAGCATGGCCGCAGTGCGCCCTTGATAGTCTCTCGAATCTACAAAAGCACCTTTCTCGAGAAGCTCTTCTAGCACTCCGAGGTGACGATTGCCGCATGCGATAATGATTGGGGGATTTCCTTTTCGATCCTGCAGATTGATAAACGCACCAGCATCAACAAGTTGTGTAACGATGTTTGTTGAACCCACCTGGCACGCTACATGCAGAGGTGTCTGTCCTCGATAGTCAAAAACGTTGGGTTTTGCTCCTGCCTGAATGATCAACTGGCTAAAGCGGTCCCGATTATGAAATGCAGCGAAATGCAACACCGTTACACCCTGTGGGGTGGCAGCATTTGGATCCGCCCCAGCACTTAAAAGTGTTTCGACCATTACACTATCATTGGCGATTGTTGCAACCATGAGAGATGTAAGGCCTTCTGCATCAACCTCATTGATGTTTACGGTCTTCTTCTTCTTCTGAAGAATACGCTGCACAGCTGTAAGATTTCCCGTTTTAACGGTTTCAATCAGGTTTTGCGCATGTCCTATTCCACAGTAGCAACAACAAACAATGAGCCCTGCAACCCACCGAAGTATGGTTCTATTGCCCATCAAAACCCCTGGCGCTGTAGAAAGATGCCCTTGTCTACGCGCGAAAAGAAGTCTTGGTAGAACTTAGGATCCGAAATTGCTGATACTTCCACGGGGTTGCCTGTATTGTCGATAATCTTTGCCTGAAAGTTCGCACGTACTTTGCACCGTTTCCCGAGCTCAGATACATTAACACTCACCTCTACCTGTTTAAACTTGTTGTATCTGGCATCTTGAGAGTTTCTATTTCTGCTGCTTGACCCCCTAGTATCAAACAGTGCGTCAAGAGCATCCATCCAATATCTGTTGCTAACGCTCTTGTCGGACAACTGAACCTCTTTCGTTGCTGTTAACAACCCAAGGTCCGTAACGGCATTCTTCACAACAAATCCATCATCTTGCAGCACATTCAACATTGCCTTCATCACAAGCCTAACATCGTTTGTATCAAATTCTCGCGTTTGATACTCTCGCGTCTGGAGTTGGGTTTGGGGAGTGTTTACTTGCTCTGGAAAGCGAACGACAGTGCAGGAAGACAGTACTCCCAACAAGATGATTACAGCGGCTGTATGATACCTTCTTGCAACCATTAAAACTTGCTCTGATGGTATGTGAATGAATCCACCTTACTGTCCGTATTGAACTTGATAACTACGGTCAGTGTGCGCTGTGTGGTGCTTGCTGCACCCGAACGATTAGAGAAGCCGCCGAGAATGAGGAACAAACCGCTTTGGCTTTCAGAATAGGAAGCTTCGGTTGCGATTTTGTCGTATACCCACGTCTCGCGGTTGTTTTCGTCTAGTGTTGTGATGTTCGGCGATCCCAATAGTTCGGCAACTTGGGCGCCCGACATTCCCTTTTTGATTTCCTTTCTGACGATACCGGCTGTTAGCTCCCGCTCGCGCGTCGATGACAAATCTCTCCGGTCGTTCTCAACAGTCCTACATGCAGGACTTAGGCTTACAACAACCAATGCAGTAGTGATTGCGATGTAGTTCTTCATGATGTTCTCCAAAGTCGATGCGTTTTAAAACTGAAACACAAAACCTGCTCGAAATGTAACAACACGGGGATCACCCACCGGCTCCCCTATGATGCTATACCCAACACTATTTCCTCCGTCTAGCACGGCGTTGGGAATAGTCGTAGGTGTACCCCACAGATAACGAATACGTACGTCGAATAATGTGCGTTGAAGTGAGTTTGGCAGCGTGATAACGTCCGATATCTTAATGGCAACGCCGGCACCAAGGCCGTAATTCCAGGACACATATCCATCTCCCTCATGGTTCGTAGTAGTGTCAACCCCCTGGATTTCGTCAATAGTTACTACGGAGCTAAACAGCGTGAACCCACCCACACCCTCGGCATATGGAAACAGCCACGAGTTAATGTTTGGCTGAAAACGGATATGGAATAACACAGGCACCTGTGTGTTTGATGCCGATACTTCGAATCGTGTACGAAAGAAGTCGTTAGCCCGAAGTGTTTTCGATTCTGCTCCGTTAAACAACACACCCAGCTCGCCCCCTACAGAAACGGGAACGGGATCAAAGTAGTAACTGTACTCAGCACCAAAACCATATCCAACAGGCGGAGCCTCAAGCAGTTCGAAAACCCTCCGCAGATCACCCTGTGAGATTGATTGGAAATAGTGAATCTCAAACTGTGAATGCAGTGGCTGTTGCTTAATAACCCGAATCACTTCTTCGTCGGGCATCTTCATCGGCGGATCGCCCGCTGCTACGGCAGTAGACTCCCCAGCAATTTGGGCGTGGAGAGAATACGCACAGAAGAGGAAGAGTAGCGTAGAGATTGTTGGGCTCATGGCCACGAAGTTACCATCTGTTTACAACCAGATGGTAACTCGGAAGGAAAATCTATGTCCGCCAATTTGCCGATGCAGCTGTAAAAGGAGGGCGCGATGCAAGAGTTCGGACGACGGGAATTCGTCAAAACCGTTCTATTGGCCAGTGGTGCATTCGTAACCACTACACAGTCATTCGGCAGGGGGCTGGCAGACCCAACACCCCATTCCGGCTCGGGTGGTGCTATTCTCCACGGTGCGGGCAATGAGCGCGTATGGGCCTGCTGGGTAGGACACTCTACCGTTCTGATCAAACTGGGTGAGAGTTGGCTGCTCACAGATCCAGTGTTTGCAGATGTTGTAGGCCTCAATATTCTGGGACTTCGGATTGGACCACGTCGGATCCTTCCACCAGCTATAGGATTGGATGAGATTCCACGACCCGATATCATCCTTCTCTCACATGCTCACATGGATCACATGGATAGATGGACGCTAGAAAAGCTCTCATCGATGTGGCCTAATCAGATTGCGGTTCTTTCGGCCACCCACACTGTTGATGTGATCAACGACCTACCTTGGAAGTCATGCGAAGAGATTGACTGGGGTGAAACAACATCGATCTCCGGCATTACCATCCGCGCTCTCGAGGTTCGTCATAACGGTTGGCGGTTTCCCGGAGAGCCCTGTCGCAGCAACGGATTCAAGAGAACAGGCCGCAGCTATAATGGATACGAAATTGAGTATGAGGGGGCGCGCATCGTGTTTGGTGGAGATACTGCGTACACCGATGCCTTTCGAAGTGTGCAGCCAGAGATAGACCTCGCAATCATGCCAATCGGTTCCTATGAGGGATACTCCGCATTCCATTGTAATCCAGAAGAAGCACTTGCGATGAGTATGATGATGCACGCACGCGCAGTTATGCCTATTCACCACTTGACGTTTCGTCAGAGCCCCGAGCCGATTCGCGAGCCCCTTGCTAGACTGATTCGTGCGGCCGACACAAACAAGCTGCATATAGCTGCGAAGCTGCCAGGTAACACATACAAGTACTCCGCATAGACCAGATAGCGTTGTGTTGGTATCTTCCAATACCATGGATTCGTTATTTGAAGACCTTACACCCCTTGATCAGAACGATGAGTCTAAGCAGGGGTTTCGTCCGCTCGCTGAGCTTGTTCGACCTCGCACGATTGATGATGTAGCCGGACAGTCCCATTTGCTAGGCGAAGGGGCACCCCTTCGGACGTTTGTGCAGCGCCACGAACTACCGTCGATGATTTTATGGGGTCCGCCAGGAACAGGAAAGACCACCCTTGCCCACATCCTCACTACGGCCGTGGGGGCGCACATAGAGCGTTTGAGCGCTGTGGATTCGGGTGTTAAAGAACTCCGCGAGGTACTTCGAAAAGCAGAAATACTGCGAACGAAGGGGCGGCGGACGGTTGTGTTTATTGACGAGATCCATCGGTTTACGAAATCACAGCAGGATGCCCTGCTTCATGCGGTAGAGCGCGGACATATCACTCTAATCGGCGCAACAACGGAAAACCCATCCTTTGAGATCAACAATGCTCTATTGTCGAGATGTCAGGTCTACCTCCTGAATCTTCTCACCGATAATGATATCCGCAAAGTGTTAGAGCGTGCAATCAGTATGATTGCTACAACTCGTGGTATTGAAGTATACGTTGAGGACTGGCACTCTCTGTTTCGAGTTGCTTCTGGTGATGCTCGCAAAGCGCTAAACATCATTGAGACCATTATCATGGCAGCTCAAGAGTCCGAAGCAGGAATTGTGCATCTGACAACAGATGCAATTGAGCGTGCGATCCAAAAGCCCCTTGCCCGATATGACAGAGCCGGAGACTACCATTACGACACCATCTCAGCACTAATCAAATCAATGCGAGGGGGCGATGCTAACGCAGCATTGTTGTACTGTGCGGTAATGATTGATGCAGGTGAAGATCCGTTATTCATTGCTCGCCGGCTTGTGATCTTTGCGAGTGAAGACGTTGGCATGGCAGATTCACAAGCATTGCAGCTGGCGGTTTCTGCATATCAAGCACTAGAGCGCATAGGTATGCCAGAGGGTCGTATAGTGCTGGGTCACGTGGTGACATATCTATCCAACGCGCCGAAATCGCGAACGTCGTACAATGCGATCAATGAGGCGCTAGCTCTCGTGCGCTCTGGAACGCCGGTTTCCGTGCCAATGCACCTAAGGAATTATCCACCCGCACAGAACATCTCTGGCTATAGTGGTTTTCTGCCTGAAGACCTCGCCGATAAGAACTTCTTTCCGAGCTGAGGAGAGACGATCAGTTGTCAGTAGCTGAAGGTGCAGGTTGCTGCTCTTCGAGTCCCTTTTTCTTCGCGGCCTCTTTTTTCGCACGAAGTCTGTTGTAGTCTATCGATTCGCGAAGCGTAACGCCGTCACGTATTATACCACGTTCGCGAAGCACACTATCAGCAGTGATGTATCTGTTGATGTTTCTGAGAGATCCACGGCTATTGTGCGGAACCTGCGAAAGAGGAATGAGCGCCTCTTCCATCGACATCGGATCTTGCGGTAGATCAATCACGACGCTGTTGTTTGATTCAAGATCTAGCCACGGACCGCCACGTTTTCTGGTGAAATCAAAAACATCCAATACGATCACTGGCGTGCCGCTAAATGGCGTATATCTGCGCAGGACGGTGTCGTACTTTGCCTGGGACACCCAATTGAATAACCACTCGGCATCGTGCATGAATTGACGAAAGCACGAGTGCGAAACAGGTCTTCCAGGCATATCAAATTGATGAAAAGCACTACCAGCATGGAGATGAATGTTCACCGTGTACGGTAGCCTCCAGAACTTATTCAGTGAAGATATTCGCAGTCGTTGCTTCCAGTTGACAGCATAACGTCCTGGGAACGATGGCTTGCGCTCCTCTCCACTGTTTGTTGCTGCAAAACGGACAAGCACGCCGTATTCGTAGCATGCATATGCCTGCCACTTCGGGCTAACTACAATGATCTTTTTGATTGTGTCAGCCCCTTTCCAGTATTGCGGAAATATGCTGTACGCAAGCACATCCGTATAGTTTGAATCGGGCATAACAAGGGTATCGCCAATACGCATATACCGCAGGTCTTTGCGGTTCAGGAGTGTTGCAATTCGATACATCTCGAATGTGGAGTCACTCTTTGCACACACAGCACGCAGACTATCAAGCGTGCGCTGATCTGTGATTGCAAGACGGTGATATCCGATACGCGGATATCGCTTCATAATCGAGTCTATCCTGTCTCGGTTGTTCCTGCTCACAGGCTGTTGCTTGGAGACACTATCTTGAGAGGCTGCACTATCTCTTCCCCCTGCTTGTTCATTTGAACATGCTGAAAAAGCTACCCAGAGTGCACAGAGCACAACACTATATCGATGTACAAAAGCGCTAGTCGACATATCCCTACAACATGAAAATGAATCTCGGTAGTTTAGCTGATCTAAACTATCAGTTAATCTATGGTCACGAACCTACATAGACTTGTTGTAATAAGCATTCTTTGTGCCATCCTTGCTGCGTGTTCCAACAAACACACACCTCAGGAAAGCCCACCCGAAGAACCCACACCACAAAAACCACCCGTGCAACAAATCTCCTATACCGTTGCTCAGCGGTATCCGCACGATAGTAATGCATTCACGCAGGGATTAGAGATCTATCAAGGGGCATTTTTAGAAAGTACCGGTCAATATGGATCCTCGTCGCTGCGGCGCGTTGGCATTGCAACAGGTAACGTAGAAAAGAGTACCCCTTTGAACGCACGATACTTCGGCGAAGGCATCACACAGTTGTCGGGTAGGATTTACATGCTTACCTGGTTAAACCAGGAGGGTCTTGTGTTTGATGCCAAAACACTGAAACAACAAGGGACCTTTTCATATACAGGAGAGGGTTGGGGCATTACGAATGACGGTAAACATCTGTACATGAGTAATGGAACAAGTCTTGTAACAGTGCTTGACCCCACCTCGTGGACGGTTGTACGCACGATTGCTGTTACTCTCGATGGCATGGCTGTCTCACAGCTGAATGAACTTGAATGGATCAATGGCGATCTATGGGCCAACATCTGGCAGTCCGATAAGATTGTGAGAATCTCTCCGAGCACTGGAAATGTAACAGGTGTGATAGATCTTACAGGGATTCTACCACAAAATGAGCGGACGCCATATACGGATGTGTTAAATGGTATTGCGTGGGATTCAACTGCGAAGTTGATGTACGTAACCGGTAAAAACTGGCCGGCAATGTTTGCATTATCACTGAAGTAACCTGACTCACTACGTCACGTTTTAACTAGTAGAACGCACAACTGCCACAAGACGCTCAACAATGCGTCGATTGGCTTCACTCTTATATGGAGGTTGTGTATGCTACTGCGTATTACCATTGTATTCCTGCTGGCCCAAGTGCTGGCGCGTGGACAAGACGCTTGGAATGTTTTGTTTCCATCAGACGGTCAGATGGATGTTTCTCCCTCGGCTGCATTCACCATTCGATGTGAGTACCCCATTGATACAACTCTGTGGCGGTTGCCAGACTTTCCGTTCGTTGTCCTGCGCGATTCTATTGCGCTGGTGACACCGCGCGATACGTGGATTCGACATCGCGTTGGCGGCCGATACGCGCTCAACGATGAGTACACGTTTACATGGACGCCCCGAAGGCTTCTTCCCAACACGCGATATCGATGTCTCTCTGGTACACGAGAGTATACATTTTTAACCGCTCCAGATGTTCCGTCCGTTCTTCGTTGTAGCATTCCTAATAACGCCATGAATTGCAGTCAGCCCTTGGAGTTGGAGCTCACGAGCCCACTACCATCTGGCTGTGTAATCGATAGTGTATTCATTGTTGAACAACTTGCCAATACTGGAACCTGGAGTTCTGTACCACATACAACTGTGTGTACAGGTGCATATGTGCGCATCCTGCCCGCAGGGCGCTGGCAACCTAACGCACAGCTGCGATTGAGAGTGCGGTGCTCGTGGTATGCAGGAGATACACAGCTTGATCGAATGTATGAATCCATGGTACGAGGTGCCACCAAAGTAGAATGCTCTGTGCGTGAACGGTTTGGCAACAGAATGCACAAGGGAGATTTCTCCGACCTTGAAATCAACAATCGGGTTGTCGTGTCAGGCGATACACTTAGGGTGCGGGCTCCACATATACTGCAACCCAACCTTGTCTTTTCACATTGGGACTGTCCACTGTTGCCTGAGTTGCACGGCGACACCACACTGCAGTCTGCATGTGAGATCTCGTGCGAGAATATGCAGGGTATGATTCGAGTAGAAGCCGTGTATGAACGTCATGACTCAATACGGGTGCGCATCGAGGTTGATAGTGGTGGTAGTGTAGATGTCTATACAACATCCGGTGAGTATCTCGGACTAGTAACAGACACCACGCTGATCTCCTCTCATGTTTCGAGAGGTAACCTCCTGTGTATTGCAAAACCCGGAAAAGAATCCCTCTTCTCAATGTGGTCGTATCAAGGGTCTATCGTGGGGGCATCTGCAATTGTGATTCCAAGCAGGAAAGCGATGTCTGTGTACAACATTTCGCTCAATCCAAAGTTTCAGGTCTTGAAGCCAACACTTCAGGACATGTATCGACTGCGAGGAAGCATTACAGACATAGATGCAGATCCATTGTTCAATGCAGCAGACGCTGTGCGATTTACCACACCAAACGAATACGAGTCTACGGTACAGGGAGTACGGCCACTCTGTGTTACCGCCGACAGATGTTGGGAGATCATTGGGTACTGCGACCAGTCCATAGGACATCCTGTGTGGTTTGATCAAGGCCTGCGAGAGTATTGCATAACAGCAGAAATGCTGGATCCGGAAAACCATGTTGTGTTTTTTGTACGTCGAGTAGCCATTGATCTTCGCATTGAAAGTGTGTTGCTCGGCTCTGAGGATCCATTGGATGTTCTGAGAGACAAGCATCCGCACCCTGAAACAATGATCGAGGTTCAACGAGAACAGATTATTGCTGGGCAACGGGAATGGGTGCCACTAACATCGACAGGGTGTCCTGACCTAGCCACGAACGCAACGCGATATCAGCTTAGATGCGGAGACAACATCCGCCTCGTGGTTCACCCTGCTCAACACCGCGGTCAGCAGTGGCGTTGGTGGAGTGCGTTACCCCGCTATGTGATTCCGTCAGGGGGCGGAACTGGAGCACATCCCGCAACATATCGCCTGGTTGTCGACACAGACATAGCGGCCTTTGACGCAACCGACTGCAGTGGACAACCGCTCGATCATCGAGAGATTAGAATACAGGCAGCATTCCGTCAACAAATGGTCATTGAGTCTATAGGCTTAAGAGTCCGCGTTAATGCTCTCGGGGAACGTCAGCATGCACGGTTCGAAGAACGCTGGTTCGATCCACTTCTCTACTATGATCGTGACGCGGACGAGCCCAAAGACGGACGCCAGCTCGAGTACGTACCGCGCAGAGGAACGCCCGTACGTCTACGGTTTTCGCTACCATTAGACCCCTTGTCGGTGTTCGACAAAACAGTGTCTGCCGAAAGCTTCGACAACGCTCTTCTTACAAATCCCCATGAACAGGATCTTGACTTTTACGTCCATGCCGATACTTCAGGCAACACAAACATCTTATCGTCCACTGGACAGTTTCTCGATGTTGTTGAATTCTTTATCTGCGACCCAGCAACCAAGCCACGAAAGCAGGCGTTGCACACAGGGTCAATTGATCTAACATGTGGCACTGGCATTCGTTCGTATTCGGGTCAGATGCTTCGTGCGGCGCAAACGTTCGCGCTGCGGCGCATGGAGATGCCTGGCTTTGGAGTCAAGCTCAACACTATTGAGTTCTTCGATGATGGAGACTGGGACCTTTGGCCATTTGTCAATCGAGGCGAGTTATACCATGCCGTCTATGGTGGGGACTTAACCGCAAGGAAGGCACTCCTAACCGAACATGGTTTTACGCGTATGCCCTCATGTGAGGAACAGCAAGGGGCTATTGGAGAGTGCACAACTGTTCACGGCGATGAGGATGGTCCACTCGCCTTCGGCGAACGTTCCCTCTGGCTTCAGACATCATGGATGGACCAAGCAGATCTGGCATGGGTAAGAATGTCAACGTGGGATGAAGACTGTAAAGACGATAACGACTGCTTAGTCAACAGGCTAGGTGACGTAATCGATAGCCTTCGAAAACGTGTAGCAAAATTCAATGTACCGGTGGATATGGCGGCGTTGGACTGGAAAATGCTGCTGCCAGATATCATTAAGACAGGCGTAGATCTCATTGGTGCGTTCGTAACACCAGATGATCAGGATGACTTTATCGCAGAGTGCACCATTCTAGAAGATAGCCAGACGCTTTGGGGGATGCGAACCCACCAAGCCCCGTATATCAAACGATACCATGAGAACGCAGATTACGAATTCAAGGGGCAATGGTATACATCACGGGCTGTGGTGCGATAAGCGCACCAGAGAACATCAAACTATAAACCAACTTCACGGAGTACAATCATGACAATAGCACTGTATATGATCTTATTGACAGCAACAACACTGCACGCTGGGGTGTGGCCTGCGGGTGGAACATTCGAAACACCGCTCCGACATGGGTCGCCTGTGAGGATAACGTGGGATCAAAGTTTGCATGCCAAACATGTGCATGTAGAGTTATGGGACGGCGAGCAGCGTCGGAGTACCACTATAGCAACGTCAGTTAATGCTACAGATGGACAGTTTCTGTGGACGATTCCCACCACACTGCGTCCGGGAAAAATGTACCGATTCGTTGTACGCGATGCAGATCTACCAAAGCGTGCAGAGTTTTCATCGGGCTTTCACTCCATAAACAGCGCCTCGAGTTTCGCAACCTCGATTGAAGACCAATCGTTAACAACAGATGCTCTGTTGGTTACCCCGTTTCCAGCTGTAGATCGCGCGCGCGTGGCATGGACCCGATACGACGCCTCGTCTATCGATGTTATCAACCTTCAAGGAGCGGTGGTGATGCATTTCGAACCAGCGCAATCCACGCGTTCATGTGTGGTTCATACGTCTGCATTGCAGAGCGGCACCTATACGGTAGTGCTCAAGCTCGTCAATGGAGGCGCCTATAGAAGCTGGCTCGTTGTATCACACTAGGCGTTATCACTACCTACGGTGTATACAGCCCCTACCCTAGGGATGATAACCCGCGCATTGGGTAGCTGTACGTGGATCTCCATTGCAAGGCGTTCACAGGCTGCGGTATCGCCATGTGTTATCACGACGGTTGATGGTCTTGTGTCCACAGCTAACGCCACCAAATCCTCCCGTGATGCATGTCCACTAAATCGAAACCGTTCGATCTGACAGGACCGAGAAACAGACTTGGTTCCAAAGTCGAACGGTTTCTTGTATTCAGACATCATCAACGCATATCCAGGAGATGTTTCATCCTGATATCCGACAAAGGCTATACCATAGCTTGGAAGCCCCATCCACTTTAGAGCTAGTTGATGCGACATTGTACCCGCGTTCATCATCCCGGAGGGGGCAAGTACGACCGATGGCTGCTTGAAAAAGCCGCCGGTATCCAGCTCGCTTCTGCGAAGACGTTCCTGGGGAATGTCTGAAACCTCAAACCCAGGTCGGCGCATGGGATCGCTGTAGCAGTACTGGTCGTATACCTTATTGATCCGAACCCCCATGCCCCCTGTAAAAATGGGCATGTGTGGGATACTTCCCCGCCTCATCAGCCCATAGAGCATGGGTATCATTTCCTGCAGTTTACCCATCGCAAATGTGGGAATAAGCACGGAGCCGTTGTTCTGGGAAATGCCATTGATAAAGGCAGCAAGCCGCTTAGCCTCCTCGGGAAACGTCGGGGTATGATCTGATGCAGCATTTGTGCACTCGGTAATAAGCACGTCAACGTGACTTCGAGGAAGGCGCGCCTTAGGAAGAACAACCTGATCGTCGAACTTCACATCAGCTGTATGGAGGATGCGCAGGCCTTTGCACTCCAGCGAAACGCTGGCAGATCCCAGAATGTGACCCGACCAGTGGTAGGTCATGGCAACGTTCGACCTTCCGGAATAACCGCGAATGGTAAGGGGCTCCTCATACGGCAATGCCTCAAACGCATACCGCAGTTGTTCAATGACCTCTTGGTCGAAGAACTCCAGCCATTGCGCCGGGAACGACCTCCCAATTTCTGTGCGTAGGAGTTTTGCGCCATTGTGCATCACAATCTGACTCAGGTCTCGCGTTGCCGGCGTCATGATAGGACGCAGATACGGCAACCGGCGCATAACATATGGTAGGGCCCCTATGTGGTCTGTGTGTGCATGTGTTATTGCAAGGATGTCTGCCGGGTAGTTTTCCAGTAAGTCTATGTTGGGGAAAGCACTTACAGTGCGGTCTCGTGGATGCAGTCCGGCATCGATCAGCACTCCCGTACCATCGAGCTCCAGATAGCAGCAATTGGCACCAATTTCTTCGGCGCCGCCTAGCATGATAAGATTCGCCTGCACGCACAAACCTAACACGCGCCGAACCTCCGTAGTTTTGCCCGGTTGTCCACACAACAGGCTTTATGATGCAATCACCAGCACCTTACACACCCTCCACAAAGGTTCGCATTGTTACTGCGGCGTCGTTGTTTGACGGACACGATGCGGCGATCAATGTGATGCGCCGAATCATTCAGGCCACCGGCTGCGAGGTTATCCACCTTGGTCACAACAGATCCGTGCGCGAAGTGGTTGAGTGCGCAATTCAGGAAGATGCGCAGGCTATTGCCATGACGTCCTACCAGGGCGGACATGTAGAGTACCTGACCTATATGCGCCAGCTGTTGGATGAACGGGGCGCCAAGCATATCTGCATTTTCGCCGGCGGCGGTGGAACGATACTTCCGTCGGAGATCGAAACACTCCATGCAAACGGCATTACAAGGGTATACTCCCCTGATGACGGTCGTGCGATGGGTCTTCAGGGTATGATCAATGATCTTGTCCAGAAGAGCGATTTCATTCCTCCGGTACCTGAGTCAGCATCCCTTTCAAGCCGCGTACAAGCAAAAGACCCAATGGCTATCGCTCAGGCAATATCCTGTGCGGAACGGGGCGAGCACACCCTTATTGAATTTGCCAATGATGCCAAGCGGAGTCCGGTACTCGGAATAACAGGCACCGGTGGCGCAGGGAAATCTTCCCTTACAGATGAACTTGTCCGCAGATTTCTGTTGGATCATCCTGATAAGACCATTGCAGTTGTGAGCGTCGATCCGTCGAAACGCAAAACAGGCGGAGCGCTCCTGGGCGACCGTATTCGAATGAATGCGGTAAGCGATCCACGCGTCTACATGCGTTCGTTTGCTACGCGTGAATCAAACGTGGCGCTTAACCCTCACGTGCGGGATGCAATCAAGATTTTGTCGTACGCACAGTATGATTTGATCGTAGTTGAAACCGCAGGTATTGGTCAAAGTGATTCGCAGATCACGGATCTTGCAGACGTGGCCATGTATGTGATGACGCCTGAATTCGGCGCAGCAACACAGCTTGAGAAGATCGACATGATCGATTATGCAGATATCATTGCTCTTAACAAGTTTGATAAACGGGGCGCACTGGATGCCCTGCGGGATGTTCGAAAGCAGTATCAACGAAGCCGACAACTTTTCTCGAGTCCACTCGATGACATGCCCGTCTACGGCACAATCGCATCACAGTTCAACGACCCCGGCGCCAACACACTCTATCGTGCAGTGAATGATCTCCTTGTTCAGAAGTGTTCGCTTTCATGGACGTCTTCGTACATGGTAACCGACGAAATGAGTGAAAAGATCTACATCATCCCTCCCGATCGTACGCGATACCTTGCTGAGATCGTTGAAAGCAACCGTCGATACGACGCGTTTGTTGAGGAGCAATCGCAACTAGCCCGTTCATTGTGGCAACTACGCGGTGTAATCGAGCAGCTTCAGAAATGAGAATAGCCCTCACCATATGGACTCTCACCGCGGTTGTGTTGCTCACGGCCTGCAGTGGATCGGATCCGGTTACACCGGATACGCAAAAGGCAGCCATACGGTTCTATAACGGCAACACTGCAATGGCAAGAGTGGAGATCAACAACAGCGAAGTCTTCGCTAGTCAGTTGTCTGGTGGTGTCAGTGGACGCACCATTCTTGAACCAACAACAGACAGCATCGAGATACGGGCATTCGATGTTGCAACCAACGCTATCGTTGCTAGAAGAAGAACAACACTTAACCCTCTGAACTACAGTCTTGTGTTGTTTCCTTCAACGGCTGTCTTCAATTGCGTTCGGCGTCCGGAAGAATGCGTACTGCGCGAAGATGCCTCTGCGCCCCCTTCTGGACGTGCGCGTATTCGGGTGATCAACGCAACAAAAGACGGCACAGAGCTCTCCCTAAAACTCGACGGAATGGAGGTTCTTCCATCTACGCAGCTTGGGATATGTACGATATCAAACGTCGTAGACATTGAAGCAGGCGAGCATGATATTACACTTCTCCGCACAACAAACGAGCAGTATGAGGCAGCCTACGGCAGCGTTACACTTAAGGCTGGTGTTTCGTATACGGTGCTCCTGAGCGGATCGCTTTCTTTCGAGGATACATTTCCATTTCGAGCTCGAATGTATTCAGACGATGACGCAACATCAGAGATGTTCGACCTACGTATTCCTCCTGATGTTGGCAAGTATCAGATCGTAAATGCGGTGGCCGGATTGAAGGCATTCGAGGCTAGGGTAGATGGCGCGCCAAAACCGCAAACGGCTAACATCCAGTTCTCGGAATCATCCGGATATGTAGATCTCGAGATAGGCACCCATACAACGGGTGTGTTTGTGAACACAACACCGCTGATTCAAGAAACGCTTACCACAACAACGCTTCGGTCACGGAAGACCCTCTTCGTTACCGGTTCAATGGTCCCGCCGAACATAGCAGGTATTGAAGTTGTTGATCTTGTTCAGCCCCTTTCCCAAAACTCAGCTACAATTCGTGTGATGCACCTGTCGCCGGATGCGCCGGCACTGGATTTCTACCGAATTGTAAACGGCATTGAAGTGATTATTGACGGGTGTGCGCTGATGGAGTTTCGTCAAGCATCGTCAACAGCCAACGGCAAGATGCAGTTTACTGAACTGCCGGCCGGACAAGTCACAATTCTTGCAAAGAAGGCCAATACACAAACTATTGTTCTTGCACCAACACAAGTAACTCTTGCGCCTGGCGAAGTGTCTACCCTATGGTTAGGGGGCTTGAGTAGCGCGGCAAAACTGTACCACGTGAAACACAACTAGATATCACCATGACATCAGAGCAGACCCAGACAGACGTAGCGGTTGCCGCTTTAGAGCAGCGAGCCGCTGAACTCGAAGCAAAACTTCACCATGAAGTACGCACATTACTTGACTCTTGGGAAGTGAAGAAAGCGTCATATCAAGGCGAACACTACACGTATGTTGTTCGCGGCAAAGAAATCAAGGTCAAAAACCATACTGAATCGTTAGCACATACCCGAGTGCCGAAGATCTCCCTACCGAAGTTTTCAGACTGGGGTGAAATCGTGCGCTGGTGTATGCAAGAAAATGTCCCTGGTGAATTTCCCTACACTGCTGGTGTGTACCCGTTCAAGCGAACGAACGAAGATCCAACGCGCATGTTTGCTGGCGAGGGTGGACCAGAGCGTACGAATAAACGATTCCACTACCTGTCGCTTGGAATGCCCGCAGCACGTCTGTCAACTGCATTCGACAGCGTTACACTTTATGGCGAGGATCCGGACTACCGTCCTGATATCTACGGCAAGATCGGCAACTCGGGCGTGAGCATTGCTTCGCTCGATGATGCAAAGAAGCTCTATTCTGGATTTGATCTTTGCGCACCGACAACATCTGTCTCGATGACGATCAATGGTCCGGCACCAATGCTACTTGCATTCTTCATGAATGCAGCGATCGATCAAGAGTGCGAAAAGGTTATTCGAGAGCGTGGACTCGAAACAGAGGTATCAGCCAAGATCGATCAGATCTATTCGGCAAAGGGGCTACTGCGTCCAGTGTACCGTCATGGCGATGGTTCTACCGACCTACCCGAGGGAAACACCGGTCTTGGCCTTATGCTCTTAGGCGTTACAGGAGACCAAGTACTCGATGCAGAAACCTATGCAGCATGTAAGCAGCGCGCATTGCAAAACGTACGCGGAACGGTACAGGCAGACATCCTCAAAGAAGATCAAGCGCAAAACACGTGCATCTTTTCGACAGAGTTTGCTCTGCGAATGATGGGTGATGTACAGAAGTACTTTATCGATGAAAAGGTTCGAAACTTCTACTCGGTTTCTATCTCTGGTTACCACATCGCAGAAGCCGGTGCAAACCCGATCACACAGCTTGCGTTTACCCTTGCCAATGGATTTACCTACGTTGAGTATTACCTCTCACGAGGAATGCATATCGATGACTTTGCACCGAATCTCTCGTTCTTCTTCTCGAATGGGGTAGACCCAGAATATTCTGTCATTGGCCGAGTTGCTCGAAAGATCTGGGCCAAGGCCATGAAGCACAAGTACAGTGGCAACGAGCGCTCACAGATGCTGAAGTACCACATTCAAACGTCAGGACGGTCCCTGCACGCGCAGGAGATCGACTTTAACGACATCCGCACGTCGCTGCAGGCCCTGTATGCCATCTACGACAACTGCAACTCGTTGCATACAAACGCCTACGACGAGGCGATCACAACACCAACAGAAGAGAGTGTTCGCAGGGCGGTAGCAATTCAGCTCATCATCAACCGAGAGTTGGGTCTGGCAAAGAACGAGAATCCAATCCAGGGGTCGTTCATCATTGAAGAACTCACAGACCTGGTTGAAGAGGCCGTCTACATGGAGTTCCGTCGCATCACTGATCGTGGTGGTGTGTTGGGAGCAATGGAGAACATGTATCAACGGAACAAAATCCAGGAAGAGTCTCTGTACTACGAAACACTCAAGCACACCGGCGAGTATCCAATCGTTGGCGTGAACACCTTCCTGAGTTCCAAGGGAAGTCCGACCGTTATCCCAGCAGAGGTTATTAGGTCTACCACGGACGAAAAAGAACAACAGATCAACAACGTTCGTATGGTGCAGAACCGCAGCGGAGATGCCACAGCGCAAGCCCTACATACCCTGCGCCAGACCGCGATTCAAAACGGCAACATCTTTGAAGCGCTAATGGAGGCGGCTAAGGTGTGTTCGCTTGGACAGATGACCAATGCACTCTACGATGTTGGTGGACAGTACCGTAGGAACATGTAGGCAAAGGGGCTTGTGATTACCCTCGAACACATACGCGCAGCGCACCAGCGCATACGACCGTATGTGCATCACACACCTGTGCTAACATCGCAAGCCATCAACCACATGGTTGGTGCGCAGTTGTGGTTTAAATGCGAGAACCTTCAAAAGGTTGGGGCGTTTAAGGCGCGCGGGGCACTGAATGCTGTCCTCCAGCTGGATGCTGACGCCTCTATCCGAGGTGTAGTGACGCATTCAAGTGGAAACCATGCACAGGCACTTGCTTATGCCGCTGGCTTACGCTCCATACCATGCACAATCGTTATGCCCAACAACGCACCCAGCGTGAAACAACAGGCTGTGCGCGAGTACGGCGCAGAAGTGGTTCTCTGCGAACCAACACTGGCCTCGCGACTTGAAACCATGGAGAAGATCGTGCAGAGCACGGGAGCACATCCTGTCCCACCCTACAACGACGAGCGTGTTATTGCCGGGCAAGGTACAGTTGCGCTCGAGCTCTTGGAAGATGTTGCAGAGCTAGACATTGTAATGGCCCCGGTGGGCGGTGGCGGGCTCATGAGCGGAGTAGCAACGGCCGTGCGGGCGCTAAACCCCGGTATTCGAATTGTCGGCGCAGAACCAGAGATAGCTTCTGACGCTCAGGAATCCATGCGAACGGGCGTTCTTCAGCCCCCTACCAATGCCTTGACCGTTGCCGATGGACTTCGAACGGGCCTAGGAGATGTTACGTTTTCGCATCTCCAAGCAGCGAATGTTGAGATCATCACTGCATCAGAAGATGCAATTCGCGAGGCCACCTATCGCATCATGGAGCGTCTCAAGGTAGTGATTGAGCCCAGCGCTGCGGTAACACTTGCTGTGTTACTGGAAAATCCCGGTCTTGCACGTGGGTGTAACGTAGGCATCGTGTTGTGTGGCGGTAACGTTGATATCCGCCGATTACCTATCTAACACACCCCAGAACAGGCGATTTTCCGTAGTTTTGACGTCCTTTGGATACGTACGGACACTCCATGCACTCGGGCTATGAAGCAATTATTGGATTAGAAGTTCACGCGCAGCTCACAACTGCGTCGAAGGCCTTTTGTTCCTGTCCTACCGAGTACGGCGCGCAGCCGAATGTAAATGTGTGTCCGATATGTCTTGGTCACCCTGGTACCTTGCCCGTTCTCAACGAAAACCTCGTTGCCTACGCCGTTAAAATGGGCCTGGCCACAAACTGTAGTATTCGCGAGAGATCAACATTTTCTCGCAAGAACTACTACTACCCTGACCTACCGAAAGGGTATCAGATAACCCAGTTTGCAGACCCAATCTGCTACAAGGGGCATGTGGAGATCGAGACAGAATCTGGCGTAAAGCAGATCGGCATTACTCGCATTCACATGGAGGAAGACTCCGGAAAGAGTATTCACGATCTTGATATCGACACTTTGGTGGATCTCAACCGTGCAGGAGTGCCTCTTATCGAGATCGTGAGCGAGCCAGACATCCGCACCCCGCAAGAAGCATACCTCTACCTGCAGCAGATGCGCCAGATCTTGGTCTATCTTGGCATTTGCGACGGCAACCTTGAAGAAGGAAGCATGCGCTGCGATGCAAATATCTCTGTGCGTCCTGCTGGACAGGAACGCTTTGGAACCAAGCGCGAGGTAAAGAATCTCAACTCCTTCAGGAACGTTGAGAAGGCCATTGAATACGAGATCAACTCCCAGATAGCCACACTTGAAGGGGGCGGATCAATATCGCAGCAAACCCTGATGTGGGATGCCGGCAATGGGCAGACCAAGGTTATGCGCTCAAAGGAACAGGCTCACGATTACCGGTACTTCCCCGAGCCAGATCTCGGTCCGGTAGTGGTATCTGCAGAGTGGCTCGAAGAACTTCGGGCCGAGCTGCCTGAGTTAGCCCTTGCCAAAAAACGCAGGTTTGTATCCGACTACGGACTGCCCGTGTACGATGCCGCAATTCTTGTTGATGAAGCATCGGTAGCATCCTACTATGAAGCTGCATGCGCCGTCCTGAAAGCCCCTTCCCAGGAAACATGGAAGTTGGTAAGTAACTGGATCATGACTGAGCTTCTGCGAATCCGCGGTGAGAAGAAATGTGAGATTCATGATGTGGGCATTACCCCGCAGCAGCTAGCGTCGCTGATCGATGTGATTGCCGATGGGACCATCAGTAGCAAGACGGCAAAAGAACTCTTCCCAGACATGCTCGGCAGCAACAAGCTTGCTGCGGAGTTTATCGAGGAACGTGGCCTGCGTCAGGTCTCTGATGTATCGGTTCTTGTGGCGATGGTAGAAGACGTAATACGTGCAAACCCGGATAACCTCAAAAAGTACCGCGAAGGCAAGACCAACCTGCTCGGGTTCTTTGTCGGACAAGTATTGAAGGCCTCCGGGGGGTCTGCGAATCCATCCATTGTTACCGAACTGATGAAGGGGGCTTTGGATGCAGCCGAGTAATGATCAACGAATAGAGCGAGGTGCGTGATGCCGATCACACCTACAAAGACGATATGGAAGAACGGGACCTTTATCCCGTTTGAGAAAGCAACAATTCACGTGTTGTCTCACGTGGTGCATTACGGCTCCTCGTGGTTTGAGGGCATCCGCTGTTATGATACCGAGAAGGGTACGGCGATATTCCGTCTGCCAGAGCACATGCGCAGACTACATCATTCGCTGAAGGTGTACCGTTCGCAGCTGCCGTTCTCTGTAGATGAACTCTCTGAAGCAGCTGTTGATCTGGTAAAACGCAACAAACTCGGGCGTTGCTACATACGTCCATTTGCCCTGCGCGGATTCGGCGACATGGGAGTCTATGGCCTGCGGTGTCCGCTAGATGTTTACATCGCTGCATGGGAATGGGGCGCATACCTCGGCGATGACGCCGCCTCCAACGGCGTGGATGTTTGTGTGTCTTCGTGGGACCGCATCACGCCCAATGCAATGCCTTCCCTTGCCAAGGCTGGCGGTAATTACATGAACTCCCAGCTTGTAAAGATGGAAGCTGTTGAAAACGGCTACGCAGAAGGAATTTGTCTAGATTCATACGGTAACGTTGCAGAAGGCTCGGGCGAGAACGTCTTTCTTGTTATCGACAACGAACTTGTAACGCCCCCTGCCGCAACATCGTTGCTTCCGGGAATTACCCGCGACACGGTTATCACCCTGGCCACAGAGCTTGGAATTACCGTGCGCGAACAAAACATACCCCGGGCAATGTTGTATGTGGCCGATGAAATGTTCCTCACTGGCACAGCCAGCGAGATAGCGCCCGTGACATCAGTAGACCGCATCGCCGTAGGACGTGGCAAGGTTGGACCAATGACGCGGGCCCTACAGCAGGCATTTCACAACATCACCGTGTCGGGCGAAGACCCGTACGGATGGCTCAGCTTTGTTAAGAAGAGCCGCTAACAACGAAATACTTAATCGACGAAATCAGGAGAACACCATGGCTAAGGCCAAGGCAAAAACACCGCCAGCAAAGAATACATCAGCATCGAAATCCCCTGTCAAGCCCTCGGCAGCACCCGCGGTTGAGTTGTTTGACCTTAAGGGAATCAAAGCGGACGTGCTGTTGGAATGGTACAAGACCCAGCACTTGGGACGTAGGCTAGATGAAAAGGCTGCCAACTATCTCAAGATGGCAAAGGGGTGGTCCTACCATGCACCATTTGCTGGACATGACGGCATTCAGTTGGCACTAGGCAAGGTGTTCCGTCCGGGTAAAGATTTCCTGTTCCCATACTACCGCGACATGCTTACATCCCTTGCAGCGGGCGTAACAGTAGAAGAGATCATTGCTAATGGTCTTTCGAAAGATGCCGACGTAGCCGGTGGTGGACGTCACATGAGCAACCACTTTGCCAAGATTTCGATTAACCTTCAGAACTCATCATCCTGCACTGGAAACCATTCGCAGCAGGCAGTAGGTACAGCCCGCTCGATCAAGAAGTTCAAGGGCGACGAAGTTGTATTCTGCTCAACTGGAGATAGCACAACATCAGAAGGATACTACTACGAAGCCGTTAACGGAGCAGACCGCGAAAAGCTTCCTGTTGTCTTTGTGATTCAAAACAACAAGTACGGAATCTCAGTACCACTGCATGAGCAGACGGCAAATCCTATTGTCGCAGAAAACTTCAGCGGCTTTACGAACCTGAAGATCTTCTACTGTGACGGACGCAACCCGGTTGATTCCTACAACACCATGGTTGCTGCCCGTGATTATGCAGCAAGCGGCAAGGGGCCAGCAATGGTCCACGCAGACTGTGACCGTATTGGTTCGCATTCAAACTCTGACAATCACGAACTCTATCGCACCAAGGAAGACATCGAGGCAATGAAGGGTCGCGACCCACTCCCGCGCATGCGTGCCTCGCTGATCGCGGCGGGGATCGCTACAGATGCCGAGCTCGCAGCCATCGAAGAAGCGAACAAGACGGCCATTTTTGCAGCAGCAGATGCAGTAGAGCCCCTTCCGGACCCAGAACCAGCTTCATACACACAGTTTCTGCTTCCTGATGCAGTTGTAGGGTACAATGACGACTCGGAAGTCCGCTGTACGCCAGCACCCGATGCGCCTGTTGTTACCTTCCGTGAGGGCATCGTTAATGCCATGATGGAAGAATTCCGCCGTAATCCGAGCACCTTTTTGTTCGGACAGGACGTTGCCTCGCACAAGAAGCAGGGGATTTTCAATGTCTGTAAGGGTATGCTTGATGAGTTCGGCAACGACCGCGTGTTTAACGCACCGATCGCCGAGGACTTTATTGTTGGTACAGCGAACGGCATGACGCGGTACCGCGACGACATCCGAGTGGTTGTAGAGGGTGCCGAGTTTGCAGACTACTTCTGGCCGGCTATGGAGCAGCTGATCGAGTGCACGCACGATTACTGGCGCACACGCGGGCAGTTTTCCCCTGCGATGGTTATCCGCCTAGCATCGGGAGGCTATATCCAGGGTGGATTGTACCATTCGCAAAACCTTGAAGGAACATTTACAACACTCCCAGGTCTTCGAGTTGTGTGTCCGGCCTTTGCCGACGATGCCGTTGGACTCATGCGCAATGCAATTCGTTCGCGTGGTACCACGATGTACCTCGAGCCAAAATTCCTCTATAACTATCGTCCAACATCTGCTCAGATGCCATCAGAGGACTTCATCATTCCGTTTGGGAAGGCAAAGATCCGCCGAGCCGGATCCAGCCTCACCATCGTAACCTACGGCACGCCGGTGCACTGGAGTCTCCAGGCTGCCGAGCAGCTCTCGGCCGAGGGAATAGATGTAGAGGTTATCGACTTGCGTTCGCTAGCCCCTTGGGACAAGGAAATGGTCTTCGAGAGTGTAAAGCGTACCGGTCGATGTGTCGTAGCGCATGAGGACAAGAAAACAGGCGGATTTGGTGGGGAAATTGCCTCATCTATCGGCGAAGAGCTATTCCGATACCTGGATGCTCCAGTAGCGCGTGTTGGTTCGAAAGACACACCGGTTGGCTTCGCAAAGAGCTTGGAGCAGGCCATCCTTCTCAATGTAAACGATATCGTTTCAGCTGTTCGGGCTACAATGTCGTTCTAGACAGTGTGAATAACACACCAGTTTTGAGTGTGGATATCGTCTGTAACCCTAATTATTGAGAAATAGTTACCCCATATTGGGCTGTTCATATTTCTCTTTGGTGGGAACATCCCTATCACCTATATTTGCGAGTCTATCTCACTGCGCAGAGTGCGTACCTACGTGTGCGTACCAAGAAGCGTAGGAGAATTGGCAATGCTTTTTGACCACGGAAGAGCTCCGTAGTCAGTACTGATTTTGGGGAGTGCATGAGCACACAAGACATAGACAACATCACCGAAAGCCCCGTATCTACTGGGCCTGCGGCAACTGATGCGGCAGTAGACTTCTTCTCACGGCAGTGGAAGATGATCGCCGGTGTTGTTGGTGTGGTAGTGGTGGTTGTCGCTGGCTACTTCTACATGGAGCATCAGAACAGCGAACTAAACATCGAGGGGCTGACACACCTCTCACGTGTGCGTATGGCCTATGATATGGGTCAGTACGAAATGGCGCTCACTGGTAAAGGCCTCCCTCCGATGGATGGGCAGCCTGTTAAGGGGCTTGTTGCGATAAGTGACGAGTACTCAGGAACACCTGCTGGAGAAACAGCAGCCCTCATGGCTGGCAACGCGTACGTAAACCTAGGTAAAGCTTCTGAAGCGTCAAACCAGTTCGGAAAAGTATCTTCCTCTTCATCTGTATTGATGCAAGTAGGTGCCTTGCAAGGACTTGCGGCTTCTCTAGAACTGGAAAAGAAGTTTGCTGATGCGGCTGCAAAGTATGAAGAGGCAGCTGTGCTGGCAGATGATAGTGGCCTAGAAGAGCAATGCTACCTCAATGCCGCTACGTGCTATGAAGAGGTAAACAACAAAGAAAAAGCAACGGAATTGTACCGACTGATCGTTAAAAAATTCGAAATGTCAGAAGTAGCCGCATCCGCAAAATCGGGTTTGGCGCGTCTTGGCACGGCAATTGATTAGCAAAATCGGGCGGTATCGCCATTTTTCTGTTTTGAGTAAATGAAAAGCGTGAAAAAATTAAAGTATAAGGTTTTTACAACTGGAGGTTGTATGCAACGTTGGTTTCGTCTGAGCAGCTTGCTGCTTGTGCTAACCGCGGCATTTAACATAGCCCAAGCGGCATATGTTGAAGTCCGTGGTAGTCTTCCTCCGGGTGCGGTTCGCGTATTCGTACGTGACACCGTATATCGTATTAGTGGCACGTACACCATTGGTGGAACGCTTCTGATCGAGCCCGGAACAACAGTTGAGTTTATGCCAAACGGTCGTTTGGTTGACTCAACAGGTGGTCGAATCATTGCTGATGGTCGTGCGTCTGCGACGTACAATCCAACAGCGGTGAATCCACTGGTTCCACCATACACTGGATATGATGATTTGTCATATTTCGGTGCAGCTGGAGTCGTCACATCGACGATCTCTACGGAGCCAACGATTCACCCGTCGAAGTATTCGACAATCTTTAATGTGGATCTTGGCACAAATGTCAACCTCCAAGGTTTGACACCTGCCCAAGCGATCATGTACAAGGCAGCTCGCCTTGAGCTCGGATCGGTTATTTCGGCCATCCGTCTTAATGCATGGTTCCGCGCAACAGGTGCTGGTATTAATGTTACACCAGGACGTATCACGTTCAAGGCTGGAGACGTTAATACATTCTCACGCGAATGGGGCCATATCGTGGTTCTCCCGGGCGCACGTGCTGCATTCTTCCGTGATGTTGACTTTGTCAACTTCCGCAAGGATACAACTGTAGATAACCGCCCAGTATACCTCACAAACAACAACGGCCAAGCATTTACGGCAGCACAAGCTGAAACAGCAAATGCAGGCCTTCTTGATGCGACAAACGGTGGTGGTGGTGCAATCACGACATTCTCGTCACGCACGTGGATTGTAGGATGTAACTTCCGCAACAACATGTCACGTTACCGTGGTGGTGCTGTGCAGATCCTGCAGGCGCCAACCGATACATATTCAGGCACGCAGCTTCAGCTGTACCCAGCTGTATCAACAGGATTCCTTTCGGCTCTTCCGAAGTATCCTGCAACGGTTAACCCATTCATGACAGATCCAGTAACAGGCGCTCCTATTTCTACAGGACTTCCTATCACTGACTATGTATATGATGCAAATCCTGAAACGATGTCTGATGTTGACCGTCAGTCGATCGACGACGCTCGTTTGGCGTTGTACCTCGGCCGTATCCGTCAGTCACGCTTTACAGGTAACCACGTATTGCTATCAGATGTAGATACGGTACGTATCGGTGGTATCCGTGTTGTAACGGACGCTGACCGTGCGGCAACTGTGTTCGCAAACACCAACCGTTCACAAAAGAACGAAGCCTTTGGTGGCGCTATCTACGTTTCTGGTCGTACACCAATGGTAGTCGGTATTGGTGTTAACGACTTCCAAGGCAAAGACACGATGGAATTCAACAGTAACTATGTTACAAACCGTCAACCTGCAACACCAAACGGAAACTCTGTTTCTCAAGGTGCTCGTGGTGGTGCGGTGTACGTTGGAAACCAGACAAGTGTAATCTTCGCCGGTCGTTACACAACAAACAAGACAGAAACACCATACATCACAACACTTGCTTCAACTGGTGCAGCATCTGTAGGGAACTTCTCTAAGGGTGGTGCGATCTATGCATCAACTGGTGCATGGCAGATTCAAGTACGTGGTAATCTTGATAACAACCCACCGACACACTTCCTTGGCAACTCGTCGGGTCGTGGCGGTGCGATCTTTGTAGAAAACGGTACTAATGACAACTCCGTATCACCATGGATTGGTGGTTCAGACGGAATCATTACTGCTCGTAACTATGGTTTCAACATCAAGTTCCGCGATAACCGCGCTTCAGTAGATGGTGGTGCTATCTATACAGCACGCAACATGTACATGTATGGTGCAGGTGGCGCATCGGGTCCACTCTGGATCTACGGAACGAACTACGGTGTAGAATTCCAAAACAACGTAGCCAACTTCTCAGGTGGTGCTATCAGCGTTCAGATTCCACAGAATCTTCCAATCGCTCGCCGCACACTGCGTTTTGTTCGTGGTCACTTCCTCAATAACCGTGTTGGACAGGTTGCAACTAACCTTGCATCTGAAGTTCGCGGTGGTGGTGCTATCTATACAATCAATGCAGACTTGAACGTAGTAAAGGGTGTTGAATTCCGCGCAAATAAGGCATGGAATGGTAACGGTGGTGCTATTGCCGTTGTAACTCCAGATACGCTTACACGTAAGCGCCTGATGGTTACAGATATGGATGAAATCACATATGACGTAAATGGTGTTGCTACTGGCTATAACCCACGCAACGACATCTTTACATTCCAAACAGCTTCACCACGTCCAGATGAGCGTATGCTTACACGTTTCTACGAAAACGAAGCATATGCAAACCCAGATCGTCAAGGTTCAGGTGCAACTCAGCGTGGCGATATCAAGATCACACACCCAGGAACAACACTTCGTGAAAACGGAACAGGCCTTGGTGGTGCATTGTACATCCTTGATAGCATCCGCGTTCGCGTAGACACGTTCTCGTTTGACCGCGTACGTATGCAAAACAACGTTGCATTCAGCGGTGCAGGTATGTATTCAGATAACTATGACCTCAAGCTCGCTATGGCACGCTGCTTAGTCACAGGTAACAAGGCTACATCTACAATCGGCCGCACTCAGGATGTTGTAGATGGTCCACTGGTAAACAATACAAACGAAGCATCAAGTGATCTCGCTGGTGCAGTATTGTTCGGTGAAGTAACTGGTCCACTTCCATGGAAGACATACAGCTACGCTTCTAACTCGATTTACGACAATGATGCTCGCTTCATCATTCGTCTCCCAGATGCACAAGACACAAAGGGTGTTCTTGCTGGAACAACTGGTATCGGTTTTGGTGGTGTTGATACTCTCCGTGGCAACTACTGGGGCCGTACTGAAGCTAACGTAAACACGATTCTTCCAAGCACGCCAAACACTTCATCGTTTGGTCGCGTACAGGAAACATTCTTCATTGCTGGTAACGGCAAGACACACATGCGTTTTGTTCGCCAAGGTTCAACAAACCCAACAGAACAAGGTCCATTTGAGTCGGATTGGCGTTACACATATGCACCAGTCGCGATTGGTGTAATCCCAGATACACTTCTTCTCGAAGGTCGTATCTATGACATCTTTGATAAGGGTACAGACATTAAGACAGCTGATTACTCAAGCCGTCGCATGTCACCTATTGAAGACTTTGCTGTTGGTATTCCACCAACACTCAAGCTGTACAACGATCCAGCGCAACCATCATACGAGAAGTATGTTAAGCGCATGACTCGTAACCCATATGATGCAGATGTTCATGCAGATGTTGCAGCAGTTCAGACTGAATTCGTTGGCAACCATCCTATTGGATATCCAGTGTTTCTTGAAGCACGCGCTGATTACAGTGGTACTGCAGAAATCAGCAACAACGATGCACGCGTAATTAATGAGTCTGTGTTCTTCGTAATCAATGAGCGCACTGGTGACTACATCCGTGTAAACATGGCACAGAAGGCACTCACAGATTCAATCTTCCGCGCTCGTGTTGAACTCGTTCCAGACTCATCGAACGGTGGAGATCCTAACATCCGTCGCGCATACGAAGGCCTTGCAACGTATGGTACAGGTGCTACACTTCTTTCGTTCCTTGTAGACAATGCTATCGCAGAAGACTCATCAGCTCTCCAAGGTCGTCGTTGGGAAGGCTCAACACAACTTGGTGAACTTGGTGGTGCAAACTTCCGCCTTGGCAACCGTCCAGCACTTCCAGTGTCAAACGGCGGTAGCGAAACATATTATGGTGGTGAGCGTTACCGTTCACTCCCAGTACGTGATGGCGATCAAGTAACAATCGTTTCACGTACGATCCTTTGGAAAGATGGCGTAGTTGATGCTATCAAGGGTGCTCTCAGCTTCACAGTTGGCAACAACACAAACCCACCAGTATTTACTGGTGCAGCTGACACACTCCCAACATCACCGCTTCTCCACCCAGAATATCGTAATCGCGTTTTCGTAACAGAGAATCGCCTTTATACTCCAATTACAGCAGCACAATCACCTCGCGGTGGTGGACAGCCTAGCTGGTTCAACGAACCACCTAGCTACCCAGCAGATGTTAACAATCAGCCAATCCCTGGTCGTGATCTGTTTGAGCGTGATTCTATCTTCTCGATCACAGCTGTTGACGTAAACAAGTTCTATGATCCACGTGTAGTACGTAATGCTGGTGATAACGCTCAGCTTTCATACTTCTGGAGCATCAAGACTGGAAACAGCGGTCTTCGTTATTGGTTGCGTGACACGCTGATTCGTGCAAATGCAACAAACAACAACCCAAGCTGGGGTGCTACTGGATACCGCATGTTCCGTGGCCGTCCAATCAATCCGTACATCGTTCCAGGTGGCGAATTGGTAGAGGTTGTAGCGAAGAACTTCCCTCCTTCAGTTGAGCTTGTTGATTCACTCCGTAAGAACAACTGGACAGAGCAGGACATCGCTCGTTGGGTATATATCTACCCATCGTATTTCCACGCAGAAGCATATGACAACGAAACTCTGCCGAAGAATCAGCAGAATCCATCGAACACAAATGCTCGCTATCTGCAACAGGATACTGTAAACTTCGGTTGGTTGGATTCTGTGTCTTATGAGTTCCGCATTCACGTTGTTGACTCGATGCCACGCTTCATCTGGCGTCACAATGCAACTGGTGCAGCAGCGGTAACATTCCAGAACATGCTCCGCGGTGATATCACAGTTGTGTTGGATCCAACAACAACAGATCCAGCTGCTTACGATGCAGCTACGGGCACCTATCGTGACACACTTCGTTACACAACGACGACTTCACGTGTTGGTCGCAAGTTCATGCCTACAGGTGCAAACCCGAACAACATCCTGACAGAAGAGTACAACGATCCGTCACGTAATTACAACGACTCGTTGAACATTCACTTTGTTGCTAACCTTACAGACTCATTGCGCTTTAAGGCAGATATCAACACGGATGATGAGTTCGAAGATGCAGCAGCGGCAGATCTCAATCGTGCAGTTGTTCAGCAGTACGGTGCATGGGACTTCCGTTATGGTAAAACAGCATATGGTTTCGTGTCTACATCAGTTCGTGAGACGCCAAACGAAACATCTCTCGACGATATCATTCAGGCACGCCCAAGCTGGATGGCTACGCGCTACATGCGTCAGTACGACAATCCAAGCCAGGTCAGCCCGTTTGGTGTAGATTTCACGACAAAGGGTCAGATCGACATTCGTATCGATCGCGCAAACGCTCTTGAGCTTCTCAAGCCAGTCAACGATTTCGATCCAGGTAACCCAATCAACGGTGACCTAAATGTTGACACAGTGATGTCTGTGCTTGTAAATGACGGACACGGTGGAGTTAACACACTCACACGTCGTTTGTTTGTTAATGTTCAGCCACGTCTTCTAGATGCAAACCTTGAGGATGCAATCGAAGACATTGACTACAACGTACAATTGACAGACTCAGCACGTCGTATCAAGGTGTATGATCCTAACTTCGGTCAGGTTCAAAACTTCGAATTGATCTACGTAGGTGAGCAGCGTGACAGTGTTCCGGTTGACCCATACTTCGCAGAAGCTGGTCAAATCGTGTTCGATGCATCACGCAAGACAACACCAAACTGGTTGAAGATCAATCCTACTAGCGGTCTGCTTTACGGCAAGCCAACAGTAACAGATCTTCCATACTCTGATACAACTGTAAACGTTACAGTTCTAGTAACAGATGCAGGTGGTCTTCGCGACATCAAGACATATACATTGAACGTTCGTGCTGTTAATCACAAGCCAAACATGCTTCAATCGCCAATTATTCGTTGCGTAGAAGCTGGTAAGGAATACACAGACAAGATCCGCGTAACAGATGTTGATCTTAAGCGCACACAAGCTGGTAATGAAGAACTCACATTCTCAGTTCTCGAGCCAGCTGGTTCATGGACTTTTGCTCCTGCAAAGCTTTCAAGCCCAATTGCAGATACGCAAGAAGTAACAATCAGCACATCGAATCTCCAGGGTACTATCGAAAACGGACGCATCAAGATCCGCATCGAAGTAACTGATCGTCAAGGTGAAAAGGATACTCTGACATACTCTGTAGCAGTTTCTGCACAGACACGTTTCTCAGCTGATGTTCGTATTGAGAACGCAGTTGGTGGATGGCAGACACTTACATTCGGTGTGAGTGGTACAGAAATCGCGACACGTGGTGACGAAGCAGCGACGTTCGGTCGTCTTGATTCTAACTACTGCGAGTATGAATTGCCACCGGTTCCTTACACAGACGTATTCGATGCTCGTTGGACAATCCCAACGCGTAACGGTATCATCCGCAACATTCACCCATTCTCAAACACTGCAGGCGAGTCTATCTATCAAGGTCGCTTCCAAGCAGGTGGTGAGAACGGTGTAAGTTCATCATACTATCCAGTTAAGCTTTCATGGTGTCGCACGCAGCTTCCAGCACGTGATGCACAGAACCCAGGTTCTTACTACATCCGTGATGACCAATCAAACGGTAGTCTGTTTGCTTACAACATGAAGACTGGTGAAGGTCGCTCAATCGCAGCAGTTCAGCATCGCGTTTCAGCTTCTAACGATTGCGATACCCTCGTAATCACATCGACAGCAATTGAAGGCTTCATCATCGTGTACGACTTCACAACAGACGTCGAAAACGGCGAAGAGTCACCTTCAACTCTCGCGATCACTGGCGCTTCGCCAAATCCATTCACAACATCGACACTCGTGAACTTCACAGTTCCAACAACATCTAAGGTTTCAGTAGATATCTATGATGCTATCGGTAACCGTGTTGCAACGCTTGCAAACGATGTGTTTAACCCAGGTATGCACTCGGTTGAATGGAACGGAGCCGCTAACGGCGTAGCATTGCCAAATGGCATCTACACAGTACGCGTATCCGATGGAGCGAATACAACATCACAGCAGATCGTATTCGTACGCTAACGCTTATCTACAGGGCCGGTTCTCGGACCGGCCCTATTTAAACCGATTAAAAAAACAGTGAAAACTTTTGGAGTATTTATGAAGAAACAGGTATTGATTGCCTCGGCGATTGTACTCTGTTCATTCGCGATCGGTGCAGTAGAGGGCG
>JBIJAX010000038.1:0-20213 GCA_044345485.1 Kapaibacterium sp. (SeqCode)
AGCTTACGTATTCAAACTCATCGGCAACCGCATCGTGGATCTCAGATGAGTTCATCGTGTGTACAAACTGATCCGGATCCAGCTCGGCCTCTATGGCGAGCTTGCGATAGGTCGATTCGCTGTTCATGTCCATGCCGTCGGCATAGAGTGCACTCTGCAGTCTATGGCTGAATGCGATCATGTTCTTTGGACGGAAAGCACGCATTGCCTCAAGCGCTCTGGCAGGGGGCTCGCTATCTAGCACGATATCCTGCCTCGTAAGAAGCCCATGTAAGAACCCATCTCCGAAGGTAACACCTGTTGTCTCTTCAACGCGCAGGCGTGCTTCACGAATGAAGTCTGCCATTTCTGAGAGTGCTCGTGTGTTGTCTCCTGTGATCATGCCTCCAGAGTACACAACCACGTCAAGATGTTCCGACCATTCGTCAGCTATACGCATGATGGTTGGACCAAAACCGTAGCACCATCCGCAGAGTGTGTCTTGAAAGTAATGCAGCGTTGGACGATCAGCAGGAACGTTGCTCATGCTGTTTGCAGGCGTGTGCGTAGCTCGCGGTCGAGCTCGTCGAGAAACTCTTGCGTGTAGAGGAAGTGCTCGCCGTGTTGAACCTTGTTGCCATGTATGCACACAGCGAGGTCCTTTGTCATCTTACCTTGCTCAACAATGTCAATGCAGACGCGCTCTAGGGTGTGACAGAAGTTGATGAGTTCCTCGTTGCCGTCAAGTTTGCCGCGAAACTCCAGGCCTCGCGTCCATGCAAAGATCGACGCAATAGGGTTGGTTGACGTTGGCTTGCCCGCTTGGTGGTCGCGATAGTGACGGGTAACTGTTCCATGGGCTGCTTCAGCTTCCATGGTCTTGCCATCGGGAGTAACGAGCACGGATGTCATAAGACCGAGAGAACCAAAGCCTTGCGCAACAGTATCAGACTGAACATCTCCATCGTAGTTCTTACATGCCCATACGAAGTTGCCATTCCACTTCAGGGCAGACGCTACCATGTCGTCGATTAGCCTGTGCTCATACGTGATACCGGCGGCTTCGAATCTTGAAGCGAACTCGGTTTCGTAGATCTCTTGGAAAATGTCCTTGAACCTACCATCATACTTTTTCAGGATGGTATTCTTTGTGCTAAGATAGAGCGGCCATTGCTTGCTCAATGCCTGATTCATACAAGCGCGAGCAAAGCCAATAATAGACTCATCTGTGTTGTACATGGCAAGTGCAACACCATCGCCCTTGAAATTGTACACCTCGAAACTCTGCGGCTCCGAGCCGTCATCTGGCGTAAATGTTACGGTGAGCTTGCCTTTTCCTTTTGTAACAAAGTCTGTAGCTCGGTACTGGTCACCAAAGGCATGACGTCCGATGCAAATTGGTGCTGTCCAGTTAGGAACGAGCCGCGGAACATTCGCACACACAATCGGCTCGCGGAATACCGTTCCGTCGAGAATATTCCTGATCGTGCCGTTTGGAGACTTCCACATCTGCTTCAGTCCAAATTCCTTCACTCGGGCCTCGTCTGGTGTGATCGTTGCGCATTTGATACCAACGTTGTATGTCCTGATGGCTTCGGCTGCGTCGATCGTAACTTGATCGTTCGTTGCATCCCGGTGCTCCATACCAAGATCGAAGTACTTGATGTCGAGATCCAGATAGGGAAGTATCAGCTTGTCCTTGATAAACTTCCAGATAATGCGTGTCATTTCATCTCCGTCGAGTTCTACGACGGGGTTTTTGACGGTGATCTTGTTCATAGTCGAGTTTGGACTGCGTTGTTGGAATGGTCAATGAGGCACTTGATCACAGAGCAACTGCGATACCGGCCGTAAGGAGCGAAATATATAGTACCTGTTGCACTTTTAGCACAGTAAACAAAACTATCCAGCAACGATTAAGCTACCTGCGCCGCTATGTGGATAACTGCGGCTACTTGTCCACATTTATAAACTATCTCAAACAAAAACGGGACATTGAATCGAATTCAATGTCCCGTATTGATGTCTCGGTTACCTGTTTGTTTAGAGCGCGAACCCCAGTCCAACAGTCAACATATTTATATGATACGTGTCAATGTAAAATGTTGCCGGAGGATTGCCGTTCTTGCCTGTCCATGTTTGAGGTTCAAACAATGGTTGTAGCGGAAGGGAGTACCTGCCGAAAAGATCGATGCCGGGGCTTCCGGACTTCTTATCGATAAGACGCATTCGGATAGATCCGGTAGCGGTAAAGACAAGGTCGTTTTGTCCGCGCACGTACCCATTCCGATCCAAACGTACTCTCGTGCCCGTCTCGAATACCAGGTTCGTTGGTTCTTCGAGGGTTTCCGTTTGACGGTACGAGCCAGTTGCGAAGTACATACCGTCTAGTCCAACACCAACATGAACACCTTGGATGACGGGGTATTCAAGTCTTGCGCCAACCATGACTGTAGACCATGCTACATCGAGGGTATGACGGAACAACGCGTCTCCAGAAACTACCCCACCAGTGAATGCCTTTTCTGTTGAATACGACTCGAACGAAACGGGCATGTGGAGGTAGGCAACATGAGGTGTTATGGTAAGACCGTCACTTGAGAGATGCGTCGTATACCCAAGTTCAGCGCCAAATCCGAGACCGTTGCTGTTGGTAAATCCTGTGCAGCAGTTCTCGATAGGGGGCAACGAGTTAAACGAAGCGATGTGATAGGCCTGCGTCCCGAATGCCGATAGCGTTATCTCGTCATGCGAGTGTTTGACGCCATGATCATGCACGTGCTCATGGTCATTGCTATGTGTGTGCGGATCGTTGTGATCATGATGATGGTCATGGCCAGCAGGAGCGGCATGGTCTTCGACATTGTGATGGTGGTGGCCATGAACGTGCGAGGTGTCCTGCACCTGGCCCGAGACCTCGCCGGTGAACAGTATGTATGCTGTGACTACAGCAAGTGAGAAGCTATGTATCATGGCAGCTTCACCATTGTGGTTCGTGCAACATCAAGGTCTGTATACAGAGCCACGGTATATGAACCAGCTGGAATCGTCTGGAGCTCTACAGTAGTAAGGGGCCATGTTGCCCCAGATTCTACGCCCTGTGATGTATACACAACATTCCCGTGAATATCCGTAATCACCAGAGTACCTGATTGTGGTCGTTCGGAGTATGTCCGCACAGCAAATGAAGATCCAGTTACAGGGTTTGGTGCAATCAGAATTGACATTACTGCTGGGCTCTTAAGCAGTCGCGTGCTTCCGTAGGTGTTGCAAAGCCCCCGAAGGGTAACGGCGCCAGCAAGCGACTGGATGAACTGTCGCTGTGCATCTTTCCATCGAAAAGACTCGATGCGGACATCAGTGGTGGTGTCGTTTCCTAAACGTCCCATGAATAGGAGTTGTGTAATGATTCCACTGTTTGATGTAGCACTGCCAGAAACAGTGATCGTATACCGTTCGCCATCGTCTACAATGGTGTCATAGCGTAAAGGCTCAAGCACCGTCCTGTTAAAGCTCACCTTCAGTTCCCAGTCACGAGAGACAACGCCGGCCTGAAACAATGAGCAGGAAGCTCCAAACGCAACGTCCAGCGCAAAGGTGTCACCAATCTGCTGTACCACGCTATCAATGCGTATCAGCGTTGATTCATAGAACTTCTGAACAGCGTTGCCGTGACTGATAATGCCGGAGCTGATGTACGGCGTGTTGCCGGTAATGCCAACGATCGGCTGTCCAACAGCCCCCTGCGCGCTGAATCCGCTCTGCTGCAGTGTATTGGTTGCGCCACTTGTGATAGCACCACCAACAGCCAATTGCGCGTGCATATGCGTTGTGAGCAGCCACATACAACCAATCCATACAAGGATGTGTTTCATGATGTATTCCTTCAGTGTTGATTAGTGGTGAATTAGGTTGTTGCCATCAACACCCAACGCTGAAGATTGCCACTGTAAATGAATGTGATTGATTGATTGATACCGATCGTTTTGTTCGCCACGCCAAGGAGGAGACGGTTTTCTGCAGCTGAAGCAAGGTCTTCTTCCTGGAACGAGATGTTCTTGGATGATGTGTTCAGGATGATGATTACTCGACCGTTAACACCATTGTCGATACCGTTGATATCCGCACCTGCTGTTGCATTCGTCATGCGGAAGAATGCATGACTGCTGATGTTAATGTCGTTTATTGCTGCCGCTCCTGCACGTAGAGCATCAATGTCAATGTTATTGCCTTCCGAGAGGATCAACTGTTGGATGTTTGCAGTTGGATTTGCAGGCACCCACTTGTTTTGTGCAGTATCGTAGACCAGAGCGTCACCATTGTTAGGTGTGCCAAACGGATCCAATACGCCGATTCCACCAATCAATGAGGTTGTCGCCGATACGGTTGCAGGTTTCCAAGTATTTGCACCAGCATCCCATGTAAGAACCTGGTTGTTCGTTGGTGCTGCAGCAGAAACTGCACGGCCTTGCAGGCCATCGACCGTTGGGTTGGGATAGGTACCGCTGAGGTCTCCACCCGCAGCTCCGCCCGGCGTCACGCCTGAGATCGTAACATTCTGTGCCTGCGTGATGCGCCCCTTAGAGTCTACTGTGAATTGTCCAACTTGAGTCGACGTGCCATATGTTCCTGCAACAACTGCTGTGTTTGCTAGCTTGTCCGCGGTAACAGCACCGTCTGCAAGTTTTGCCGCCGTTACTGAACCATCCTGCAGCTTGGCAGTCGACACGGCGCCATCAGCAAGCTTTGGCCCTGTAACTGCTCCATCTTGAATCTTTGTTGTCGATACAGCATTGTCTGCAAGTTTCGCATTTGTAACGCTTCCGTCTGCGATTTTCTGCGTTGTGACGGCATTATCAGCAAGATCAACTGTGGCTATGGTGCCGTCTTGAATCATGAGTGAATTCACGGCACTTGGAGCGATAGTCGGGTTAGGGTAGGTGCCTGAAAGTGATCCACCTGCTGGCCCACCCGGAGCAGCACCAGCAATCGTTACATTCTGAGCCGAGATAATGCGACCCTTAGAGTCAACCGTAAATTGTCCAACTTCTGTAGATGTACCGTAGGTACCAGCAGCTACAGCCGTATTTGCAAGCTTGTCAGAAGTAACAGCGCCGTCGGCAAGTTTTTGTGTCGTAATCGCGTTGTCTGCAAGCTTCGGAGCAGTAACCGCTCCATCTTGGATCTTCATTGTCGAAACTGCATTGTCTGCCAACTTCTGGTTGGTCACATTACCATCAGCAATCTTCGTTGTCGTAACGGCATTGTCGATGATGAGCTGCTCTGTGACTGTATTCGGTGCGATGTCAACCGTCGTGATCGTTCCATTGAGAATCTTTGCAGATGTAACGGCATCTTGCGCGATCAATGGGTTGGGATAGGTGCCGGTCAAATCACCGCCAGCTGCTCCGACAGGTGGCATACCGGCTATCGTTACATTTTGAGCTGAAACAATTCGCCCCTTTGCATCAACGGTAAACTGACCCACTTGTGTAGGCGAGCCATATGTGCCAACACCTACGCCGCTATTCTCGAGTTTGTTTGCTGTTACAGCACCATCGGCGAGCTTCTGCGATGTTACTGAGAAGTCTGAAAGCTTGGGCGTTGTTACCGCTCCGTTTGCAAGATCGATGTCCTGGATTGTTCCATCGAGAATCTTGGTCGAGGTAACCTTTCCGGTTCCGATCGTCGGGTTCGGGAATGATCCTTCAAGGTCGCCGCCTGCGATAAGACCTCCCGGTGCGATAGTTACATCGACTTCACGAATGTTTGTGATGCGGCCTGCTTGGTCAACGGTGAACTGAGGTACCTTTGATGATGCACCATAGGTTGCAGGGAAGATCGACGTCATTTGCGACATCTTTGTGCTCGTCACAGCGCCGTCTGCAACCTTGTTCGTTGTTACAGCGCCGTCTGCTAGATCCTGAGTCTTGACCTCGCCGTCCTTGATTTTTGGACTCGTTACAGCGTCATCAGCAAGATCTACCGTGTTTACGTCGCCGTCCTTGATTGCTGCGCTCGTCACAGCATCATTTGCAATTTTGGGCGCTGTGATGGCGCCATTGGCGATGTTGTTTGTTCCTACAGCACCGGGGGCAAGCTTAGAACCTGAAATTGATCCATCAGGGATCTTGCTAGCTGTAATGGCACCGTCGCGAATTGTGGGGTTCGGGTAAGTCCCCGAAAGGTCACCACCTGCTGCCCCGCCCGGGCTGACACCCGAAATAGGTATCTGTGTTGCTGTCATAACGCGACCTTGTGGGTCGATTGTGATCACTGCTGACTCCGTTGCAGAACCAAATGGACCTATGATACCTGGGTGAAGTTCCTCGAGTTCATCAGCACCGATTGTGTTGGGCTTGATGACCAGATTCATGCTGTCGAGACTACCGCTAACGGCAACGTCTGAAGCAGAAACCGATGTGATACGGCCTCTGATGCTCACTTTTACTGAATCGGCTACATTGTCAGCAAAACCTGACATGTTGGACCATTCTGAGTTAAGGGCATATGGCACGGCAGTCAGAAACGTCCGTGGTGTCATTTCAACCCGGCCGTTTACAGATAGCCCCAACCACAAATGCTGGTTGAAGCTGATGTTCAGCGGAGCCATGTTTCCAAGAACAACGTTGAACATTCCAGCCCTAGTCTGGACAATGTGCCGTTCTGACCAAATTGGTGCACCACCCGTGCTTGCAATGTACAGGGCAAAATCTACCGAGTACGAGCTGTCACAGGCTGGAATGCCAGTAGAATCGTAGATCACGCCTTGATACGAGATCTGACGAGGAATTCCAGTCTGGGCCTGTGCGGATGATAATCCCAGTACCATCAGCAGAAAGACCAATGCTGCAAGTCTCCTGCCTGTGCAGTAATGATGTGAACTCATGCCAATAACTCCATGAAAAGTAAAGTTAGTATTTCGATTGAGGTAGATGTGGAAAAGATACGGGATTTCTATCTTTTTATCACATTTGTTACATACTTTTCCACACGTAATACACAGTGTTAACAATTCACTAGGCCTTGGATGGAGTATACCCCAAAAAAGAACCAGCCCGTCGCACAGGCAACAGGCTGGTTTACAACTGAAACATTATAGGGGGGCGGCCTCGAGAGGATTCGAACCTCCGACCCACGCTTTAGGAAAGCGTCGCTCTATCCAACTGAGCTACGAGGCCAGGTTTGTAACTGATTACGGATTACTGATTACTGGTTACTCTGTACCGATTTGAAATGTAACTAGTACTCAGAAACCAGTAATCAGTATCCAGTACTCAGTAACCATTCAGCTGTCAATGCACCGAATCACTTCCCAGAAGCAGTCTTCGGTTGCTGGAGCTTGCATATGCAGATCCATCGAGCATATAGGCGGCAATAATCGCTTTTACCTCGGGAATGCCAACATGACGCTCGTTGCCAAGCATCACAACGCGTTCGAGGATCTGCTCGACGTCATCTGAGCGAAGAAAACCCAGGTCGGAGTATGTCATAAGCATCCCCCAGGCATCAATGCTGAGAACATTCTGTTCAATTCCATGGAGGATCCTGAAACCGTCTGGTATCTGACCATCGGAATCAACGCCACGTTCGATGATCCAGGACAATGCTGCCGCAATTTCGGAGTCCGAGTAGCCCCGTTCGAGCAGTTCCTGTGTGTCAATTGATGAAAGGGGCGTTCCTGATTTGCGCTCGCTGATCATATCAGCGATGATATCCATGACTCGTTCAACGGAGTAGGTGTTGTTCATAGGCTGGTTGAACTGACGATATACTTGTTTTCAAGCTTGTGCATGTTTTCTCTGTCGGTCGGCTCGGCGTCATCGTACCCCAACAGATGCAGGGCTCCGTGAACGGCGAGTCGACATAACTCATTGACGACCGTGACATCGTATTCGTTTGCCTGGCGCCTTGCCGTCTCGAGCGAGACGTAGATTTCACCATATAATGGCTGGTCTTCAAGGGGGAATGTAATCACGTCTGTTGCGTAATCGTGCTGAAGATACTGCTTGTTCAGCGTCCGAATTCGACGATCAGTAAGAAGCACAATGTCCACATTGGCATGTTTGACCTTGTGCGCCTTCAGTGCCTTTTCCACACTGGCGATCATTTCTTTCCGGCCCCGGTATCGTGCTCCAGAGGCATTGGTAACTGTTACGTTAAGCGACATTGCGAAAAACTACGAAAGATCAGACTGACTGCGTGCTTCTTTTACTCTCCACAAACCCCACCATGGCGTCCCTGGTGAAAGGTGATGCTCGGTATGATATCCAAAGAAATAGCAGGAGAGCATCGCTATTGTGTGGTTGAGCTTCATCGATCGAGCGTTATGAGGCATGTCATGGTTATGGGGCTTGCGGTGCGGCAAGTAGGTGCCTATCGTGAACAACTGCAGCGCACCAAGGAAGGCAGGGATAATCCAGAACACCCAGAGCTTGGGCTCAGAGATGTTAACCACGAGCTTCAACACATTGAACGCTGCACCCATGATCACAAACTGACCAATCGTGGCATAGCGCCACATGAATGATGCAAACCACACGATGTAGGTGTTCGAGGGGTGGTAATCGGGGTCATCAACATCATCTGCCGGGTGTTCATGGTGTCTGTGGTGATTCACAGACAACCGCTTGTAGCTAAGTCCGGCAAAAAGAAATGAGGCAATGGTACCGATAATGGTGTTGACACGACGAGATGGCGCAATAACACCATGTATGGCATCGTGCGCGGTGATAAAGAGCCCCGTTGACAAATACCCCTGAATGAGCGCATGGATCACTCCGCTTACCAGCGTGAGCTCAACAAACCCAAGCGTCCAGACGAGATGTCCAAGCCAAAGGATAATGATTGTGAGAGCAAGAAAAAGACCCATACAACAAATTTCAGCTGAAAGAGCCGATACGCAATATGTCGGTTGTAGTTTCGTACCACAACTGCCTATGAGACTACTTCGTTCCATCTTCGTTCTACTGCTGACTACGGCATTCTCACTGCCCGCGCAGAAGCTTATGATCCCTATGGATCTCGAGCAGTCAAATCATTTGAAGGCCTATGGTATCGTATACTGGATCCTAACGAAGGATCAGCCAGTAGACTGGCTGTTGAATTATCGAGGGGGCTCGTTTGTAACTGACTATTCAGAGCAAATCGCTTCAGAGTGCCGTATTCGAGGCGTAATGTTTGAGTCTCTCGATGGGTCATCTGCGGCAGGTATCTATGCGGAAGTGCAGTCCGAAAAAACGAACATGGATGTTGTTCGACTCGAAAAGGCACCCAAGATCGCGGTCTATGCACCGCCGGGTTTTCGTCCCTGGGATGATGCGGTTACGCTCGTGATGGAATACGCCGAAGTAAAGTACGAGAAGCTCTGGGACGAGGAAGTGATGAAGGGTAAGCTTGCAGAGTATGATTGGCTGCACCTGCATCACGAGGACTTTACCGGACAGTATGGAAAGTTCTATGCAAGTTCCGCTGGGGAATCCTGGTACATCCAGCAGGTAGCCCTCCTGGAGAATACAGCGCGCAAACTTGGCTTCCGAAAAGTGAGCGAACTCAAGAAAGCAGTCGTAGAACGGATTCGAGAGTTCGTTGCCAACGGGGGATTCATGTTTGCTATGTGCAGCGCTACCGATACCTATGATATTGCACTGGCTTCGGCAGGTGTAGACATTTGCGATGTAATCTATGATGGTGATGGGGCAGACATGTCTGCAAATAGCAAACTCGATTATGGAAGAACGTTTGCGTTTCAGGATTTTCAGCTGATCATGAATCCGCTGCAATACGAGTATTCGACCATCGATGTTGACGCCAATACGATCCTTCAAACGGAATCAAGCGACTACTTTACGCTCTTCGATTTTTCGGCCAAATACGATCCCGTTCCAACAATGCTTACGCAGTGTCATGTGAATGTGGTAAAGGGGTTCCTCGGGCAGACAACAGCGTTCCATAAGAACATTGTTAAAAAGTCTGTCACCGTGCTTGCCGAGCGCGAGGGCACTGATCAAGTGCGTTACATTCATGGCAATGTGGGCCGCGGAACATTCACATGGTACGGTGGACATGATCCGGAGGATTACCGTCATGCGGTTGGCGATCCACCGACAGACCTGAAGCTCCATCCAACGTCTCCAGGATACCGTCTCATCCTGAATAACATCCTGTTTCCTGCCGCAAAAAAAAAGAAGCAGAAGACCTAGACGAGATAAAAGCTGGGTACTGACTACTCTTGCTTGCTTTACTCAGCGTTGACGGTCCGACTGTGGATAACTTTACCCATTATTTCCCATTATGAACGGCAATTCATTGGGTTTCTGGCCGAGAAACCCGAGTTTTGTCGTAATGGAAGCCCAGATCAGATCCGTCTTCGCACTTGCAGTGCGGTATCTGGCTTCTCAGCGGTCTTTGACAATTGGATTTGCAATCTGCAGTTTTTTATTCAGTTCGTGTGTCGGTCATCGGCCGGCGCCAGTAGAGAGTACGTCAGTTTTCAGTTACAACGAACCTGATGGTCTTCTCAGCTTAGATCCAGCACAGGCTTCATATCGTAGCGCGTTGTGGACGTCATCGCACCTATACAACGGGCTCGTTGAGCTTGATTCGAACCTATCCATAGCCCCGTGCATAGCATCGGAATGGTCGGTCGATAATGCTGGTTTGGAATGGACCTTCCGTCTTCGGACGGATGTTTGGTTCCACACGGATTCATGTTTTGGACCACAGCGTACGCGCAGAGTAGTTGCACAGGACGTTAAATACAGTCTTGAGCGCATTCTGGATGCACGCACCAAGTCTACCGGTCTCTGGGCATTTCGCACTACGATCCTTGGCGGTGATGAATTTCACCAAGCAACGCGTCGTGGATTGCGGCCGTCGCTTCAGGGAGTACGCGTGATTAATGATTCTGTTCTCACAATTCGTCTCACAAAACCATTTGCTCCGTTTTTGGCAGTTCTCACAATGCCGTATGGCTCGATTATTCCGAGGGAAGCGATCGAACTGTATGGTGCCGATTATGGACGACATCCCGTTGGTACGGGCCCGTTCATGTTCGGTACTTGGATACCAGATAGAGAGTTGACGTTGAGGCGAAACCCGCGCTACTTTAAATACGACGCCCACGGGCGCCGTTTGCCGTACCTGTCAACGGTACGTGTAGGATTTGTGCGGGACCCCAAGAGCGAGTTCTTCGAGTTCACCAAGGGTGAGTTCGATCTTATAAGCTCTATCGATGAGTCATTTATCCCGAGTGTCTTTGAATCGGATGGGCGCCTGAAAGCCCCCTACGATCGGTTTCGCGTGTTGCGCACATCAGCCAACACTGTGGAATACTACGGCATCCTCATGGACACCACCCTTCCGGCAGGGCAGCTATCGCCCCTAGCTCGTTCGAAGGCATTACGTCAGGCGTTGAACTACGCCATCGATCGGCATCGCATCGTTGCATACCTCCTCAACGGCAGAGCCGTACCAGCATATCATGGGGTACTTCCCCCAACAATGCCAGGATTTAACGACTCTATCCGAGGGTATAGGTATGATCCAGCGCTAGCGCGCCGATTACTTGCACAAGCAGGATACCCAAATGGTAAGGGGCTTCCTACGCTTCTTCTGCAGCTTGGTAATAGCGCCCGTACGGCTGCTATTGCCGAAGCAGTGCAGGAACAGTGGGAAGAGATAGGTATCAACGTTGAACTTCGTCAGGTAGACTTTCCGCAACATCTGTCCATGGTTCGAGCTGGTGAGCTCGCATTGTGGCGGACAAGTTGGATTGGGGATTATCCCGATCCGGAGAATTTCCTGGCGCTTTTCATCTCTTCGACTATCGCCCCGAAGGGTCCGAATACAACGCGTATATCGCGTCCGGACCTCGATTCACTCTATGAAGTCATTTTGGACCCGACGCGATCAGATCGCGAGCGTCGGGACATCGCATCTGCTATGGAACGCATCGTGATCGATGAGGCACCATGGGTGTTTCTGTATTATCACGTTGTTCTTCGGGTTGTGCACCCGCAGGTTAAGGGGCTAACCCTTGACGGGTCGGATCGTCTTGTTCTTGAACGAGTTTACAAGGCGGCCATCAACTAATTGGTTATTCGAAATCACAAGGAGGCACAGTTATGACAAAACTGCCAGGCATGTCTCTCCTTTGTGTCTTGATCGCAGCAGTCTTCGCGTTCTCTTCAGTTGTGCCAACGGAAACATCGTCTGCCCCAGTGGCAGCGTCAGTGAAGAAAGCATCAAAAAAGAAGAGTAAGCGCAGTCGCAAGCGCTCCCGTAGCTCTGCATGTACGTCGGCATCACGTGCCGCCGGAAGAAAGCAGGCCTACGCCCTTCTCAGTACCCAGAGTCCTGAACTATGTCGCCTCACAGGCGTGCACTACACCTCAGGTCGCGATACCATCATTAATACCGCGGATATTCTTTCATCCGACGGAGAACTTGCTCTCGATCAGCAAGGGGCGATTCAGTCCTATGAAGAAGGCGAAATTCTCGCCGAGCTTGAGCAGGAAGATGATGTTACACCAGACTTGGAAGCGTTTCGCTCGCTATGGCTTTCCATGGTTAGCGAACGAGAGAAGGAAGACGCAACTACGCCAGGTGGAATTCCGAAGCAGAAACTTGCAGATCTTGTAATGGATTGGCTAGGCACACGCTACCATTTCGGTGGAAGCGCACGCACAGGTATCGACTGTTCAGCATTTACACAGATGCTGTTCTCATCGGCCTTTAGCTTTAAGCTGCCTCGCACATCTGTTTTACAGGCAACTGTTGGAACTTCAGTTTCTCGCAGGTCAGATCTTCAATTTGGTGATCTGGTGTTTTTCCAGACGCGTTCGCAACGAGGTATTTCGCATGTTGGAATGTACCTCGGAGACAACTTGTTCGCGCATTCGTCATCACGTTATGGCGTAACAATCTCGTCGCTCGAATCGACATACTACAGCAAACGACTCGTAGCTGCACGTCGATTGAGTGGTGAGGAGATCACTCGCACGGCTTCTTCTGTACCCGTAGCTCCGGCCAACTAAGGTACAGTTCCGCAAATCCAAATGTTTATAGATACCAATGCAACACCTCGCTGCACATTAGATGCAGCGAGGTGTTGTTTTTTTACGACTCGCGTCCGCGTCTGCCAGATCTTCTTGGCTTCTTGATCTCCCGATCGACAAGCTCGATTGTCTGCTCGATGCCTGATTGGTCTTTGGATAGTCGGAGGTCGATTTCTCGACGGTCGATGTTGGCCTTCGTGATGCGCACTCGTAGCTGCGTGCCATATCGCACGACACGTTTATTGTTGCGACCGATAATGCGCATTCGTCGGTCATCAAAGATGTAGTAGTCGTCGTCAAAATCCCTCAGATGCAACAGACCCTCAATCATCAGATCATGGAGTGTGATGAATACTCCAAACTGGGTAACACCGGTCACATAGCCTACATGGTCCGACCCAACATGCTCGTGTGCAAGGATCGTCTGTGCTAGCTTAGTTGAAGCGCGCTCGGCTTCAACAGACTGACGTTCGGTCTGGGAACAGTGGTCACTTGCGTATGAGGCCATCTCCCGCAACCTTGACATCCTTCGTTTTTCTGGAAGCCCCTTACTGTATTCCTTGAGGAATCTGTGTACAACAAGATCAGGGTAGCGGCGGATAGGTGATGTGAAATGCGAGTAGTCTGCAAATCCTAGTCCGTAGTGTCCGATGTTGTATTCAGCATAGACCGCCTTTGCCATAGACCTGAGCAGTAGTGTGTTCACAACAGGCTTGTCTGGACGGTTTGCTGCTTGTTCAAGCACGGCGTTGATCTGCAACGGAGAGAGCTGGCCGCTCGGTACATCAAACCCGAGAGCACGGATCACGTTGGTTGCATCAGCAATCTTGTCGGCACTCGGCTTGTCGTGTACGCGGTACACGAATGGGGGCACGTCCTGCAGATCCCATTGTTTCTTCAGCACATGAAGGTGTTCTGCAACGGTTCTGTTTGCTGCCAGCATGCACTCTTCAACAAGCGAAGTTGCATGTGTGCGTGTCTTAACAATAGCCCGTGAGGGCATCTTTTCATCATCAAGGATGAACTTAATCTCTTGGGTTTCGAAGTCTATGCCACCGGCCTTCATGCGGCGCGTAAAGAGCTTACGTGCAAGTCCATGTAGGTCATGAATCAACTCTGCATGGTCTCCATCGCCCCCTTCTATGATCGACTGGGCTTCGTCGTAGGTAAACCGTCTACAACTCTGAATCAGGGTTTCCTCGATTCGGTATGATCTTCTGATGCCAGTAGGCGAGAACTCCATAAACACTGAATAAGCGCAACGGGGCTGGTTGGGCACCAGCGAGCAGATATCGTTACTGAGCCGCTCGGGCAGCATCGGCACAACACAGTCAACCAGATAGGTACTGTTGCCACGCTGCAGTGCTTCCTTGTCCAGCGCCGACCCCTCCTGCACGTAATGTGATACGTCCGCAATGTGCACTCCGAGCTCTACATTCCCATTCTCGAGATGCGTCAGCGAGAGTGCATCATCAAAGTCGCGTGCATCTTCAGGGTCGATGGTGATAACACGCAGCTCTCGAATGTCTCGCCGATTCTCGAGCGTAGTTGCGTCTGGATGGGCATAGCTCATGGCCTCTGCTTCAACTTCCGGCGGGAATGTCTTTGGTAGACGAAACTCCTTAAGTATCGCTGCGAATTCTACGACTGCTTTCCCTGATCTTCCGATCACTTCTGCGATGGTGACCTCAGGAGAAGACTGTGCATTGCGCCAACGGTGGAACCGCGCGCTCACCTTATCTCCGGGTTTTGCACCATTGAGATGCTGCCCTCCAACAAGAAAGTCTACATGGTACTTTACATCATCGGGAATCACATAGAAGAAGGTTCCATCGTGCTCTACTGTGCCTGTGATCACATGAGCAGCACGTTGGACGATATCAAGAACTTCGCCCCGCGGTTTCTTGCCTGTTGCTGTGGCATGCATCTGCACAACGACGGTATCGCCCGAGAGAGCCGTATTCATGTCATGACGCCGTATAGCAATAACCGGAACAGACTCGTCACGAGTAGTCACCACGGCGTTATTGTGATGATACGTCAGCACGCCATGAATGTCTGAACTCGACCGGTGTGGCAACGTATACCGCCGTCGGCTCATGCGCTGCACGATCCCCTCGTCCACCATCAGCTCGAGCAGATCGCGCATATACTCATACTCATCGCTGCCGGCTTTCAGGCGAAGTTTCTTCGAAAGATCCAAGAGCTGGAGGGGGCTCACAGATGTCCCGAGCGCTTCAAGGATCTCTTGACGAAAATTCTGTAATTCGGTTAATCGCTTCATAGCGCAATATGCGCCTTTGTTCAACGTTGATTGTCGTGAAAGTTTCTCGTAGAATCGCGGCATGACAACGAACAACGTATCGATTATCGTAGCTCTTTGCTGCGTGCTTATTGCAAGCGCTCAGGAGGCCAGCGAGTGGTTTGGCAAGGGATTAAATGCATTTCATGACGGCAGGTATGGCGAAGCAGTCGTGAATTTTACGCGGGCTATTGAACTGGATAGCAGCGCTTCGCCGGTATGGTACAACAGAGGTACAGCATACATGAGGATGCGCATGTTCGAACAAGCATATGCTGATCTTACTCGCTGCCTCCAGCTGCGACCATCTCAAGTGACCATCAGTGCTCGCATGCAGCGAGCAGTTGTTGGTGCAGAACTGGGCAAGCAGCAAGATGCAATGCGTGATGTATCCGCAGTGATTGGTATCGACAGCACGTTTCCGAAGGCACGGTTGCTCCGTGGACGCCTGTACCTAAACAGCGGGGATACCTTACGTGCTTGCAAAGACCTTGCGGGCGCTTTGCAGCTCGGCGATAGTTCAGCAGTAAAGTATTTGAGGGCAGCATGCAAATGATTATTCACATGGTGTTGATGTGTGTCATCGGCGTTATTTCTTCCACAAGTGTAGCACGTTCACAATCGGCTCCTCTTGTCAATGTTGAAAAGGCCGCTTCAGAGTTTATAAGCGACAACGCCAAGCCCTCGTTTGTGATAAAGCGCATTACGATATTGGGGCGCGTTGACACAATGAAAGCAGTTGTGAAGACATCAACGGTGAGGTCGATCAAGGGCGACTATGCGCGGTATAAGCCTGTAGTGGATTCCATTTGGTGGACATCAAAAGACTCAGTACACCATGATGTATCGGTGCTACTGCATCTGGAAGGACAAGACATACCGCTGCCTGCGAACAGCGTGCGTGGATCTGTACGGATTACCGTAAGTGCCGCATATCGATATGAGAACGATTGGATTGCAACCTCATCTGAGGCGTTCACCGTCCCGGTTGCGAACGTCGAGATACCGCGTCCGACCATCGTGCAGTCCAAGATGGAAGTGGTAATTGGCAAGGAAACGCCGCGCACGGTACCATTTGAGATCCGTGGTATCCGCGTTGTGCCATCAAGCAAGGATACGGTTGATCACCTTCCTGAAGTGCGAAGCTTTACACTATCTGATGTGGCTATTGAATACGTTGAACAATCCCTGGTCACGTCAGACCCTGCGCTGGATTCATTACGCACGGTTGTGCTTACTCCTTCAATCTCAGCTTCAGGTGAGATCAGCATCAGCGGATACATTAAGCATCCGCAGCCCAAAGCCGGCAAAAAGCTGCCGAAGATCGATACAGCGACATTATCGTTCAATGTACGCGCACGGCTTAATCATAGAGGTCGCAAGGGGCTTGCACGCACCCGTACAATCGATGTATCGCTGTATGAGAAGTAACTGCCTCTACTGCTGATATCCGCCACCAATCGTCCTATAGAGCCTGATGTAGGCTCTGTACAAACTTGAGCGAGCTTAGATAGTAGCACGTTGTGCGTCCAAAGGCGAGTGTGCTGTGCGTCCAGCACCTGCAGGATAGACGCACAGGGTAGGGCAGCGAGGTATATGGGCAAACATCCTGTGTATCACACTCTGGATGTTTTTCAAGTGCAAAGATCTTGTCGCTAATCCTAGTGCCGGCAGAGACGCTTTTGCTTAAGCTGCCATACGTTCAGCATTCTGGATTCGTGCCAGCCTCATAGACTTCGTTCTAAACTTCGGTATAAACATGCCGAGAACGTAGGTCCGAATCAAATACCACCAGATGCTCCGTTCGAGCAGTGAGGGATCTATCGTATGCGCGATTGCGGCATGATTCTTTGGTGCAAGACTCCAATGCGTGCCAGCCTTATCGTGATGCACAGTATGGAAGCCGTTGTTAAAGAGCATAAGATTCAAAATGCCTGTGAAATTACGCGAGTGGTTTGCTTGGGATTCTTCGTCAGCATGGACATGCTGCACAAAGTTGAAGACTAGCACCGCGAATAGGCCAACTTGCTGAGGAATGATCACATACATGAGTGCCTTGCGCCAATCGATGATCAAAGCAATGCCGATCCATGCTCCGAGAGCCACATACTGCATGGCGCAGAGCCAGAATTTTCGGCGATCGGTTGCGAAGAGCTCCTTGAGATAGTCTCGAATTGGCTTCTGCTGGTGATAGGAACTTACCATTGGGTAGATCAACAGCATCAGGAGGTGGTTTTGCTCTGTAAGACGATACGTGATCGTATAGTCGCCCTCCTTGTTGTTGAGAGCATGGTGATTCTTGTTATGCGTTGGGATCCATCCAAAAGCAGGGAAACCATAGAACACCGTGAGCCAGTAGTCTGTCAGGTGGTTCAGTGTGCTGTTGCGAAAGATCGGAAGGTGATTGTGATTGTGCGCTATCACTGTAACAGCGATCGATAAGAACAAATAGACTGGATAGAGCCACCAGTTGATCGATGGCTGAACCCATTGCACTGCCAGCAAGGCAGTAGTGACGATCATGTATCCGATTGTTCTTCGGTCTGCTTTGTATCGTAGCATGCCTCTAGCCCCTTGTAAGAAAATATCCCGAGTCAAGATACGGCAATTCACTATGTTCGACCGCTAGTTTATGCGCATTGTATCACTGATTCAGGCATGTGTCACGGTATGCTCGAGCAACAGTTTTTTGAGTTTTTCAAGGGGCTAAGCGAGAATAACTCGAAGGCATGGTTCGATGAACATCGTGCCAGTTATGAGCGCTTCGTCAAGAAGCCTTTTGCGCTGCTTGTTCAGGATCTGATCGATCGTGTGCGAGCCGTAGACCCCTTTGTGCTTCCGCATGCAAAGGATGCGATCTTTCGCATTAATCGTGACATCCGATTTGCAAAGGACAAGACGCCATACAAAACCTCTACGGGCGCCTTTTTGAACCGTCATGGGAAAAAGGCACTCGGCATGCCGGGGCTCTACTTTGAAGTCTCGCATGACCGGGCCGGAATTGCAGGGGGCACGTATCGTCCGGACCCTGAGCAGCTCGAGCGCGTGCGCGACCTGCTCATGCACGAGGGCGCGACTTTTCGCGCAGCGATAGGGAAACCGTCGTTCGTTGATGCCTTTGGTCAAGTACTTGGAGAAAAGGCGAAGATCATTCCCAAGGAATTCAAAACAGCGGCGGAACGCGAGCCCCTTATCTACAACAAACAGCTTTACTGGTGGAAGGAACTCGACGTAGAGTTGTTTCAGCAGAGCACCTGCGTTGATGTGCTGTTCGATCATTACATGGCTCAGAGAGATGCGCAGGTTCTGCTAGAATCGGCTCTGTACGAGTAAGGCCATCTTTGACTTGTCTTTCTCTACAGTATCATCGCGACCTCAAAAACGGGAGTCGTTTGGCCTGCTGTGCCGATGCAGTGTACAGCAGTAATATTCCGGCAAGGTACATCCAGAACGTTGTGGGCATGACTACAAACCCAAACAGCGCAGATAGAGGTGTCGATACAATGAGTATCCCCGACATCAGCGTGGTCAGTGTGGTAAGTGTCAGAATGGCACTGGCTCTGCTCTCGAGCCATGGGGTCTTATTTGTGCGTAGCACATGGATGATCAATGTTTGAGAAAACAGTGACTCAACGAACCAGCCTGTACGAAACAGGTCTTGATGTGAGCCGCCGTGAAATGCAAACAGCAGCACGGCAAAGGTGATGTAGTCGAAGAGGGAGCTAAGCGGTCCAAACACGATGATATCTCGCATGATGTTCGGCATGCTCCATGCCCGCGGTTCACGCAGCCAGTCTTCGTCCACATTGTCAGTTGGAATGGCCGTTTGCGAGATGTCGTACAAAAAGTTGTTCAGTAGGATCTGGATTGGCAGCATCGGCAAAAAGGGAAGCAGTAGGCTTGCACCAACTACGCTGAGCATGTTGCCAATGTTGGAGCTTGCGGCCATGCGCAGGTACTTGACCACATTCCCAAAGACGCGGCGTCCACCAAGAATGCCAGAGTGGATCACCGACAGATCCTGCTTCAGCAGCACGATGTCCGAGGCCTCACGCGCAACGTCCACAGCAGTATCTACACTAATGCCTACGTCGCTTGCACGCAGAGCTGGTGCATCGTTGATTCCATCGCCGAGGTAGCCTACAACATTGCCGTGCGAGCGCAGCACAGTGATGATGCGCTCCTTGTTCGCAGGAGAGAGCTTGGCGCATACCTGTGTTGACGCTAGCTGGATGGCTAGTTCGTCGTCGGAAAGGGCATCGATCTGCGTGCCTGTAAGCACTGACGTTACATCGATACCTACCTCCTGGCATACGTGCCGTGTAACCAGCTCGTTGTCACCGGTGAGGATCTTTACCGCAACGTGTGAATCAGCGAGCGAGCGCAATGCCTGCGCTGCAGAACTCTTTGGCGGATCGAGGAATGCAAGGAATCCAACAAGCTGCATGTCCTGCTCATCGGAAACATCGATGATAGTGCGCCCACTCAATTGTTTTATCGCCACCGCAACAACACGAAAGCCCTCGGTATTCATAGACTGTGCGATGGTAACAGCATGAGGAGGAACATTCGTGCATGAATCGAGTACCTCCTCCACGGCCCCCTTGCAGATCATCAGTGGGATATCGTTTGCGCGTTGCAGCAGCACACTGAGACGTCGACGTGAGAAATCGAACGGATTTTCATCAAGCTTTATCCACTCGTCTGCCAGAACATCTGCCGCCGCATCATGCTCGAGGATTGCCTCATCCATGATGTTCTTGAGTCCGGACTGATACCTGCTGTTCAAGATCCCCAGATGCAGCACATGTTCCGAGGAGTTGCCATCGGTGTCAACATGACGCAGCAAAATGATGCGTCCCTGCGTAAGCGTG
>JBIJAX010000039.1:0-20125 GCA_044345485.1 Kapaibacterium sp. (SeqCode)
ATCGGCTGTTGTTGCCATAGAAAGTCTATTCGATACTGATTAGTTGAGAGAGGTCCCGACCGGATTCGAACCGATGTACAAGCTTTTGCAGAGCTCTGTATAGCCACTCTACCACGGGACCGTCGTATAAGGCTGCGAATATACGAAAAGGGCCCAAATTGGGGGCCGGTTTATGGCTTCTGCACTCGCAGCGAGGCTGCCAAATCCCGTAATTCCTGGACTAGCTCCTTTGCCAACTTCATTCGTTCGGGGTCGGGAGTAGTATGAGGATTTTCCTCAGCCGCCACTTCTGTGGTCGAAAGTGGCTTCAAGGTTGCCTTAAGATCGTCCGCAATATGCTCCGGGATGCCATTGGTTTTGAGGTACTCTTTCGCACCGGCTACCGTGTAGCGCTCTTCACGGAGAAGCTTGCGAATAACAATGAGTACGGCCAGATCTCGTTCGGTGTAAATGCGGTTGCCTGCTCTGTTCTTGCGTGGACGCAACTGCGTGAACTCGCGCTCCCAGTACCGGAGCACGTGTTGTTCCTCGCCGAGCATCTTGGATACTTCCGTGATCGAAAAGTATAACTTGGTTGCCGAGTCGTTCATCACACCGCGATAATACTACAAATTCGTTGAAAATATAGGGTATTACGAATTTGGGAGCGGACGTTTTCGACGATACACACCGGCTTGCGATGAGATATTAAGAAGAACGCCAACGGCTATTGCACTGAAGAATACACTCGATCCGCCATACGAGATGAATGGCATGGGCAGTCCAGTGGTTGGAAGTACGCCGCACGTTACGCCGGCATTGACGAATGCATAGATGGCAAGAGTTGTTGTTATTCCCCCAGCTAAGAGTCGTCCAAATGCGTCTGGGGCCTTCTTCGTGACGATATACCCGCGCCACATGATCAGGGCAAAGGCTCCGATCAGGAAGCAGATACCGATAAACCCGTACTCCTCGCCCACGATCGAAAAGATAAAGTCGCCATAGGACTCCGGCAGAAACCAGTCCCGCTGTCTACTTTGTCCGGGACCTACGCCCGTAAACCCGCCATTGCCAAAGGCTATCAAAGCCTGGTCTACCTGATACCGTACGTTTTCATCAACGGCTGCTCCGTCCCCACCAAAAAACGACATCAGTCGCCTACGCCGATATTCAGCCGTCATTGCATACACCGCAGCCGCCGTAAACCCTGAGGCTCCAAGGGTAAGCAGGTGTGTCAGCTTTACGTCTGCAAGAAACATCATTACCGCAACGATGAGAAAGATCACCGATGCAGTAGAAAGATTTGGCTGCAGTGCAATCAAGACACTTACTGGCAGACTCCACATCAGCACAGGTAGCATGCCATGTTTCCACGTCCGCACGCGTGCTTGATTGGCACTCAGCAGCACGGCCGTGTGGAGCACCACTGCATACTTCGCTAGCTCAGATGGCTGAAAGTTGAGAGGACCAATCTGCACCCATCTGCTAGCCCCCTTCTGGCTTACACCCATAACGAGCACCATAAAGAGGAAACCATATGCAATGAGCATGATGGTAGAAGATGCGCGCTCAAACACTCGATAGTCAACCTTGGCAAAGAAGATCATCAATATGAGTCCAAGCAGAACGCGAATAGCATGGTTCCAAGCCATGCCTGCAGATGACCCCATCTTTACGTCTGCAAACGCAGCACTCGCACTATACACAAAGGCAACACTGAACAGGAGCAGTGCAACAATCGGCAGAAGGATGAACCAATCAATGTTTGATGGTTCCGGACGTTGCGTCGTCATGCTGTTGGCACCTCGATAGCAAACGTTGTTCCCACTCCAACATGCGTCTCGCGCACAACGAGACTACCGCCATGGTAGTCTTCAATGATCCGCTTCGACAGTGAAAGTCCCAAGCCCCATCCCCGCTTCTTTGTTGTGTACCCCGGCTGAAAAATCTTCTTAGCTACCTGACGCGTCATGCCTTTTCCGTTATCGGCAACGGTTACGCATATCTTTCCACGCGGCTTGCGCTGCAGTGCGATCGTAATCATACCGTCTTGACGATCCAGTGCTTCTACCGCGTTTTTAATGAGATTCTCAACAACCCATTCAAACAGCTCAATGTTGATTCGGGCCTGGATAGATGTATCAAGCTGCCGAACAACGGAAACCTTCTTGCCAAGATTCGGCAGTCGTGTTTCAAAGTAAAGACACACATGTTCAATCACACCGGCAACATTTGCTGGGTCTAGCTTCGGCTGCGATCCGATCTTCGCAAATCGATTCGCGATCACTTTAAGTCGTTCAACATCTTGATCCATTTCGTTGGCAGTTGCAACCACCTGTGCTGGATCATTCTTGTTAATGCGCAGTAGCTCGAGCCACGCAAGCAAACTGGAAAGGGGCGTGCCTAACTGATGAGCTGCCTCCTTAGCCATGCCTACCCAGATGTTCGACTCTTCATTTTTCCTGATCGTTGAGAACGCGACATATCCAACAAGGATAAATGATGCTACGATCAATATTTCTACGAATGGCATGTACCGTAGCTGACGCACGATGGCCGAGTTGGTATAGAACATCAGCTGCACAACTTGACCGTTTGGATCGCGTATCTCAAACGGCGGATAATCCTGCTTCATCTCCTCGATCTGAGTTATGAGCCATTGTTTCTGCTGCGCCACAGAGAGGGTGGTGTCCATATCTACGTTCATCATGAACTGCTGGTATGGATACACGGGCTGCCCCTTGGTATCGGCCAGGATAACGGGAAAGTGAATCGATGTATACGCTAGGTCCACATAGAACAGCAGGTCTTCGTCGGATGCCTCTTCGTATGAGCGGGCGAGCAGGCGGGCATAGAGTTCAACTGTTCTCCGTTCGTTGCTTGCCAGCTGGTCTACAATGTGCTTCGTGAAACACAGCACGGCACCCATGATACCAAGTCCCAGCACCGTAAGAAGCAGCTTAAGCTGCCACTTCGTAACGCTGGCTCTAAAGATCCTGATCCGGTCGGCGCGGCCTGGTCGTGGTTTCGAAGACATTAGATTCGAATTGCTGCAAATGCATTAGCGGCCGCCTTGGCCGATACGGTTCCATCCTTTGCGATCGTCAAGCTAGTCTCAAGTGTTCGACTCTTCTTTGCTACGATCAACTGATAGGTCCCGGCAGGCAACAGGTTGACCTTCCGCTCAGAAACGGCACCTCCGGTTGAAGGCATCATGACTGATGGGATGGACAAGCCCCCTATCTCCAAATGGAGCTGCTTTTCGGATTCACTTACCGTTAGCTGCAATGAAATGTCGTAGGCAAATGATGTAAACTCCCGCGTTGTGGTAACACGGAGAACAAGCATGCGCTCGCGCGTTTCTGCATCGACTTCTGTTGCGACTTCCACGATGTATTCGTGGCTGATCGATGGTTCTATTCGTTCATCACTCATGTGCAATCACCACAGATTCGATCTTGCCTTGCTCTACCGTTACTTGTTCACCAGTAAGCATGTTCTTGATTACCGCTGTTTGATCAGCAAGTTCGGATTCGCCGATCATCACAGTGAAGGCAACGTTCTCACGGTTAGCATCCTTCATTTGTGCCTTCACAGACCTGCGGAGCAGGTCGGTAACGACATGCACGCCTTTACGACGCAACCGCAGGGCGATGATTTGCACTGGAAGCCGAGCCTGGTCTCCAATGGCACTGATATATACTCCATGCGGAGCAGGCTGTTCTGCTGAATCTGCATGTTCTGCATCGTGAAGAAGGATCATGCGTTCTATGCCGATTGAGAATCCAACGGCCGATTGTTCGCCACCGCCGAGAATACTGAACAACGGATCGTAGCGTCCGCCTCCGCCAATCGCATTCTGAGTTCCCAGTGCATCAGTGGTAAACTCAAACACAATGTGGTTGTAGTAGTCGAGTCCACGCACCAGGTACGGGTTTACCCGATATGGCACGCCTGCGGAATCGAGCAGCACTAGAACTGCTTCCATGTACGCGCGCGAGGAATCGTCAAGGAAGTCTCGCAATAACGGAGCTTGAGCAACAACGGCTTTGTCACGCTCGTCTTTGGAGTCTAGCACGCGCAGTGGATTTGCATGCATTCGCTTTTGACTGTCTTCGGAGAGTTGTCCAGCATGCTGTTCAAGGAAGGCGATCAGTGCTGCACGATACGTACTGCGCACTTCCGATGTGCCGAGTGAATTGATCTCAAGAGTAAACGATGTAACACCGTAGCGGCGGAGCGCTTCGTAGGCAAGTAGGATAATCTCGGCATCTGCTTCGGGATGGGGCGATCCAATACATTCAGCACCGAACTGGTGGAACTGACGGTAACGTCCCTTCTGCGGTCTGTCGTAGCGGAACTGGGGTCCGGCGTACCACAAACGTTGAAGCGGATTGTGGTGCAGCAGGCTGTGTTCCATACATGCACGCACAATTGGAGCTGTCATTTCTGGACGCAACGTAAGAGAGTCTCCACCTCTGTCTTCAAAGGTGTACATCTCCTTGCCCACGATGTCCGTGTCTTGCCCCACGCCGCGCTTAAACAGCTCGGTCTGCTCAAAGATCGGGGTTCGATACTCTTGATAGCTAAATGCATCTGTTACATCGCGAAACACTTGTTCTGCGCGGTGCCACTTTTGCATTTCCGTGCCGTGTATGTCGCGTGTTCCACGCACAGCCTGTATGCTCATGCGCGATCCTCCTCCTGCGATGCGAAGAGCATCATTACGTCGTCTACCGACTTTGCGTGCAATAGCGATGCGCGGAACTGCTCGGAGCCCACCATACGTGAAATGCGCGAGAGCAGACGCAGGTGAAGACCTACGTTTGCCTCGGTTCCAACAAGGAGAATAATGATCTGCACCGGGTTATCATCCAGTGAATCAAAATCGATCGGATTCTGTAGCGTTGCCACAGCGATCATCGACCTGTCAACTGCATCTGTCTTACCATGCGGCAGGGCAACAGCGTTGCCAATACCTGTAGACATGAGCTTTTCACGCTCGTGAATCACGGAGGAGAGCTTGATTTTGTCGAGGACCTTACCCCCCGACGCAAGCAGGTCTACCATCTTGCCAAGGGCATCAGCTTTGTTCGAAGCCTCCATGTTCAGACGAATGCAGGCAGGATCCAAGATGGTTGCGATCTTCATATCCATAGTTATGTTCCTGAGCGCCACGACTGCACAAGCGACGCATATCTGTCCCTCAGACTCTCGGCCTGCTCGGACGTTGGCGCCTCTGCTGTGACGATGAATAATTCTTCTTCTTTGTGTGGAAGTAGCAGTACGGTAGCGTTGTCTTCACGCACTCGTACTCCGTCTACAAGTAATCGTTGTTTACCCTCTGTGAACTCCATCGCTCTGCGCATAACGGCGCCACGCGACTCGTATGGGCATTTCACCATTTGGGTTGATTGGTATCGCTTCGGAAGGTCACGATCTAAATCCGATAGTCTACTACCCGTGGCTGCGATCATTTCAAGGATCTTGCACGCAGTAAAGAGCCCATCGGCAGCATTGAGGAAGTCAGGGAAAATAAATCCTCCACGCGTGCCCCCTACAAATGCTACGTCAGAGTCCTTGGTAGCGTCCATCATGGCCGAGTGCGAATTTCGAATTCTACGCACTTCTACGTTGTAATCTGCGGCAATCAATTCAATCTCTTCGGTTGCTTGCACAGGCACGGCAATCACGTACCGATCTCGATGCTTGTTGGTTTCGAGAAACAGCTTTGTTACGATGGTGAGCAATCGAAGCGATGTATACCAAACACCTCGCTCATCAACTAATGCGAGCTTTTCAGCGCCGGGATCGAACTTGAAACCGATGTGATAACCGAGTGAGCGCATGATCGTTGCCGATTCGTCGAGAACCTCACTCAGCGGATCGGCAAAGTGTGCTGAATCTACATAGTTGTTCATCGCTAACGTTCTACATTGCAGCTCTCCGAGAATCTGCGGAAACACCGTCGAGGCGAGTCCGAAGGAATAGTCTACAAGAAGCTTGAACTGATTCTGTTGAATGCTGGCCGTATTCAGCGACGATAGCACCCTATCGATGTACATCGCTGCTGAGCGTTCCGGAAATGTGAGACGTCCAACAGCCGTGTGATCGACACGTCTGATATCTTCACCAAAAAAATACCGTTCAATACCCTTGGTCTGCGACAATGGTATGTCGCGTCCGTCTCGGCCAAAAATGATAATGTCTGTCTGCTGCTCCTTGCGAGGAGACCTGCGAACATGGAATCCAGCAACGAACCTTCCCGACCGCAGCTCCTGCCGTGTTTGCGGTATAGATGTAGTCTGAAGGTCCGATACATTTCCTCCGGCACTCATGATGCCGGCTGTGATGCTACGCTTTACGATCCGCGATACAGGATCATCATCACGCGATGCAACAACGGTGGTGCCTACACCAAAGGCAACACCGAGTGCGCTGCCAAGCTTGGCTGCAAACTCGGGGTTTACTTCTATGTTGGCGATGCCGCTGATACGTGCATCAGTAAAGAGTTCACGCGACCAGCGTTCTTCCTGCACGATTGACCGTGTAACGATGGCATGCGACTCTACAACCTTGCGCGGCCAGAGTTTGATGTTTGCAAACAGGCGTGCGTGATCACCGATCACACAGTCTTCTGCAATGATGGCGTTCTCTCCAATGAGAGCCATAGAGCCAACGGTTACATTATTGCAGAGCACGGCATGGTTTACCTCTGCATAGTCGCCGATCTGGACATTGTTCCAGAGCACTGTGTCGCTGAGCACTGCACCATGACCAATCACGCAGCCATCACCAATCACACAATTGCGCAGACGCGCATGTTCTCCGATTGTAACGTTGTTTCCAAGCACAACTAGACCGTCAAGCGCGGCCGTAGGCGCAAGGGTAAGGTTTTCACCACAAATGCTAGAATCGCATTTCTCTCCGCTCAGCTCTACATGCACAGCACCACGTAACACATCATCGTGAGCAAGCTGATATTCTTGGAGGTTCCCAATGTCCTTCCAGTACCCATCGGCGATGTAGCCGTAGAGAGGCATCCCCTTCTGCAACATCAGTGGATAGAGATCCTTGCTGAAATCAAACTCAGATTTTGCCGGTATCAGATCCAGCACTTCAGGTTCGAGGATGTATATACCGGTATTGATCGTATCACTGAACACCTCGCCCCATGATGGCTTTTCGAGGAACCGCGTGATGCGTCCCTCAGGATCCGTCATCACGATCCCATATTGAAGGGGCTCGGTAACACGAGTCAGAATAATCGTTGCAGCTGCACCGTTCTGCTCGTGAAAGGCTACGGCCTTCTCGATATCTATGTCCGTCAGCACATCACCAGAGATGATGATGAAGCGCTCATCAAGAAACTGCTGCGCATTCTTTACGCTTCCAGCAGTACCGAAATCTGCTTCGGCCAGCATATACCGCATCGAGATTTCATGCGATAGACCATCTGCGAAGTACTCGGTGATATGCTCGGGCTGAAAATAGAGTAGCGAGACCACGTCTCGGATGCCGTGTTTTTTCAGGAGCTCCACGATGTGTTCCATCATTGGCCTGTTGGCAACGGGGACCATTGGCTTGGGACTCGACATCGTCAACGGACGTAGTCGGGTACCGAAACCACCGGCCATAATGACGGCTTTGCGGATGCTCATGGGTTCAAAAATAGGCACGAGACAATCACCGCAATCGCTCCAGCACTGCGGTATCTTCCAGGGTAGTTGTATCACCGGTGGCTGCCGCCCCAGTTACAATCTCACGAAGCAGCCTCCGCATGATCTTTCCGCTTCGTGTCTTGGGCAGGGCATCGGCAAACCGAATGTCGTCTGGCTTGGCAATGTGCCCAATTTCCCTTGCCACATGGTTGCGAAGTTCTTCTGCAAGTTTTGCCTGATTGATATTCTTCTGGGTCGACTTGATTGTAACAAACGCTACAAGCGCATTGCCCTTGATCGGGTCCGGACGCGCTACAACGGCGGCTTCTGCCACCGCCGGATGCGACACAAGAGCACTCTCGATTTCGGCAGTGCCAAGGCGATGTCCGCTTACATTCACCACATCGTCCACCCTGCCAATAATCCAAATGTTCCCTTGCTTGTCCTTGCGAGCCCCGTCTCCTGTGAAATACCATCCAGGGTGCGTGCGAGACTTCGGGAACTCGCTCCAGTAGGTCTTTGTGTAACGTTCATCATCGCCGAACACCGTCCGCAACATCGACGGCCACGGATGTTGCACAACTAGCAACCCACCCTCATTCGGCTTGCACGACGTACCATCCTTTCGCACAACATCAACCTTGATTCCGGGAAGGGGCTTGGTAGCCGTGCCCGGCTTTGTGACCGAAGCTCCGGGCAGCGGGGCAATCATGATCGCTCCCGTCTCTGTCTGCCACCATGTATCGACGATGGGGCACCGTTCACCACCGATCATCTGATGATACCACATCCAGGCTTCTGGGTTTATTGGCTCTCCCACCGTACCAAGCAAACGCAGCGAAGACAGATCGTGCTTCTTAGGCCAGGCGTCTCCCCATTTCATAAACGAGCGTATCGCCGTTGGTGCAGTGTAGAAGATCGTTACTCCGTGACGCTCGATAATGTCCCAGAACCTATCGGGCTCGGGCCAATTAGGCGCACCTTCGTACAGCATAACCGTTGCTCCGTTGAGGAGCGGACCATACACAACGTAGGAGTGACCGGTGATCCATCCGATGTCTGCCGTGCAGAAGTAAACATCTTCATCGCGCAGATCAAACACCATCTTCGTGGTGTACGCCACCTGGGTCATGTATCCGCCAGTTGTATGTAGTATGCCTTTAGGCTTACCCGTAGAGCCACTGGTATATAGGATGAAGAGCGGATGCTCTGCATCAAGTGCTGCAGGCTGGTGCGCGGCAGAGGATTGTTCCATGCGCTCGTGCCACCAGTGATCCCGTCGGGATTTCATTGGGATGTCTTCGCCGGTATGACGCAGCACGACAACGTTCTTGATGGTCTTGCACTTCAGAAGCGCTGCATCAGCGGCCTGCTTCAGATGCACAACATCACCACGGCGCATCACGCCATCTTGTGTGATCAATACCTTCGCCTTGGAATCATTGATGCGTTCCCGAAGTGCTTCGCTGCTGAAGCCGCCAAAGATCACGTTGTGCGTGGCACCGATGCGCGCACATGCAAGCATGGCGATCACCGCTTCGGGCACCATTCCCATGTATATGGCAACAACATCTCCCGCCTGAACACCAAGCGATTGTAGCATGTTTGCCGCCTTGCATACCTCGCGATGAAGCTGGTAATATGTGTACGTGCGCTCGTCGCCGGTTTCGCTCTCCCAGATGATAGCAGCTTTGTTACGCAGCGACGTACCAAGGTGTCTGTCCAGACAGTTCATAGCAAGATTAGTCTTGCCCCCTACGAACCACTGAACATGTGGGTACTTCCATACGTACGGCTTCTTCCAGGGTGAGAACCATGCAAGCTCTTTGGCGCGCTCCTCCCAAAACGACACAACGTCTGCATCTGCCTGGCGAACAAGGGCAGACAATGCACGCTGACCTGATAGGCGGGCGCTTGCAGCGAAGCTCGCGGAGGGGGCAAATGTTCGTTCTTCGTTCAGAACCGACGAAATACGCTGATCGTCCATGACTATGTCCTTACTTCACAAGGGCAGAAATCTGCTTGAATTGTTCGGTGCCTGCCTGACCCAGTAGTTCGAACAATACGGACTCCATCGTCGTGATCACTGCGCCGGCCTGACGCATCCGTTCGATTGCCACGCGCTTGTCGTTGGCTGATCGAGATGATACGCAATCCTCGATGATCACAACCTTGCGTCCTTGTGCCAGCAAATCCAACGCAGTCTGCTGCACACACACATGTGTTTCTATGCCGAAGAGCAGCACGCTGGTGCGATGTCCGTTGAGCACATGCGCCTCTACCTCGGGCGCACCGCAACAGCTAAACGTGATCTTCTCGATCGGCGAGTAATCACCTAATGCTTCATGGATCACAGGTATCGTTGCGCCAAGCCCCTTGACGTATTGCTCCGTAACCATAATCGGCACGTCTAGTACTCGCAGACCGCGGATAAGTACTGCACATTTCCTCGCTAGCTCGTTATGCTCATTGATGTGCGGGAACAGACGTTCTTGAATATCGATGCAGATAGCCTGCGTATGTTTTATGTCCAATGTCATCAGTGCTTCCCAAAGTAGGTGATAGTCACCGTCAAAACTACGCAGGCAAGGGGCTTCTCGATTGCGCTATGAACGCTGCGTAATGATCACGCCCATTAGAGCCATGATGCCTCCGACGACGAACATACTGGTCGGCTCATGTCCGAATAACACTAAGGCAAGCACCGATGTGAGGATGGGCTGTAGATTATTGAACACGGCAACATTACTCGACGGCAGCTTGCTGAGTGCGATGTACCAGAGTCCATACCCTACACCCGAAGTAATCACTCCGAGATAGACTAGCTGAAACCATGTTTCTGCTGCCTGCGGTCCAGCAAGCGCCGAAAACGATGCATCAACTGGTATCAACATCCAGAACGGGATGTAGATCAGGAGGCCACTGAAGAACGTTAATGTTATCGCCTGCACAGCACCGTATCGCTCTATCAGTCGTATACTGTAATAGGTGTAGGCAGCCCAGCTGATACTTGCGCAGAGGACCATGATATTGCCAATTGTCTGTTCGGCCTGCAGCACAACTCCCCGTTCAACAAGAACGATGCCTGCGCCTGCTATGGCCGTAACAACGCCAATCCACTTCTTCCATGGCACGCGCTGACCATGGAACACTCCAGCAAGGAACACCACGAATACTGGTGTTAACGCATATGCCAGTGAGGCATTTGGCGCCGTCGTGAACTTTACCCCCCAGATAAAGAACACTTGATTGATCGAGATGTTTAGCAGGCCAAGAATTGCGATGAGCCCTAGATCTTCCCGCTGTACAGGCTTCCATCCGCCACGTCGTATCACGAACCAGCAGAGAAACGCAACACACGTAAAGATCCCGCGGATCAGCACTACATGGATAGGATGAAGCTTTTCGGAGATGTCATCTGCAACAAGGTGTGTACTGGATGAAATCAACTGCTGAACGATCAGGAGGAGGTAGATCATTTGTTGTTTCGAACCGCGGCCGTGATCAGCGAGCATGCTGCGGTTGACTGATGCTCGTAGGAGAGTTCACGAATAGACTCGCAGGCATGCTTCATTGGTGACGCGATTTCTGTATTGAGAAGGCGTTTTGTTACTTCTGCTATCTGCACCGGATCGAGTGTACGTTCAACTAGGCCCCCTACCGGATAGCGCTCGAGATGCTGTCGAAGTGCCGGGAGATCTGTTGTTATCGAAGGAATGCGAGCGTTCATGTACTCGAATAGTTTATTGGGCAATGCGTATTCGTAGCTCAGCGAGAGCGGCTCAATGAGACAAAGGCCAACATCTGCGCCACACGTGTACGCATGCAGATCGTCATACGGAACGCTTCCCAGCCAATGCACACGCTCGCCAACTCCGACCTGCTGCGATCTACGCTGCAGATCTGGCATCGCTGGGCCATCTCCGAGCACTGCTAGATGCACATCCGGCATCAGCGCCATTGCATGAAAGAAGGGCTCGAGTCCACGTCCGTGATGCACCACACCTTGATAGATTACAAGAGGTGTTAAAGCATCCAGCCGGCAGGTACTGCGAAGCGGACTCTGCACAACATCGCGATACGGAGGAGTGTTGAGCAGAACTGTTGGGCGATCACTTAGTCCAAAGCGTTGCTGCACAAGGTCCGCATCAAGTTCTCCCGACACCAATACCGATTTGATGTACCGCAGAGAGCGCTCTTCATGACGAGTTATGACTGTCTGCTTTAGCCCCTTGCCCTGCAACGGACCAAGTGCGAAGTTCAACTCGCGCATATCATAGAACAGCGGAGATGAAGAACGTCGCGCCAAACGCAATGATCCAGCGAGTGCAAAGACATCCATCGCGATCACAAGCGACGCTGTCATCTGCTCAGCTGCACATGCGCGTGTAAAGGACCACCAGCGTTTCAGCGCTCTGCCACCGGGATCGTTCCATGCAAGCTGCACGAATGGTTCGTGATGCATTTCACGGTACGATCCAAGCACAGCAACCGAGAGTCCGGCACTGGCAAGACGCCGTGCAAGATTCACTGTGCGTGCATCACGTGTTACATCGGCAAGTGCTGCAAGGATAACATCGACGTGCTGCGGCATGTCAGCTCAAATTGAGATGGTATGTGCTACGCAGAATGCCTCGTGCATCAAAACGCTCTTTGAAATTGATCAAGTTGATCGACGGCGTCATAGGGTCCTTGGCCTTTGTGTCTTGCGACACACCAATGTCTACCCATTCATATCCGCGCTCAACAGCCCACTGACATGTTTCATACATGATAAGGTAGACAGGGTGCAGATGCTCGTACTCATAAAGCAGCATGTTGTAGAAGCACAAGGCAACTTTCTTGTTGGGTAGGAACAGCAGCGAGCCAGCTATCGGTGTTTCATCATGATAGACCATCGTGAGACGCAGCTTGTCCGGCATAAGCGTCCGAAGCTTCAACAGGTCCTCTAGCGTATGCGTAGGCTTGGCATCGTGCTTTGCCTTGTTCTCAACAAGAATTCTGTGAAACGTTTCATAATCATCGCTCTCGCGAATCGAGATTCGCTTGTTGCGAAGCACACGGTTCACGTTTCGCCGAGCAGATGGTGAGAAATGCGAAAAGAAGTTCTTCCCGTGTTTGAGATCGATGGCATGCGAGATGTAATGCAGCTCAAAATCCGCCTTGCGGTAGAGCATTGCATACTCATGGTGCTGATTGTAATTAAGCGTGTAAATCAGCGGCGCTGGGATGAGATATGCATCCTTGATCCCAGCGTCCTTGCAATAGGCGATAAAGGCATCTACGATGCAAAGCGATAACTCAAAGGACACATCACCAGTGCAGATTGAACCATACGAGGCACCCGTTGGAGACCAAAAAGCTCCTTCATTGTTTATTCCACCAGGCAGAACTGCAATGAGGTTGTCGTTCTCACGGAACATCAAGTGATGCCAGTTCCATTTCCCCTCGGGATGGTAATCCAGAAACGCTTGCATGTGAAACATCGTGCCATTGTTCGATGCTGCAACGAATGCATCCCATTCCTGCTTACAGGAGTTTGTATATCGGTGTACTGTTATCACGTTGTGTTGATCGTTGAACCTGGTGGCGAAGTTACGGGTCTGCGCTATATTTGGACGGTTTGTTTCATTTACCATTGTACAGGATTGCAGCATGAAGAATCTTATTCTTGCACTTGTGTTCCTCGGACTCACGTCCGTCGCAGCATACGCCCAGCCCAAAGAAGAAAGCGTCGGTATCGGCATTTCCACAGGTTGGCATCAGGGGGCTAACCTAACATACGTTATCAATCAAGACATGCATCTGGGCGTTCAGCTGGGCCTACATGTATCTGGTGACGACTCGCATCCGACCATAGCTCCGCAACTCAGGTATTTCCTCTCGCACGATGGTAACTTCCATCCATTTGCAGTTGCTTCTCTGTACGTTAGCCAGGGCAACATGGGAGGCCAGGCATATAGTGCAAACACCGGTGTGCTTGCAGGTGTTGGCGCTTCCTACTTCCCAGCAAAAGATGTTAACATCTACGCACAGGTAACGGCGCTGAATCTACCGTTGGACAACAACGAGACCACAAGCTTTGGCATCATGAGGCCATCGGTTGGCATTGAGTGGTTTATCTGGTAAGCACAACAACGTCGAAAAAACTAGAGAGGGTGCTGCGTTAGATACGCACGCACCCTCTCGGCGTCTTCAGGGGTATCTACGCTGATGAATTCCACGTCCGTCTCTACAGCGATAAATCTCGCTCCGTTCTCTAGCAAGCGCAGCTGCTCAAGTGATTCCGACCGTTCAAGCTGCGAGACGGGAAGTTGAACGTGACGCTGCAATGCGGCTAGGCGGTATGCGTAGACGCCGATGTGTTTCCAATATGCCTGATGAATGAGCCATTCTGTTTCAGGAACACCGCGCAGATGCGGTATCGGCGATCGTGAAAAGTACACGGCTGTGTTGTCTGAAGACATGGCAACCTTCACAACGTTGGGATCTGCAATGTCGGCATGATGAGCAATACGCGTTACCGGTGTAGACACGTCAGCATCAGAATTCGACAACGCAGTGACAAGTCGTGTAAGTACACTTGCCTGTAGCAATGGCTCATCACCCTGAATGTTAATCACAACATCCGGCTCTGCATCGAGCTGCTGCACAACAGCATAACATCTATCCGTGCCACTTGGAAGGTTCGGATCTGTCATCATCACTTCCGCGCCTATGCGCGCTGCCTCGGCTGCGATGAGCTCAGAATCTGTAGCAATGATCACACGATCAAGTTCGGTGCATGCAGCTGCTGCACGCCACACACGCTCAATCATTGTTTGTCCGCACAGATCTACAAGGGGCTTACCAGGCAATCTGGTAGCTGCATACCGAGCAGGGATAACACCAACAATCATCCCAGAACCTTTGGCACCTTGATAAATGCCTCATTCTTCTTTGGTGCGTTGCGCAGAGCATCTGCCGTAGGGACTGTTTCACCAGCCACATCATCACGCATGATGTTCTCTTGTGCCGTCATCGACGTCATTGGCTCTACAGCAGACATATCGATGTTATTGATCACGCTCATCGAAGCAATGATCTTTTCAAACTCATGCAGAAACACATTAGCCTGCTCGTCGGAAAACCGAAGACGCGCTAGTTGGGCGATTGCGTGGATGTCTTGAATGGTCATGACTGCGAAACTACGTCGGATGCAATGATCTCCCGCACAACCGACATCAATTCGCGCTCTTGCTCTCGCGTTGCACTTTGGGGTACGGCAAGGGGTTTGTGCAGCGTAACGACTACCTTGCCCCCACGCAACCAATACGATCCGGTTGGAATAATCTTATGCGCACCAAGGATAGACATAGGAACTATGGCCCGTCCACTGCGAACGGCCATCGTAAAAGCCCCCCGTTTAAACTCCCCTAGACGCCCATCCTTGCTGCGCGTTCCTTCCGGGAACACTAGCACCGAACTTCCCGTCTGCATTGATGCCACAGCCAGATCAAGCGTGTCCGCAGCCTGACGGCTTCGCTCACGGTTGATCGAGATAAATGGAGAACGGCGCAAGCCCCATCCAAACACAGGGATACGTTCGAGTTCCTGTTTGTACATGATGCGTACGTTATCGGGCACAAATGCCAGAATCACGGGAATATCAAACAAGCTCGTATGATTTGCCGCATAGATGTATCGCACGCCGGGTGCAAGGTTCTCTTCACCGTGTAGCGTTACTCGCACACCAGAGAGCCAGAGAATCTTCTTTGACCATGATCGAGCGTAAGCAAAAAAGACATCACCATTGTGCCAAAGCTTCATGTGAATGATCACGGCGATTGAGTAGATCACCGTGAAGATGATGATAGCGGGCAGTGCGATGATCGTGCGCATGGGGCAAAAGTAATTACATTGCAGCTATGCCTGGATTAGAAGACCTTGGATCAATGCTCGGCATGCCCGAGAAACCCAAACAAGAAGACACTAAAAAGCGCGTCGGCCACGACGGACAAGTCCTCCAACTGCGCGTTCGGACAGAGAAGCGTCGTGGCAAACTTGTCACGATTGTATGGGGCTTTTTCTCCCACCCCATGGAGCTAAACCGTCTGCTAACGTTGTTTAAAAAATCCCTTGGTGCTGGCGGTCAGCTCGTAGACCAGTCCATCGAAATGCAGGGAGACCATGCAGATCGGTTAAAGAAGATCTTGATGGATGAGGGGTATAAGGTTAGGTAGGGACTAGGGACTGGGTACTAGGTACTGGGTACGAGGGTACGCTACTCGCTACTCGCTACTCCACCAGGATTAACTCCTACTTCATAGCGTTTGAGGAGTTCTCCATTTGTGCGATACTCGAGCACCTCCCCGTTGGTTACATACGAGCGGGCATTGCCGATATAGAGTTTCTGTCGGGTTGGAGAGACGCCTATGCTATACCAAATGTCGTTTGGGGTGCGCGAGCTGTGGGTGATGATGCGAAGGGGCTTAGAGATACGAGGTGATAGCTCGTCAACACCATCTTCATGAAGCACGTAGCAAATGCCAGAGAGCTTATCAACGGTGATGCCTCGTGGAGCAGGGAAACGCCATGATCGAAGTGGCTTGCGTGTTGCAGCATCAAGGGCGATAACACCTCCAAGCGAATCTGTGCGTGAGCGCAGATTACGGTAGCTTAGCCAAACAATCCCACGGGATTTGTCTGCCGCAACAGACATGGTATTGGGAAGGTTCGAAATCGTATCGATGACTCGCAGCTCCATTCGATCAAGGACGACTACTGTGCCTGCCCCCTTCTCTGATGAGCGGAGATCTCCAAGGCCGCTAATTGCAACGTATACATGATTGCCAATCACATCGAGACCCTCAGGTGCTGGGCCAACCTCAACGCGTGGCACTCGAATGCGTAGGCTGCGCGGATCAATCTCGGCAATGGAGTTATCATTCAAAAATGTGCAGTACGCAACGGAATCGTTAGCAAAGGCAATCTTGTAGGGCTCACGATTATCTGTAAACCTCAAACGAGACTGCCACCTGCCTGTTCTGCGGTGAAACACTTCGATTGTTCGTGAGCCGCTGACAACAACATAGACGCTGTCTCCACGCACGTGTACATCCGAGCCTGTGTCGCCAAGACGGAGAGGTGCATTAAGATCCGACGCAACGTCACGAACGATGTTCCCTGCATCACCAATCATGGCAAGAGTTGAATTGTCCTGTCGCCAAAGTCCTTCACACAACACAAACACACCGCTGGAATCCAAACGTGTATTGCCAGATTCAGGGGGCAAGGGTGTTGGTACGCATCCTATACACGATATCGCCAGTACAAAGAGCAGGAGAAAAGCCATTACACCTGGACCTTCAGTGTTCGGATAGTTATGCCGTCACTTAGAACAATGAAATAGCATCCGGGTGCGAGATCGGTGATATCTACGGCATGAACTCCAGCCGGCAGCCGCTTCGTTACCAGCAGATGTGCACGCGTATCGTATATGCGTACATCAACGTCTGATGGTGAGCCAATATGGGTAAGACCCGTTACAAGATCCTGTTCAATGGTAACCGCAAATGCCCTGCTTACTGTATGCCATGCGATCACGGCATCTAAGTCGAACCCGGAGAGCGTAGGATCGTAGAACGGACTCTTCGGGTTATCGAGGATGAGGCGCGTAACATCGGTGAGCCGAATCCATCGGACAGAATCGATTCCTACTGTAGCAAGATCCACAGCTGTGCCACCGCAGGTAGCTGGATTCGATGACTCGGGATCTAGTGTTGGAGACAGGCCAGCGAGTCCCGACAGTGTAAGTGAGTCGAACGGAACAGCAGTCCAATTCAATCCATCTTGGCTCAACTCAATACGTGCAGGCTCGGCAAAGACGCGGCCATCATTATAAAAGAATGCGTTCTCAAAAATTGTCAGATCAGGACCATCACGATCAACGATCACCTTTGAACGCAGACCTATGGTGATTGAGCCCCCTAATCCAAGAGAGCAGATCTCTCGTGGGTCTGTTGACGGTACGTCGCCTCGAGCTGTTGGTGCCGGACCTGTTAACACGTTCCGTGGAAAAAACGTGGCCCCCTGTCCTGTGTATTGTCCGCTCCCCGGCAGAAAAGCCAATACCGTATCACAGAGAGTTCGCTCTTGCTGCGCCATTGCCGAATGTGACGTGAGGAGAACCAGTACAAGCATGAAAAACGAAAAGAGTTTTCCGCCCCGATCACGAACATTCTTCCACTCGTAGGGACAATGTCGGCAAGCATTTCCGCAGCATTCACCTCTGCGTTCATGAGCGATACGTGTCAGCACAGTGTACCCAGTTGCAGGATCTACATACTGCTCGTCACCTCGAGCACATGCTTCGTCGTGGAGCTGTTGAATCTCTGTTGTGACCCTGGATGTGTTCATGCTCCCAACTCCATCGAGACACTGAGTCGGAACGTGCGTCCGGGCATCGGAAAGCCCCGCACAACCACATATGAGGCATCGAACAGATTGTCGCACTGTATGCGTAGATCGATGTCTGTTCGTTGGCTGCGAAGCCGCACGCCCCCTTGCATACCTACCAATGTGAACGGCGAAAGGAGCGATGCATAGGTACTTCCGGTTGAGTGGTAGCGATAACTCGTATACGACGCTGTTGCCGATGCAAACCATCGAACGTCTGTCCACAACACCAGTGCAGAAAGAACTTCTGGTGGAGAGTATGGCAGCAGTGTACCATCCAGGTAGGGGCGCTTCGTTGCATCACGTGCCTGCATGTAGGCATACGAGTACTGCAGTCGCAGCTTGTCGCCAACAATCGCCGCACGTGCAACAATCTCTGCACCGAACGTAGAAGCAGCTCCAACATTCTGCGCACTCATGATCACGGGGCTTACGGGCACGCTCACGATCAGGTCTCGAGTAGACATGCGATACCCTGTTACGCTAACATCAAACCAATCCAATGGCTGCATGTGCAGTGCAAGCTCTGTCGTTGATGATCGTTCGGGACGCAGATCTTGTGTACCATAGTTTAGGTAGTACAGCTCATTGAAGGAAGGCGGCCGAACATTGTAACTCCAAAGTGCACGAAGTACCGTTGACGCACTCAGCGGGAGCCGGAAACCGATCAATGGCGAGACTACAAGACCCACATCACTAAAGTATTCACATCGAGCAGCCACGCGGGCAACCCACGGCGTCTGTCCATATCCAACAACGTCAGCGTCTACCATTGTTGCAATAGAGCTGCGGAAGAAGGAACCATCAGCCCCCTGCAAGAGCGGACCTCGAATGTCGGCGTAGGATGCATCGATACGTCCACGAACATTCCAGGTATAGAGGCTCGATGGAAGTATGTCGCGATAGTTGGCAAGGAGGCTTTGAGTTACATCCCGCTGAAGATAGCGCACGTCTATCCCCTGCGAGCCTACGATGGTAGCATCCGGATCCTGAAAGGCCTGATCGAGATACCGCAGGGAGCCGGCCATACTCCAGGATGAATTTCCACCCGAGGGCTTTGACAACGACGCCGACCACATACCGATGACGTCTGCATCCTGCATACGGGCGCGTGCCTGTGTGATATTGCCCTGCACTACGGCGCCCGGAACGCCCCGGTCAACGGATCGCAATAGCAATGTAGCCGCGTATGAATCACGATCCTCTAGGCGAACAACTCCACGAGTTGCTCGAATGTCGTTGTTCTGACGGTTGATGGTGAACGTTGATCCAAACTGTGACGTGGTAAACGGGAACGAACCAGCAGAGCCCATGAATTCGACATCTGCGCCAAGAGTGCTTTTACCAATCGATTGCGTTGTTCCAGCTGATAGGGTCCACTGATCGAACGATCCACCCATTGTGGATAGGCGATATCCGTCTGTTAGCGGAAGCCGCAGACGCATATCCACAGCACCATACAGGGCATTTGCACCATAGAGTGCAGAGGCTCCGCCACGAGTGACGTCAACCGACGTAACATAGCGCATCGGAATCATCGATACATCTGCAGATCCACTCTGCGCCGATGAGAAGCGAGCTCCATCAAGCATGACCAATGCTTGTGAGGATGAGCCCCCTCGAAACGATACAGTCTGAAGTGAGGAACCACCGCCGTAGTCCAAGACAAACACCCCAGGCACTAACGACAACACATCACGTGCCTGCCAGGGGGCCAGCACCCGCAGCTGCTGCGGTGTAAATGTAAGCTTAGACTGTGTGGCCAGCTGCATGCTTTGCTGCCAAGGCTCGGCTACGACAATAACTTCAGACTCTCGCAAGGAATCAACTACGGCAGAGTCGGCATGCAGACTCGAGCTGAGGATCAATAGCGCGCTGTGAAGGAGAGTCATCATGAATACATGCGAAACTACCGCACAAAAGGTAAAGCCCTATGATCAAAAAGACCACAGGGCTTTAACAGAATAACCTGGCGATTACCTACTCTGCCACACCAGTTCAGATGCAGTACCATCGGCGCAACGGGGCTTAACGACTCTGTTCGGAAT
>JBIJAX010000040.1:0-20077 GCA_044345485.1 Kapaibacterium sp. (SeqCode)
TCTACAACAACCGCGAAGTGCTCGAGGGCGAGCTAACCAAAATGCGGTCCTGGATTGTGAACAAGAAATCGTTAGCGGTCTGTGCACGTGCACTGCAGCTGGATACATATCTGTTCTTGAGCTACTCTGCCAATCAGTCGCTTCAGCGCGGCAACGACTCAATGCTTGCCGATGCCTTGGAAGCGGTTATCGCGGCGATCTATCTCGACCGCGGATTTGACGAGGTCCGCAGATTCATCGTGGAAAAACTCCTGCCAATCATGGTCAGAGAATCGCTCGTACACGATACAAATTTCAAGAGCCTGCTCCTCGAGTCGGTCCAGGGCAGGGGGCATGCAGCACCGCGCTACGTCGTTGTCAAAGAGGAAGGTCCAGATCACGAAAAGCACTTTACGGTTAACGTTATCGTAGACGATACTGTGATTGGAACTGGATCTGGGAAGAACAAGAAAGAGGCAGAACAGGCTGCAGCCGAAAATGGGATGTCGTATCTCGCAACAAATCCGAAGTGGAAGCGTCAGCGTGATAAGTCGACAACTGATGCATCATGAAGCCCCGTACCATCACTCTTGCTCTAACGCTGACTTTTAGTATTCTGTTTGCTGCATCCAGCCTGCAGGCACAAATGCTCAGCGGATTCACGCCGTTTGGAAAGAATAAGAAGCAGTACGAGAAATTCAACTGGCGCTATGTTTCGTCGGCCAACTTCGATGTGTACTTCCACGGCAGCACGCCAGACCTTGCCCGCTACACATCTCGTGAGGCGGAGATTGCGCTGACAACTATTCAGGAGCAGCTCGGATACACGATCACCAAGCGGATCACGTTCATCGTCTACAACTCGCACAATCAGTTCCAGCAAACGAATGTGATCAGCGAGATGATGACCGAAGGGATCGGTGGTGTTACAGAGCTGTTTAAGAACCGAATCGTTGTTCCCTTTGAGGGAGACTTTTCAAAGTTCCGTCATGTAGTTCACCACGAGCTGGTCCACGCTGTCCTGAACGACATGTTCTACGGCGGCAGCATTCAGTCGCTCATTAGCAACCCCAATGCCGTGCGTATCCCACTTTGGATGAACGAGGGGTTTGCAGAGTATTCCAGCGCCGGCGGCATGGACGTAAAGACCGACATGTTTATGCGCGATGTGGCCGTAAGCGAATACCTACGGGGTTTTGATCAGTTACAAGGGTACTTTGCCTACCGCGGCGGACAAGCCTTTTGGACGTATGTAGCCAATACCTACGGCAAGGCCAAGATCGGTATGGTGTTTAACGCACTCCGCATGACGCGAGATTTGGACCAGGCATTTATGTCGGCCTTCAAGATGAACGTCGAAGAAATGTCCGAGCGCTGGGCCAAAGAGGAGAAGAAGTACTACTTCCCAGATGTGGGCAAGTACGAGTATGTAGAAGACTATGCAAAGCGCATCACGAATCATCAGAAAGACGAGAACTTCTACAACACCTCGCCGGCACTTTCGCCGAATGGAGACAAGGTAGCGTTCATCTCGGACAGAGGCAGTGGCACCTTTGGTGTCTATCTGATGAACCTCAAGACAAAACACGTTGAAGAGCTCGTCACGAGTGGACGCAGCGCGGATTTTGAAGAGCTCAACTTTCTCACCCCTGGCATATCCTGGAACCCAAAGGGCACAAAGCTTGCTGTAGCCGGCAAGGCTGCTGGTCAGGATGCGATTTACATCGTGGATGTTGCCTCTGGAGACTATGACCGTATTACGCTGAACATGCAGACGATAGGGGGCGTAGCATGGTCACCAGATGGTCGCCGCATCGCCTTTGATGCTGATATAGGGGGCAAACAACGGGACGTCTACATCTACGATACGTTTAAGAAGACCACGTCAAAGCTCACCAACGACATCTTCACCGACCAAACTCCTGTGTGGTCTCCCGACGGTGTGTACGTGTACTTTGTTTCCGACCGCATGTCGTATCTGTCGCAAGCTGATGTGCCCGCAGGATTTGACCTTGCCAAGCACGACGTTGATGCACGTGATATCTACCGCGTTCCCCTTGCTGGTGGCGCAATCGAGCGCATCACGAATGATCCAGAAGTAGGGAAGTACTCGATAGCAGTTGCCCCAAAGGGCAACGTGATGCTCTACGTCGCTGATTACAATGGTATCAGCAACTTGTGGAAGATGGATCTTGCAACGAAGAGCCGAGTGCCCCTTACTAATTCACTGCAGGAAGTTTCGCAAATCTCGCTCTCCCTCGATGGCACAAAGCTGATGTTTGCCTCGCAGAACCGCGTAGGGTACGACCTGTTCCAGTTGGACTTCCCTTTGGAGCTCAAATCGAAAGACACGCTCCCTGTAACGCTCTTCCAAAAGCGAAGAATACAGGAGCGCAATGCTCTAACGGAAATCATCAGTAAGAAAGCAGAACCAACTGCTGCAGAGACCTTGAGTTACGGCAACTTCGATGTTGATCTTGCCGACCAGAAGTCCGTTCAGCCCAATGAAGATCTTGTTCTCGCACCCGAGGGCACCTGGTCCGAAGATGGAGATCAAGGCAATGAATCGACCTCGGCAGTAAAAGACTACAAGGTTACGTTCTCGCCGGATATCGTTACTGGGAACGCTGGATTTAACAACTTCCTTGGTGCAATGGGTCAGATCGACATGTTGTTTTCCGATATGATGGGAGACCACGAGATCTATCTACGTGCTAACCTTTTTTATGATCTGAACAACAGTAGCTTCTTCCTCTCTTATGGCTACCTGCCTGACCTTGTAGACCTTCATGTTGCCGCGTTTCAGAATGCAGGTTTTCTGGAGCGCGCTGGATTCTACGGAGTAAGCCTCTATCGTGTCCGCAGCTATGGCCTGCAGTTCCAAGCATCGTATCCTTTCTCGAAGTTCACACGGGTTGATGCCGGATTGCAAGTAATGGGTCTCTCTCAGAGCAACTTGGATGTTCCGCAGGAACAGCTTCCATCTCTCTTCGTTACGGTGCCAAGTATCTCCTTCGTACTTGACGACGGCATCTGGGGCATGTGGGCGCCAATGAAGGGTACCAGGCTGAACTTCACCGTAGAAGGTTCGCCTAAATGGGCAGGCAAGGGACTGGAGTTTACCACAGCGCGTCTTGATGCACGCCACTATATCCATTTGGGCGGCTTATACTCTTTTGCGCTGCGCGGCACAGCAGGAATCAGCACTGGACCCGAGGCGCAGAAGTTCTACATCGGTGGAACGGACAATCTTATCTCGCAGTCAAACGGACGTATCCGTGCCTGGCCGTTTGTTAATGTCGAGGACTTTATGTTCACACGTCCGGGTTGGCCCCTTCGCGGATGGATGATCAATGAACGAAATGGCTCACAGTATTTTGTCACGAACATTGAATTCCGATTCCCATTTCTCTTCGCATTCCAAGCTGGACCTATTCCTTCGCTTTTTCAGGGTATGCAGGCGCAGTTCTTCTTCGATGCTGGAAATGCCTATTGGGAATCGTTCCGACAGGCACTGGATCGTGGCGGAGACTACATTACGGGTGATATGCTCAAGAGCGTAGGCGTAGGTGTTCGCAATATTGCATTGGGCCTTCCCTTACGCATCGATGTTGCATGGCGCTTTGAGCCTGCCGGCGGCATGTCTGCTCCGGTCTGGATGGTCTCAATCGGTGGAGACTTTTGAGTATCCCGCACGGGAGTTTGTGCGAGCAATGATCTCATGCTGAAGAAACTCCCGATGTGCTTCGGCAATATTCACATCAAAGCTGATAGCGTCGCCATATGTTGCTTCGAATTCGGCACCAACCTCTTCAAGCAGACGGGTGATAACCGACACGTCATCATAGAGGCAATGCACCGTAAGTTTGATGCGCGGCTCTACAAGAACCGGTTTGCAGGCATCGATAGCCCCTTGGCCAGCCTCTGCGTATGCCCGTGCTAGAGGTCCTACGCCAAGCTTTACGCCCCCGTAGTATCGCACAACCACAACCATGCAGTCTGAGAGCTTTGCACGCTGCAGAGCAAAGAGAAGGGGCTTGCCAGCCGTACCGGAGGGCTCGCCATCGTCGGACATGCGAGACTCGAGTCCATACGGACCCAACCTGTACGCAAAGCAATGATGCACGGCATCCCAGTACTCTTTGCGGATAGAATCGAGAAACTCTTGCGCCTGCTGCTTGGTTTGCACCGGCACGAGAAAAGCCCGAAAGACTGAGCGTTTGATGGTAATTTCGAACTCGCTTTGGCTCGTTACCGTATGGTAGGGTTGAAACGACATCTCATACAAAGGTAGATATGCGCATTGGAATGGTCTGCTACCCAACCTATGGCGGTAGCGGAATCTTGGCCACAGAACTCGGACATGAGCTCGCCAAACGCGGGCATTGCGTGCATTTTATCACGTATGCGCAGCCGATGCGTCTCGATAGGTTTCAAGACAACATCTTCTATCACGAGGTAGAGACGCCGTCGTATCCGCTGATGGAGTTCAACCAATACACGCTGGCGCTGGCTGGTAAGATCTTGGATGTTGCCAAGTACGAGCAGCTGGATGTAGTGCATGTACACTATGCAATCCCTCATGCTATCAGCGCCTATCTCGCAAAGGAGATCTCACAGGCTACACGCCCCCTCAAACTTGTAACAACGCTTCACGGAACAGACATCACACTTGTTGGCATGGAGCCTACGTTTCATCCAATCGTGAAGTTCTCGCTGGAAAAGTCTGACGTAGTGACAGCTGTATCAGGGTTTCTGCAGGAGAAGACACGTCAGAGTTTTGGAAACGATCTTGATATCAAGGTGATCCCAAACTTCGTTGACACCCAGGTCTACGTCCGCAACGAAAACTCTGCTGTTGCATCAAAGGTCCGTGGCGATGCAGACTTCGTTCTCATGCACGTCTCAAACTTTCGTCCAGTAAAGCGCGTGCAAGACTGCATCCGCATCCTTGCCGAAGTGCGTAAGAGTGTAAATGCACGTCTGGTCTTTGTTGGAGACGGACCCGAGCGATCTGATGCAGAGCGCCTGTGCCGCGAGCTCGATGTAGTAGACCACGTGCTCTTCCTTGGCAAACAGTCGGGGCTGCCCGAGCTGCTCTCATCAGCAGATATCTTTCTGCTGCCATCGCAGCAGGAGAGCTTTGGTCTGTCGGCACTCGAAGCCATGAGCTGCTCTGTGCCTGTTGTTGCCACCAACATCGGCGGTATCCCCGAGGTGGTGCGTCACGACGAAACAGGCTTCGTTGCAGAACTTGGAGACGTGCACCGTATGGCCAAGTATTGTCTGGACCTGCTGAATCATCCAAAGAAGCTTGCCGCGTTTCGCGAGAATGCGCGCCAGCGCGTGATCGACCATTTCGACATCAACACGATCGTACCGATGTACGAAGACGTGTACAACCTTGCTATTTCGAAACCATAACTTCGTTTACGAACATGACACCCCAAGAGTACCTGCAACAGAACAGCGCGCTCTACGAAGAGCAGCTCAAAGAGTTTTTGTCCATCGGTAGCGTCAGCACCGACCCTGCATGCGCAGATGACGTAAAGACCTGTGCCACGTGGCTATCAGATCACCTCAAGGGCATCGGCATGCCCACGGTTACGATCTATCCAACGCCCGGACATCCGATCGTTTATGCAGAAGACCTCTCAGCTGGTGAGAGCGCACCAACGGTGATGCTGTATGGTCACTATGACGTGCAACCCGTAGACCCACTCAACCTCTGGACAAATCCGCCATTCGAGCCCGTTATCCGCGACGGCAAGATCTATGCCCGTGGCGCAACAGATGATAAGGGGCAGGTGTTTCTGCACGTAAAAGCCATCGAAGCTATCTACAAGACGGTAGGGAAGTTGCCGATCAACATCAAGCTGCTCATCGAGGGCGAAGAAGAGATTGGCTCTCCTAACCTTGCGCCATTTGTGCGCGAGAACGCAGACCTTTTGAAGTGCAATGCTGTGCTTGTCTCCGACACATCGATGTTCGCACCAGGCGAGCCATCGATTGTGTACGGCTTGCGCGGACTAGCCTACATGGAGATCAACGTGCAGGGTCCAAACCGCGACTTGCACTCGGGCTCGTACGGCGGCGCCGTGCAGAATCCGCTCAACGCCCTTGCAACGATCATCTCGAAGCTTAAGGACGAGTACGGACACATCAAGGTTGAAGGGTTTTACGATGACGTGCTTGCTCTTACCGAGCAAGAGCGCGCAGAGCTCGCTGCGCTTGGTCACAGCGACGAGCGCCTCAAGCAAGATGTACACGTAGACACACTCTTTGGTGAAGACGGTTACACATCTATCGAGCGCCTTGGGGCGCGTCCAACGCTAGACGTAAACGGCTTCTTGGGTGGCTTTACAGGAGAAGGCGCCAAGACCGTTCTTCCGGCGCGTGCCATGGCCAAGGTAAGCATGCGACTAGTGCCGCACCAGCGTCACGACGATATAGCAAACAAGTTTATCAGCTATGTGAAGTCCATTACGCCCCCTGGCGTAACTGTGGAGATCACAGATCTCCACGGAGCAGACCCCGTGCTCGTTAACCGCGATTCTCCAGCCATGCATGCTGCAGTGAAAGCACTCGAAGAGACTTTTGGCACCAAGTGCAGATTTACGCGCGAGGGCGGCTCGATCCCTGTTGTGTTGTTGTTCGACCAGGTACTCAGCGTGCCTACCGTGCTTATGGGCTTTGGACTTAACAACGAAAACGCGCATTCGCCGGATGAGCATTTCGATCTTGGCAACTTCCATACAGGGATGAAGGCAGCCGCTCGGTATTACCAGCTTGTTGCCGAAATGGTCCCTGCATGAAGCGTCACACCGCAGAAATACTCCTCGTAGCAGTGACTGCATTGTGGGGTGGCACATTTGTGCTGGTGAAGGGGGCTATGGGTTCCGTAGACCCGAGCACCTTTGTGGCGCTGCGGTTTTTTGTTGCCACAGCGCTCAGCATGCTCTTGTGGCCTGCGGCACTGCGTGTGATCGACGCGTCAACTGCGAAGAGAGGAGTTGTCCTCGGCGCTCTCTATGGAGCTGGTTTTTTGCTGCAGACATTTGGGCTTACCTCGACGAGTGCATCTACGTCGGCCTTTATCACTGGAACCATGGTAGGCTTTGTACCCATTGTGCAGTTTGCGCTCTTCCGCACGCGCATCAGGCCAGCGCACATGGTATCGGTTGTGACGATTCTACTTGGCCTGTACCTGTTTACCGCACCTGAGCTTCATGGCGTGCAGAGCGGAGATGTACTAACGCTCATCAGCGCATTTGTGTGGGCACTCTACATGGTGCTGATCGATCACTGGACAACTGATTTGCGCGAGCAGCCCACGAAGCAGAACAGTCTGGTAATCCTGCAATTTGTTGTAACGGCTATCATGGCCGTCATTGGCACACTAATTCATTCAGCGCCGGCAGATGTAGATCTTGTTGTGCGATGGAATCAGCCCCTTATCATTGCCATCATCTACTGCTCGGTGTTTGCATCGGTGATACCAACATTTGTGCAGACGCGCTATCAGCAGTACACACATCCTGTGCGTGCAGGTGTGATCTATGCGTTGGAGCCATTGTTTGCGTCGATCATCGCATGGTTACTTGTAGAGGAGAGTTTTACTATGCGCCAGCTGATCGGAGGGGGCGTCTTGATCTCGGCTGTTGTTGTGCCGGATGTATGGCAGATGTGGAGAGAGAAATGACGAAGAACGAGATACGCGAAACTGTGCTTGAAAAACGTAAGCACATTGCCGATGCCGACCGCGACCTGTGGGATCAGCTCATCTTTGAGCGCGCGCATAAGCACAAGGCGTTTCAGCTTGCTACGCGCGTGCATGTTTACTGCTCAACGCTTGAGGAGGTAGAATCTACCCCCTTTATGGAATATGCCTGGGGCATTGGTAAGGACGTCTACGTGCCGGTAAGCGGTCCAAACGGACGCCTTACCCACTGCCGCATCACATGGCGCACCTTGTGGCATGAGGGGGCCTATGGCATCCGCGAGCCCATCCCTGATGCGCCAGAAGACATCGTAACAGACCATGCATTTTTCGGCAGCGAAACAGCCATTATCGTGCCCCTTGTCGCATTTGACCAAACCTGCGCACGTATAGGTTATGGCAAAGGGTATTACGACAGATTCCTTGCCGAGTCTGCCGGAGCTAAGATTGGCATTGCCTACGAACTACAGAAAGTACACACCGTGCCCGTGTTTGAGCACGACGTAGCCCTCGATGCCATAGCCACGCAGGAGCGCTGGTACAAGAAGCCATAAGCGTATTTTTGCATCCATGAGTACAAGCATGCACACCAGCACCTTTGTTGTCAGTACAGAAATCGACGGACAGCGTCGGCACATCGAACTCCACGCCAATGGGTCGGCCTCGCACAACGGTGAGAGCATTGTGCTGCTCCCAACCGACGTACCCGGCGTATGGGAGTGGGATAATGAGGGTCAGCTCGTACCGGTGCATGTGCACAGCGACGGTATCCAGACCGTAACGGTGACCATTCGTGGCTATTCGTATACAACAAAAGTGCTCTCCGGACGCAACAGCGAACTGCTGGAGATTTTGAATGCGTCGCCCGCGCAGCAGAACCGCGTTACCAAAATCGCGGCACCAATGCCTGGACTGCTCAAGCAAGTGATTGTAAAAGATGGGGCAACAGTTCGCAAAGGCGAAACGCTGTTTATCCTCGAAGCAATGAAGATGGAGAATGCTATCAAGTCTCCAGTTGCAGGAATCGTCCACAACGTTACAACGAATGAAGGCAGCGCCATCGAAAAAGGCACGCTGTTGTGTGTTGTTGAACCACAGTCGTAATCAACATCGCCTCTAATACGGTTCAAGGCTGCTCTCGCGACAATTCAATATTTTGTAAGTTTCCGGACCAAATAAGAACTATAAAAGGTCCGATTCTTTATGCCGGATATTGAGAACATCAAGCCTATCAGCTACTTCAAGGCACATGCAGCAGAAATGCTCATGACGTTACGGGAAACGGGTGCCCCTTATGTGATAACGCAGAATGGTGAGGCCGCAGCGGTTCTTGTGGACGCGCAGGAGTATGCAAAGATGGAACGAGCTATAGACATGCTGCGCCTTGTTCAAATGAGCGAAGCCGACATCGCAGCAGGTCGCGTTGTTACCGTCGAGCAGGCACGTAAGGCTATGCAACAGGCTCGAAAGAAACGCACACGTGGGACAAAGTGAAGCGTTTTCAAATAGTACTTTCGTCTGCCACTCTATCTGATATACACAGCATTGACGTGTGGCTCACGGAGCAGGAAGGAGCAGACAGATCCGATAGCATCGTTGCAGATCTTCTCGAATCCATTGAACGGCTTTCCCACTTACCGGACCGTGGTTCGATTCTCCCTGAATTTGAGGGCTTGGTGTATCCTGTATACCGGCAGCGCATCAGACACGGTTATCGTATAATCTATCGTATCGCTGAGAATCGCATCCATGTTGTCGCTGTTATTCATCAGAGACGAGATCTCAAGAGTGCATTGCGCAGTCGCCTAGTAGCTGACCAGATGTATTGATCTGTCGTCGTAATACGCTCGAATACATCAACCAGTACCCAGTAATCAGTACCCAGTACCCAGTACCCAGTACCTATCTCGCTACTCCCACAGCCTCCGCGTTTTCTCCCTGCACACCTCTTTGAGCTTTGCGGGGGAGACAATCGTAAGTACGTCCGACCATGACACGACCCACGAGACAAGCTCGGGTGAAAGGGGCGCTGTGATGCGCAGATCGAGTGAGCCGTCTCGTTTGCGAGTTAGCTGTTGCGACGGATGCCATGAGCGCGAAGCAAAGAACTCGGCGGCGGTAGCATCTACGCGCAGGTGGATTGAGCGGACATCTCCATCGTACACGCCGAAGCGTCCGCTTGTGTAGTTGGCTTCGTTAAACACATGCAGTGGCCACGTGATATCATCAGCACGTTCAACATGGTCTATGCGGTCTGCCGCAAGCGTGATGTATTGCTTGTACGTTGGATGCCACGCGGCAACGTAGAGGCGTCCGGCATGATTGATAAGCCTGCAGAACGACACCACAAACGTCTTGGTAGAACCGCCATGGATAGAACGGTACGTTACTCTGTCCCAATGCGGATCGGTAATGGCAAAGACGATTGTTTCCATCACTGCATCATCAACAGCGGTAGCATAGCGTCCCGGCGAGACATCGGCAACGAGGTCCTCCTGCAGAAACACCGTCCCGGGGGCAAGACGCTCCAGCTTCTGCTGCAGACGGTCGATGTCCTTATGCACGCGCGTATGACGAAACGCGCCTAAAGCCCCCTTCAAGAGATGCAGTGATAGGATCTCGTTATCGGAGATGATAAGGGGCTGCAAGGACCTGTAGCTGGACGGAACATACCAGCGCTGCTCGCGTCCAGAGCGCTCGCACTGGAGCGGAATGCCCGCATCTTCGAGAGTGCGCAGGTCGCGCTGGATCTGTCGCCGGGTAACTGCGCCTGATCCGCGCACAGCCACCGCGTCTGCCAGTTCCTGTGTCGAGAGCTTGCGTCCACTCGCCAGCTCCATGAGCAATCGTATTGCACGAGAAATTTGTGTAGACATAGCGCAAAAGTATGTCTATACGTGACATGATACGTCACCTATCAGCCCATCTTTGCGGTGGCGGGATAGTAGAGATTCTATAGTAGTTGTGACGGGCGGACCTTTGGGTCCGCCCACTTATTCTGCCAACCACAGGCGTTCTACACAAGCCCCGTATCTTTGGCCCATGGAATATCTCATCCCAATTCTTACCGCTATTGGTGCCGCCGTAGTTGTCTATATGATCTTGCAGAGGCGTGTTACCGATGCAACCACGGCTGTAGTAGTAGCGCAACGAGAGAACGAGACCCTGCGTGCGGAAGTGACACAGATGCGCACAACGGTATCCCAGGCAGAACAGCAGGCTGCATCGATGACCAAGGAAGTGGAGATGCTGCGAGAGATGCTCACGCGCTTAGAGGCAGAGCGCACCGAGCTTAAGGGAGAGCTTACCAAGGCCTTTGCCGACATTTCGAACAAGGGGCTTGTTGAGCAAAGCAAGGTATTGTCGGAGCAGCAGGCACTCCAATTAGAAACCGTGCTGCGTCCGTTTAAAGAGCGCGTGATTGAGTTTCAGCAGCGTGTAGAAGAAGGACACAAAGACGCCATCAAACAGCACACCAGTCTTATCGAGCAGATACGTCATCTCACCGAGCTTAACACCGTTGTCTCCCAAGAAGCCAACAACCTTACGCGAGCGCTCAAGGGCGATAACCAGAAGCAAGGGGCATGGGGCGAAGTCGTGTTGGAGCGCCTTCTCGAAGCCAGCGGACTCCGCGCGCCGGAGAACTACGAACTACAGTATGCATCGACGAACGAAGACGGCACGCGGATACGTCCAGACGCCATTGTGCACCTACCTGATAACAAGCACATCATCATCGATTCGAAGATGTCGCTCGTAGCCTTTACCGAATACATCGAAGCCACAGACAGCAGCCCCGACCGCGACGCCGCCCTTGCGCGTCACATGGCATCTGTGCGCAACCACGTAAAGCAGCTTAGTGAGAAGAAGTACGAAACCATGAACCTGCCCACGCCCGACTTCGTGCTCATGTTCATTCCTGTTGAATCAGTCTTTGTATCAACCCTCCAGGCCGACACCGGAGGCGAGCTCTACACGCAAGCCTGGAACAAGCGCATCATCCTTGTAAGCCCATCAACATTGCTTGCAACCCTCAAGACTATTGCTTCGATCTGGAAGATCGAAATGCAAAACAAAAACGCCGAAGAAATCGCACGTCAGGCAGGGGGCTTGTACGACAAGTTTGTAGGGTTTGTTGACGACCTCAGCAAAGTCGGCGAGCAACTCACGCGCACCCAAAAATCCTACGACGACGCCTACAAGAAACTCACCGCCGGCACCGGCAACCTTGTGAGCCGCGCAGAGAGACTTAGAGAGTTGGGAGTAAAGACAACGAAGACGCTGGGGTAAGCAGCGAGCAGCGAACAGCGAGCAGCGAACAGCAAGCAGCGAACAGGGAGCAGCAAGCAGCGAACAGCGAGCAGCGAACAGCGAGCAGCGAACAAAGAGGTTACGGGTTACGGAGCACTTCGTCGCACTCGCGAAAACAGGCGTTGCACCAAACGTGACAACATAGGTCGCCTATCGCATGATGTTTGTGAATCAACATTATTCACATTCATCGGAGTGCGGTTATGAGTACAGAAGGAACACCATCAAAGTTCTACAAGAAGTGGTGGTTTTGGCTAGGAGTGGTCGTTGTTCTCATTGCTCTTGGTAGGGCAGGGGGCGGCAAGGGTACAGAATCGTCATCAGCAAGCACTGCATCAGAAACATCACAGGCAAGCGAGCATGCTAAACCAGAGGTTAGTTTAACGGCAAGCGACTATTACGCCGAGTATGAGAGCAACGAAGTTGCAGCCGACAACAAGTACAAGGGCAAGCTCATGCAAATCACTGGCAAGGTATCGGGTGTTCGAAAAACACTTGGCAGTGTATACATCGACCTCGAGTCATCTAATCCGTATCTGTTTGTTGCCTGCGAGATGTCTGATGAATCCGCCGCCGCATCAGTTTCCAAAGGAAGCCAGGTAACCATCGTTGGCTCGGGTGCGGGAAAAGTAATCTATCCCCAGCTTGAGGATTGTCGGTTGGCGAAGTAGACCCGATTTTGTGGGGGCATAGTTTTGTCCAGTCGTAGCGACGGCGGTTGCGCTTCGATGGTGCGCAGCCGCCTGTTGTTTTATAGACTGCGAGCGGCATCTAGGATTACTTACAACAGCGGAATCTCAGTTGGTAGGCAGGGACATAGTGCAACGAAGCTGAAGACATTATGGGTGGTGTCACGAGATTGATTTCGTATCGCAGTGTTGTGGATATCAACCGTGTGTGTGGATTAATCAGCAAGCCTATATTGTGGACGTAAAATCTAGCTCCATGTATTTGTGTTATACCAACGGACCGCTGAGCACATGTTTGAACAGACCTTTAAGAATCTCGACGATATTCTTCGCAAAGAAGCGGGTTGTACCACTGAACTTGACTACACTGAGCAATCATCATGGCTTCTGTTCCTCAAGTATCTCGATGGATTAGAGCAGGACAAGGCTGATATCGAGGCTCTAGCAGGCAAGGAGTATGTGTACATACTTGCGCCAGAGTATCGTTGGGCAACATGGGCAGTACCCAAAAACTCTAATGGTGAGCCTGATCATAATAAAGCAATGACTGGTCCAGACCTACTGGAGTTTGTTGATGAGAAGTTGTTCCCATACCTGCGTGGATTTAAACAGCGTGCTAGCGGCCCCAATACCATCGAATACAAGATCGGTGAGATTTTCGGCGAGATCAAAAACAAGATTACCAGCGGATACAACTTGCGCGAGATCGTCAATCTCGTTGATCAGCTTCAGTTCCGTTCACAGACAGATAAGCATGAGCTGTCGCACCTCTATGAGGTGAAGATCAAGAATATGGGCAACGCAGGACGCAATGGCGGTGAGTATTACACGCCTCGCCCCTTGATCCGTGCAATGATCAATGTTATCCAGCCGAAGATTGGTGAAAAGGTATATGACGGTGCCGTTGGTTCGGCAGGATTTTTGTGTGAGACGTTTGACTATCTGCGTACCAACGAAAGCCTAACAACCGAAGACCTTAAGACTCTTCAGGAACGAACCCTCTACGGCAAAGAGAAGAAGTCTCTAGCCTATGTGATCGCCATCATGAACATGATTCTGCATGGTATCGATGCGCCAAACATTATACATACGAATACACTTACGGAGAATCTCAGCGACATCCAGGACAAGGACCGATACGATGTGATCCTTGCCAATCCACCATTTGGCGGAAAGGAACGCGCAGAGGTTCAGCAGAACTTTCCAATTAAAACCGGTGAGACAGCCTTTCTTTTCCTTCAGCACTTTATCAAGATGTTAAAGGCAGGGGGCCGAGCAGGAATCGTTATCAAGAATACGTTCCTCTCTAATTCAGACAACGCCTCCGTGAGCCTGCGCAAGCTCTTGCTGGAAAACTGTGATTTGCATACAGTGCTCGATTGTCCGGGTGGCACGTTCCTTGGAGCCGGTGTGAAGACCGTGGTGCTCTTCTTCGAAAAAGGAAGTAAGACTCGAAAGGTATGGTACTACCAGCTCGACCCGGGTCGGAATATGGGTAAGACCAATCCATTGAATGACAATGATCTCGCCGAATTCATCACGCTACAGAAGACGAAAGCCGATTCGCCGAAGAGCTGGAGTGTGGATGTGGCGGCCATCGACCCGATGACCTTCGATCTCTCAGTGAAGAACCCCAACGGCGGTGAGGAGATCACACACCGCAGTCCGCAAGAAATCATGGACGAAATCGCCACGCTGGACGCCGAGATCACGGAAGTGCTGAGCAGAGTTAGGACGCTGCTATGAAGAAGGGGTGGAGAAGTATGACACTTGCAGAGGTGTGCCAGTTCTCGAATGGACTCTGGAAGGGTGAGAACCCACCTTATGAAAATGTGGGTGTGATTCGGAACACCAACTTCACTAAAGACGGAACACTTGATTATTCGGAGATCGCATATCACGATGTAGAGGCTAAGAAACTCGAAAAGCGTCGACTTATTTATGGAGACATCATTCTTGAAAAGTCGGGTGGCGGGCCTAAGCAACCAGTCGGACGCGTCGCCCTTTTCGATAAAGACGAAGGCGATTTCTCGTTCAGCAATTTCACGTCTGCTCTGCGAGTCCGCCAACCGGAGGAATTGGATTTCCGCTTTGTCCACAAATTCCTTCATTGGACCTATCTCTCTGGCGTGACGGAAGGAATGCAAAGTAACTCGACTGGGATTCGGAATCTTAATGGTGACGCATATAAGTCTATTGAGATCTGTTTCCCCCCTCTCTCCGAGCAACACCGAATCGTAGCCATGCTCGACGATGCATTTGCTAACATCGCTATCGCTAAAGCCAACGCTGAACAGAATCTCAAGAACGCGCGTGCCCTCTTTGAAAGCTACCTGGACGAGGTGTTTACGAAGAAGGGGGATGGGTGGGTGGAGAAGAGGCTGGGAGATGTAGCTACGCGGCTCACGAATGGTTTTGTCGGGCCCACAAGGGGCATCTATCTTGAGTCGGGAGTGCCATACCTTCTCGCTCGGCATGTAAAGAACAACCGGCTACAATTCGATGGTAGAACTTTCATCTCCAATGAGTTCAATAGTAAGAACAAGAAGTCGATGTTGAAGTCTGGTGATGTACTCTTGGTTCAAAGCGGACACATCGGCCATAGTGCTGTCGTCCCAGAAGAACACGAGGGTCACAATTGCCACGCTATGATTGTGATTACCGCTGCAGAGGGAGCGTTCATTGGTCCCTACCTCTCGCTATTCTTTAACTCCTCGGGAATGAGGCGAAAATTTCAGGAAATCAGATCGGGCTCTACTGTGCCGCATCTAACCTGTGGTGAAGTCAGAGAGTTGATGATTCCTATGCCGGATTTGGAGACGCAAAGATGCATTGTCGATCATTTACATGAGTTGGAACAAGAGTGCCAACGCCTCACCCGCCTCTACGAGCAGAAGCTCGTGGCTTTGGAGGAGTTAAAGAAGTCGCTGCTACACCAAGCATTCAACGGAGAATTGTAGTTCTATGAGCAAAGACGATCACAAGATCGACGCTGACGACCGCAACGTCTTCGACGTGTTGAACGAGCGGAAGTACAGGGTGGATTACTTCCAGCGTGAATACAGTTGGGAACAGAAACACATCGAGCAGCTTGTCACCGACCTGACATCGACCTTTCTCGACGTATATCAGGAAGGTGATCCGCGCACTTCTGTGGAGCACTATACTAATTACTATCTCGGGCCATTTGTCGTCAGTAGCAGGGACGGCATGAAGAGCATTATCGACGGCCAGCAACGCCTGACCTCGCTGACGCTATTCCTGATTTTCCTGAACAACCTGCAAAAGCAACTAGGTGGCAAGGAATCTATAGAACCCTTGGTGTTCTCCGAGAGATACGGCCAAAAGTCATTTAATATCCAGGTAGAGGAGCGGAAGAAATGCCTTGAGAAGCTCTTCCTGGAAGGGCACTACGAGGTGCAGCCAGACGATGACGAATCGACTGTGAACATGACCAGGCGTTACGCCGACATTGGCGAAGCGTTCCCGGAGGAAATCAAAGGTGAAGCCTTCCCTTACTTCCTCGATTGGCTGAAATACAATGTCATCCTCGTTGAGATCACGGCCTACTCGGACGACAACGCCTACACCATCTTCGAGTCAATGAATGACCGCGGGCTGAATCTGACCTCTACCGAGATGCTAAAGGGATACATCCTTTCTCGGTTCAAGGAGGCAAAAGATAGGGAGCAGGCGAATCGATTTTGGAAGGAATCAATTCAGAGTCTGCACCGACATGGCAAAGATGAAGATCAAAAGTTTTTCCAAGCTTGGCTTCGCAGCCAATACGCCGACACGATTCGCCAGAGCAAGGCAGGGTCATCAAACGAAGACTTTGAGAAGATTGGCACACGTTTTCATAGTTGGTTTCGCGATAATCTTTCGAAGATGGGTCTGAAGGCAGATTCGCCTGGAGAGTTCCGAACACTGGTGCATGACGAGATGAAGTTTTATGTGCGAGCCTATCTCGACATTCTTGACGCGCAGAAAGAGGAGAAGGCAGGTTGGGAACATGTGTTTTATCACAGCCACTGGGGTATTGCCGATTCTCTTGGCTTCGCGCTGATGCTTGCTCCATTGAAGGCCACCGATTCTTCTGACGTAACTCGCCAGAAAATCAACGAGGTCGCCCGCTTTATGGAGACTTTTGCTGTGCGTCGATCGATCAACTTCCGAAAGTTCGGCGCAAGTTCGATCCGCTACACGATGTATTCGCTAGTGAAGGAGTTACGGGGTAAGGATCTCGACTCATTGCGAGAGCTGTTGAAAGCAAAGCTCGCGGAAATGCCCGAAAAATGGGATGGAATGGCGGAGTTTAGGATGCACGGAATGAACCGCTATTTCGTAAAGTTCCTCCTGTCCCGCATCACCGGTTTCATCGAAAAGCAATCCGGCGCTTCAATAAACTTCTCTACATACTTTGTCAGCCCCGGCACAAAACCCTACGAGGTTGAGCACATCTGGGCGGACAAATTTGAAGAGCACCGGGATGAGTTCGAGCAGAGGCATGAGTTTGACAACTACCGCAACCGAATCGGGGATTTAGTTCTACTGCCGCAAGGCACGAATCAGTCATACGGCGCGATGACCTACGCAGAAAAAGTTGAGCATTACCTCAAGGAAAACCTACTGGTAAAGTCGCTACATCCAAAAGCCTATGAGAACAATCCCAACTTTCTCAGTATGGCGAAGAACCTCAGCCTTAAGTTCAAAGCCCACAAGGCATACGCCAAGGCCGACATCGATGAACGCCAGACTCTGATTCAGAACATCTGCCAAGCGATCTGGGATTGAGATAACATTGTGACATTATGAACGAATCAGAAACCAGAGCTGAACTGATCGATCCTCTTCTGCGTGATGCAGGTTGGGGTGTCGTGGAGGGTGCTCATGTTCGAAGGGAGTTTCCAATCACTGCCGGTAGGTTGGAGGGGGCCGGTAGGCGCGGGAAGAAGTTGTCGGCAGACTATGTGTTGGTCTATCGCAATCAGCGGATCGGTGTAATTGAGGCAAAGGCACGAGATATCGAAGCAACGGTCGGTGTTGCACAGGCAAAACAGTATGCTGGGATGCTCAATGTGCGGCATACGTATGCAACGAATGGGCTCAAGCATTATGCGGTAGACATGGTCACGGGTACAGAAGATTATGTCGACCGCTTCCCAACGCCGGAAGAATTGTGGTCGATGACCTTCGAGAAGGTTAATCCTTGGCATGATCTCTATTCGTCGATCCCATTCCCAGACAAGAGCGGAAGTTGGAAACTTCGGTACTATCAAGAGAATGCTGTAAATGCTGCGCTTGGAGCGATTGCAGACGGCAATGACCGCGTGTTACTTACACTCGCTACTGGCACGGGAAAAACGTCAATCGCATTCCATGTGGCATGGAAACTGTTTCAGGCAAAATGGAACGTCAGCGATTGGAGAGAAGGTAAGGCCCCCTCTCGTAGGCCGCGTATTCTCTTTCTAGCCGACAGGAACATTCTTGCAAACCAAGCATACAATGATTTCACATCGTTTGGGGCATTTGAAGATGATGCCTTGGCGCGTGTAGAGCCTGGGGACATCCGTAAACGTGGTGGCGTCCCTAAGAACAGTAGTGTGTTCTTCACGATCTTCCAGACCTTCATGTCTGGTGTCGATGATAAGGGGAACCGCAAGCCATACTTCGGAGAGTATCCTCAAGACTTTTTCGACTTCATCATCGTTGACGAGTGTCATCGCGGTGGGGCAAACGATGAAAGCACGTGGCGAGGCATTCTCGAGTACTTCGCCCCTGCTGTACAACTCGGCCTAACTGCTACACCAAAACGTGATGATAATGTTGATACATACCGGTATTTCGGAGAGCCGGTCTATACATACGCGCTTAAAGATGGGATAAACGATGGTTTTCTAACGCCATTCAAGGTCCGCCAGATTACGTCCACTATGGACGAGTACACAATTGCGACTGACGATACTGTTGTTGAAGGCGACCTCGAAGCCGGAACGGTTGTCACGCAGGGTGATTTCAATGTTTCAGTTGTCATCGAGCAGCGGGAGCGGGCAAGGGTACAGAAGTTCATGAGCGAAATCAATCAGAACGAAAAGACCCTTGTCTTTTGTGCGAATCAAGGCCATGCTTTGATGATTCGCGACATCATCAATCAGGTAAAGGCGAGCACCAATCCAGATTACTGTCACCGCGTCACTGCAGAAGACGGCGATCTTGGCGAACAATATCTGCGTGACTTCCAGGATAACGAAAAGTCCATTCCTACCATCCTCACTACTTCGCAGAAGCTCTCTACTGGTGTTGATGCTCGAAACGTGCGCAACATTGTTCTCATGCGACCTGTCAAGTCCATGATCGAGTTCAAACAGATCATCGGAAGGGGCACTCGCCTCTACGACGGCAAGGACTATTTCACGATCTACGACTTTGAAAAGGCATACCAGCACTTTGCCGATCCGGAATGGGATGGTCCGCCAATTGCGCCTGAGCCATGTGCGAAATGCGGCAACGCACCCTGCACGTGTGCGAAGACACCACCAGAACCTTGCGTTACCTGTGGCAAATCTCCATGTGAGTGTCCATCAGAACCCTGCGATAAATGCGGAGAAGAGCCCTGCACATGCAGGCGACGCAAGAAGACCCGCGTGGTTCTCTCTGACGGCAAGGCTCGTAGCATCCAGCATTTCACAGTTACGTCGTATTGGCATCCTGATGGCACCCCAATGACTTCTCAAAAGTTCTTGGAGATGCTATTCGGTGAGTTACCGTCCTTTTTTAAGGAGGAAGACGATCTACGCGAGCTCTGGAGTAAACCAGATACACGTGCTGCGCTGCTAAAGGGTCTAGAAGAAAAGGGCTTTGGCGCTAGTCAGCTTGAAGAAATGCAGCGAATCATCGATGCACAGCATAGTGATCTCTACGACGTGCTCGCATACATCAGATTTGCCTCGCAGCCTGAAACGCGAGAAGAGCGTGCTGAACGTGCCAAAGCTCGCATACTTTCCGACTACCAACCCAAGTACCAGACATTCCTGATGTTCGTTCTGGGTCACTACATCAAGGTTGGGGTGAGAGAATTGAATACTGATAAACTGTATCCATTGCTAAAACTGAAGTACCAATCCATCGAAGACGCTAAGGCCGTTCTTGGTGCACCTACTGAGATCGGCAGAGCTTTTACAGATTTTCAAAAATGGCTGTATGTGAGAGGATAGTGTGTTGTTTTCAGCTTGAAACCTCGCGTTAATCCAGGACAAGTATTAATTGTAAATGACATACTGCAAATACTAGGTTAGTTGAACGATAAAGGTAAAGGACCATGGCTAGAGGCGCTCTTTTTGTTTGTTTACTGATTATAAGTTGCACTGCTGTCTTTTCG
>JBIJAX010000041.1:0-19965 GCA_044345485.1 Kapaibacterium sp. (SeqCode)
CAGACGGAACTACGTCATATACGATGCCATCCTGCTCTGCATATATGATGTAATCATCACGCGTTGATTTCTGTGCCTCTACTTGTAGCTTGGCATTGCGTCGATCGAGCTGAGCACGTTGCTCTAGGTTTTGATACAACTGTTGAGCTTTTAGCAATAGTTGTCGCGATACGTCAACCTGTGTAGCAGCTGCGTCGTATACCGACTGTGACGTTGCACGAACTTCTAAAAGCCTACGTTGACGGGCAGCTGTCAATGAGTCGAATTCATACTTCGATTGAGCTGATTTTAACTCAGCTTCTGCAGCTCCAAGTAAGGAACTTGTTGATTTAGCATTCTCATTGGCAAGCCTATACACGTTCTCGGCCGTTTCAACACTGATCTCCGCAACAGAATTCCTAATCTTGATAAGGGGCATTCCTCGCTTCACAGTATCACCAGCAATGACGTACACATCTGCCACAACGCCAGCTACCTTGGATGCCACCCGATAAAAATTCTTTGGATAGAGACGGCCAGAGGCGTAGACAGCCTGAGTGATGTCCTGTACCAGCGGCTGTGTTACCTCTTGCTTCTTGCCGCAACTGACGAGCAGGAAGCCGAGCACGGCTATAACAATCTGTTTCACTGTTGTACTCCACGTTCGTTGGTATGAGGACGTTGTTGAGAAATACCACACACGAGCGTTCGAACGATTTGCTCCAGCAATACTCGCTCTTCTTGCTGTACCCAAAACGGTGGAACCATATTGTTTGTTAAGATTACGATAGATCCTTTGAGCGCTATGATCAGCTGAACAACAACATCATGTACTGAAGCATGGAGCTGAAACAAGTTTGAATCAACGCCTTCTTGTACGATTTGCTTGATTAGTCCAACGACGTTATGATTAGTTGATGAGAACTTCTCCAGTGTTTCCTGAGAGTATTCGCCGTTTACCATCTGAACAATGTTCAACTGCGTCATAACCTGGAAGAAAAACTGATTCTCTTTTGAAAACGCATGGAACTCTGCAAATGCCTGGATAAGCTTCTCGTCAGCTGCCACAGGTTTTTCGATAATGCGATTGATCCTCTCGATCAGCATCTCCATATCGTTTGCAATGAGCCCCATAAGCAGCTCATCCTTACTACGGAAGTACAGATACAACGTTCCTTTTGCGAGCTCTGCTTCCCTTGCAATGCGGTCCATAGATGTGGTAGAGAGCCCGTACTTAACAAAAGCAGTTCTCGCCGATGCTAGGATTTGCGCTCGTCGCTGACAACGTTCCCGTTCTTTACGCTCCTGTATGCCCATAACTATGCCTTTGGCACCCTACTTGACCATACGGCGATACCGTTCATCAATTTGTCCAGTAACGCGGTCGTATTCAGCTTTTGTAGTGTGGTAATCGAGACGTGCAGATATCTCATTGACCTGCGCACGTGACAGCGCTGTCTCAGCATCGCTAATCTCTAACAAGCTGCCGGCACCTTCTCTGTACCGAATCTGGGATATGTCATACCCCCGCTGTGCTTGACTTACAGTTGACGCTTGTGCTGTTATCCGAGCCTTGGCAGAACTCAACTGATTGATGATAGTTCTTGTTTGGAGTTTTATGAGATCGGATATCTGCGACTTACGTTGCAGAGCTGTAGCCACATCAAGTTCAGACTGCTCAACTTTTGCTTTGGTACGTAAACCATTAAACAGATTCATCGAGAAATTGAGCCCAACCAACGAGCTTGTTGCGCTTCGCCAGTCATTGAGGTTATCACTCTGACCCTGCTGCTGCCATTGACCAAAAGCTGCGAGCGTTGGATAGTAATCTGATGCTTGAATATCAATCATCTTCTTTGCTACCTCAATTTGGAGGTTAAGCGCCTTCAAGTCATAGTTCGCTTCGAGGGCCATTGCCAGAGCATTATCTGGATTTGGTGCATCCTCAATCTCCGGCAGTCGGTCTGCTGAAACCACTAGCGTGTCTGACATATCCAGGGACAGATATGTCTGAAGTGCGGCTTGCGCTGCATACTTACCAGACGATGCCTCAATAACGATGGGCTCAACATTCGCCACAGCAACGTCTGCCCTGATCTTGTCAAACTCAGCGACTAATCCTTCAGCGAATAAGGCACTGATCGTTTCCCGTGTCTTTTTCACATTATCAAGGGTGGATTGAGCAACGTTGAAAAACGCCGCAGCCGCAATCGCTTGGTAATACTTCTTCTTTGTTTCGGTTACTACCTCTGCAACGGCTGCATCAAGTTGCGCAGTTGCAGCATCGGTGTACAGTTTAGAAGATCGGACAGCGGTAAACACGGCACCGTTGAATAGCACCTGCTGCACCTGGGCTGTCATTGAATACACGTTTGTCTGCCCAATCCGAAGTGGCCCTACCTCACCAGTGATTGGACTTGGAAAGAAAAATACTGGTAGCTGGATGTTATGATTGAAACCAGCGTTGAGGCTTACAGACGGCATAGCGCTTCCATACGCTTCTGTTACTTGTGACTCCGCCTTTTGCACATTGAGCTTAGCCACAAGAATGTTCTTGTTCTGTTTCACTGCGATCTCAATAGCCTCATCAAGAGACAAGTCGCGCAACCCAGCTGTGCCTATCTGCACTGTGCACAACAGCGCCCAAAGGGCACATCCACCAAATTTCCACATGAATAATCCTAACCAGATGAGATTGTTTACTGACTGACGGTCGCAAATATGACCACCGGTCATTTCTTATGCAAACGGTCATCTGTTTGTAACGTAATTTTGTTCCATTACCATGAATACTGCAGAAAATGCAATACGCGTACGTGGTGCCCGTGAGCACAACCTCAAGAACGTCTCGGTAGACATTCCGCGAGATCAACTAGTTGTCATCACAGGCCTGAGCGGTTCTGGGAAATCTTCGCTTGCCTTTGATACGATCTTCGCTGAAGGACAGCGGCGGTATGTAGAGAGTTTATCATCGTACGCCCGTCAGTTTTTGGGCGTAGTGAAAAAGCCTGATGTCGACGTCATTGAAGGGTTGTCCCCTGCAATATCGATTGAGCAAAAAAGTATTGGCATGAATCCGCGGTCAACGGTTGGAACCGTGACAGAGATTTATGATTTCCTCAGGCTTCTGTACGCTAAGGTTGGGATCCAACATTGCATTGCATGTGATATCCCTGTCCGGCAACAAACGCTGGATCAAATAATCGATGCTATACTAACGTACACAACTGGTACCCGAGTCCAGATTTTAAGTCCTGTGGTAAAGGGGCGTAAGGGCCATTACCGCGAACAGTTCGAAACATATCGACGTCAAGGATTTACCCGTGTTCGCGTCAACGGCGAAATGCTTGAGCTTACGGAAGGCATGCAGCTGCAAAGGTACAAGACTCATACAATTGAGCTTGTCATCGACAGGTTATCGGTTGACCCTGGCAGCGTAAAACGCCTCAGTGAGAGTATCGAAACAGCACTGCATCTGGGTGAAGGGGGCCTTACTGTGCTTATTGAGGAATCCCCTGACGTTTGGCAAGAGCGCTTCTTTAGTACCGAATATGCGTGTCCTCAGTGCGGTGAATCGTATCAATCACCAGCACCAAACATGTTCTCCTTCAACTCGCCATTTGGAGCCTGTCAGACTTGTGATGGAATTGGTGAACTGGTAGATTTCAATCCTACACTGGTCATTCCAGACCGTTCCCTTTCAATTGCATCAGGAGGTATCGCCCCACTTGGCAAGCAACGTGATACCTGGCTATGGAAGCAAGTACTCTCGTGGTGCCAAGATCGTAATGTAGACATACATAGCCCCTTAGCAACCATTGAGGATCAACAGATTATCGACCTGCTCAATGGGGTGAGCGATGCAAACGTTACAGTTGAGTACAGCGGCAGTTCAATAAAACATGCGTTTCTCGGGATCCTTCCCTCTCTTCGACATCAGTACGAAAACACTACTACAACAACTGTTCGCAAGTCAATAGAGAAATACTTTTCGACTGTCTCTTGCCGATCCTGCAATGGGGGCAGACTCAAGGTATCCCACCTGCATGTGCTTGTTCACGACAAAAACATTGCGAACTGCACGCAACTCGATATCTCACGAGCACTCGAATGGTTTACTGGGTTACATGAGAACCTTGATGACCGACAGAACCGGATAGCGGCTGTCATTTTAACAGAGATCATTAGTCGTCTTCAGTTCCTAGAAGATGTCGGATTGTCATATATGACGCTGGACCGACGGGCGCGAACGCTGAGTGGCGGAGAATCTCAACGGATTCGCCTGGCATCGCAAATAGGTTCACGATTAGTTGGTGTAACATATGTGTTAGACGAGCCCAGTATCGGATTGCATCAACATGACAACAAGAAGCTCATTGAATCGTTGAAGCAGCTTCGTGACATTGGTAATTCAGTAATTGTTGTTGAACACGATCGCGAGATGATCGAAGAAGCTGATGCCGTGATCGATATTGGACCTCGAGCCGGAGTGCATGGCGGACACATAGTTGATGTGTTTCTTCCACAAAGTGGTGTGCACACGGTGTCCCAAGGATCCTCAATTACCCATGATTACCTCATGGGTAAAAAGCTTGTGTACGTTCCAGAAACACGCCGATCTGGAAACGGAATGCAACTTCGATTGACGGGCGCGTCCGGCAACAACCTTCAGGATGTTGACCTTGAGATCCCACTCGGAACGTTTACCTGCATAACAGGAATGAGTGGCTCCGGTAAGAGTACACTTGTTAACGACACCCTCTATCCTATCTTGGCAAAGCACTATCACAATGCTGAGACACCTCCTTTACCCTATCGTGAGATTTCTGGACTAGAATGCATAGACAAGGTTATCGAGATTGACCAAACGCCAATTGGACGCACACCGCGATCGAATCCAGCAACGTACACGGGTTTGTTCACATTAATCCGCGATTTCTTTACGATGCTGCCCGAGTCCAAGATTCGCGGATATCAATCAGGTAGATTCAGTTTCAACGTATCTGGTGGAAGATGTGATGACTGCGAAGGAGTTGGTTTAACAAAGATTGAGATGAATTTCCTTCCCGACGTTTATGTGCCATGTGACACATGTGGGGGCAAACGCTATAACGCCGAGACACTGCACGTTGTCTACAAGGGAAAGTCAATCTCCGACGTCTTGTCGATGACTGTTGAAGAGGCATACGAGTTCTTCCGAGATATACCCAAGATTTCAGGTAAACTCAAAGCACTCATTGATGTTGGTCTCACTTACATAACTCTTGGACAGCAGGCTCCAACGTTGTCTGGTGGAGAGGCGCAGCGGGTAAAACTTGCTACAGAGCTTTCAAAATCCAGCACCGGCAAAACGTTGTATCTACTTGATGAGCCCACAACCGGACTACATTTCGAAGATGTCTCCGTGCTGCTTCGATTGTTGCATACGCTTGCAGATCGTGGGAACACGGTTGTAGTTATCGAGCACAATCTTGATGTTGTTGTGAGCTCAGATTACGTTATCGACTTAGGACCTGGAGGGGGCCGGCATGGCGGAAGAATCGTAGCAAAGGGAACTCCAGAGAACATTGCATTGTCTAACGAAAGCATAACTGGCCGATATTTGGCAACAGAACTCCAACGAATGCGGCACCAATAAGCACTATGTCATTATTTCAAACATCACCTTCGGTAAAACCAGCGCCCCCTGCGACCATATACCGTATAAAGTTCACCGATATCTGGCCATTGATAACGAGACTTTTTCGCGAAGAGAAGCGAGACATTGCGGTTGTTTTTGTCTATGGTGTTGTGGCAAGCATACTAGGCTTGGTAGTTCCACTAAGCAGTCAGGCCATTGTTAATGCGGTTGCTCTTGGAGTGCACAGCGAGCAGCTTGTTGTCCTCTGTGTGATCGTGTTACTTGCGATGCTTGCCATGGCAGTTGTACTCATCTTTCAACGCCATGTGATTGATTATATCCAGCGTAGACAGTTTCTAACAACGGCACGTGAGATGGTGCTACGCTTGCCACAGGTCCAGGAAGCTGTGTATGAATCAGTATATGCTCCAGAATTGGTTAACCGTTTCTTTGATGTGGTAACTGTCCAGAAAGCTATCTCCAAGTTTCTTTTGGATGGGATTGCTGCTCTGTTGTCTTTAGCCACTGGATTGATAGTTCTTGGACTCTATCATCCGTACTTTTTGCTCTACGACTTGTTGTTCATTCTTTTCATCCCAGTACTTGTGTTTGTGTTCGGAAGAAAGGCAATTGCCACTTCTGTAAATGAGTCCTCAAAGAAGTACAAGACGGTTGAATGGATCGAAGAAGTCGCACGGTCTCACAGAAGTATAAAGCTGGGTAACGGTTATGACTACGCAGTGGCTCGTGTTGACAAATTGGCACTTGAATACGCAGAAGCCAAGGAGGTACACTTTCAGATCTTTGCGCGGCAGATTCTAGGCTCCTACATTTTCAAAGCTTTCGCAATGGTTGGTATTCTTGCCGTGGGCGGGAACCTTGTAATACATCAACAGCTCTCGCTTGGACAACTCGTAGCAGCTGAGATCCTCATTGTATTGATGATGGGAGCAATGGATAAGATTCTGACATTGTTCGATATATACTATGAGTTTGCGGCTGCCCTTACGAAGATTGAATCAGTAAATGATCTTCCTCTCGAGCATTCAGGCAGCATTGAGATTCGTGGCGGGGCGGGTAAACGTGCCCTTGAGTTGATTGATGTGCGCTTGCGGGAAAACGCAGATACGATCTCGTGCACAATCATTCAGGGTACACAGACAGCCATCATGTGCACAGACCCCGCTGATGCGGCACTGTTAGGCAAAATGATGACTGGACTTCAATTCCCGCTACATGGACGTGCAGAGGTATTTGGGTTGTCCACGACATCGGCCACGATAAGTTCGCTGCATCGTCATGCTGCTTATATCGATATTGACGATGTTGTCCATCACGGCACGATCTACGACAACATCGTTATGAATCGGAGCATTACACCGGAAGAAATAGACCGCCTCCTAGCGATTACAAGCCTAACCGACGAGATACGAGCGCTGCGTGAAGGAATTCATACCACCACAGATACGCTCGGAAGAAACCTATCTGATTCAATACGTCTCAGGATCATACTTGCGCGTGCACTAGCTGCCAAACCGATGATTCTTGTGATCAATGGAATCATTGAAAGGCTAGATAGACGTTTACAGGAACAACTGTTCACATCACTGCGAACGCTTAACGAAACTGCCGTTGTTCATGTTACGCGATCGGCAGCGATTGTGCAGCGTAGTGATTACGCAATCATTATTGATAATGGTGCAATATTGAGTCAAGGCGTTCCATCGGAATTGAAGGTTCCTGAGTTATGAAACAGACTCAATTAAAAAATCAAGCATCAATTGAAACTCCGGGACTTCACAAAAGACTTGTCGCCGTTCTTGCGGTCTTGATCGTGTGCGTTGTGCTCTTCCTCATCTTTGTTCCTTGGCGGCAGACAGTTGTTGGTTCAGGACAGGTTACATCCTTTACACCAGATGCACGGCCGCAAACTGTAGAGAGCGTTATCAGTGGTCGTATCGTACGGTGGTATGTCAAAGAAGGGGCTGTAGTCCGCAAGGGTGATACACTAGCGTTGCTAGCAGATATCAACGTAAACTTCATGGATACCGAGATGCTTGCCAGGCTCGATGAGGTTCGAGACCGAACAGACATAGCGCAGACCCAAGCCATAGAGGCTGCTAAACAGCGACGCCAACAGTCTGAACAGCGGTACAATGCAGCAATTGCTCGGGTATCTAACGTTACCGTTGAACTCGCGACAGCGACAATACGCGCCATGCGTGCCGACACATTGTTCAAGCAAGACCTTATTGCACAGCGTGAGCTTGAAACGGCTCAGTTAAATCTGCAGCGAGCTCGAATGGACTCCGCGATGGCTAGCGCCAGTTTGCAGAGTGCGGCCCAAGAAGTTGCAGTGTTTGCTGCTGACGAACAGCGGATAATTAGCCAAGCTTCTGTTACTATGCAGGAAGTTGACCTCCGCCTTGCCAATGCGCAAATTCGAAAAGGCGCTGCGTCTGTGATCGCTCCTACTGATGGGGTTGTTGTGCGGATTGCCAAGGTTGGAGCTGGGCAAATCGTTAAGGAGGGTGATCAACTCGCACTTATCGTGCCTCGTACCGATGATCGTGCAGTTGAGTTGTATGTCGGCGACATGGATGCAGCTCTTATTGAACCTGGAAAATTGGTTGCCCTTCAGTTTAGCGGTTTTCCTGCATACCAGTTCTCGGGTTGGGAAAGCGTAAACGTGGGCATATTTCACGGGCGGGTGAAGGTTGTCGATGCCGTTGATGATGGATCTGGACGGTTTCGTGTTCTCGTAGTGCCTGCTGTGCCGGATTACAAAAGCTGGCCATCAAACAGATTCCTACGTCAGGGGGCTGCAGCAACAGGCTGGGTGCTTCTAGAACGAGTTTCAATCGGGTATGAACTGTGGCGTCAGCTCATGGGATTCCCACCACAATTCCCTGCCCCAACACGGAAGGACAACACGTCTCCCGACAGCAAATCAAGCAAGAAATGAACCATCATGTTCTGATCATATTGTTTGTAGCTGCGTCCTCACTGTGCAGTGCACAAAGCCCCCTACTAACGCTTCGCGAATATTTGTCGATTGTTGAGCGTGAGCATCCTGCGCTTGTTTCGGCGGATTACGAACCGGATATAGCTGAAGCTGAGATACGCTCGGCACTCGGTAGGTTTGACCCCTATCTTTCACTTGACTACGAATCAAAGATGAAGTCAGGTGACGATGAGTTATCGTATCTCGACGGTTCAATCGAGCTCCCGCTAGATATGATGTTCGGACCAAAGGTCAAGGCAAATTATCGACGTGGTCAGGGTTTTTCCCTCGATCCAGAGAACGCTACACCAGAGGCCGGTGAAGCGTCGCTGGGCCTCTCCTTACCTATCTTTCAAGGCATCTTTACCGATTCGCGGCGTAATGCACTTCGTAAGGCCTTCCTCAGACCCGACATTGCTAGAGCTCAGTTTCTCGTTGAACGTAATGCCCTTCTTCGTGCTGCTTCGATGCGGTACTGGGAGTGGTCGGAAGCCGTTAGTCTGCGGATGATAGCAGACAGCCTGGTCACAATTGCCCGAACACGCAAGGAGTTTGTACGCAAACGAGTTCTTGCCGGGGAAACGGCGGCTGTTGACTCCATTGAGGCATGGCAGGAAGTCTACCGACGTGAGGGTGAACGCACGCGGGCTCTACGTGCTGAAGAGCAGGCCTATGTTGAACTAATGGGCTTTGTTTGGAGTAACCGTCAGCCTGTACGCTTAGGGGAGTATTCTTCTGAGCCATTACCGAATGGCTCAGACGTGACAGTAGTGCGCGACTCGGCACGAAGTCTTGCACGTGTTCTGCGTCCGGAGGTTAAGCGCGCCACACTTCTTATAGAAACATCGAGACTAGATTCCTCGCTGGCTTCCGAGTTTATGCGACCCTTTGTAGAACTCAATGCTGGTCTTATCAGCTACGACGTCGGTATGCCATCGTCTGTCGATTATAAGATTGGACTTAACATCAAGCAACCGCTGCTATTTCGGCAAGCATCGGCTCAGCTTCAGACATCAACAATCGCCGTGGACCGAGCAGAGATCTCCCGAGACCTGATCCAACGTATTGTGGAGATTGATGCCGAGAACGCCTCCATAGCTGTTGCACGTGCGAAAGAACGACTGGTGTTTGCAAATGGTGAGGTTGAAACGTCCCGTGTAATGGTCGGAGCTGAACAATCAAAGTTTATCGCTGGCGATTCTTCCCTATTGCTTATCAACCTGCGAGAGCGGTTTCTTGCCGAGGCGCTGCAGAGACTCGTAACTGCCAAGGCAGATGTTGCTCGAGCTCTTGTTGCCCTGGCATGGGCAACAGGTGTGATCTGATTACCGTATCTTTGCAACCCAATTGACAACTTTACCTGAGTGAATAATGAATATTCTGGTCTGTATCAGCCAAGTGCCTGATACAACAACAAAGATCGCCATTGCCGCTGACGGTACCTCGATCAATCCGGCAGGCGTAAAGTTTATCCTAAACCCATATGATGAGTTTGCGATTGAAACTGGTCTGCGGATGAAAGAACAGCACGGCGGAAGTGTTACCACACTTACAGTGGGACCAGACACCGCTAAGGAAGTTCTGCGCACCGCTCTTGCGATGGGGTCAGATACAGCTGTACTTGTTAATGATGCAGGCCGGGCTGATTCATTCGTTGTTGCATCGGCAATTGCAGAATTCGCTGCGGAAACCTCTCCCGATCTTATTGTCTTTGGCAGGCAATCGATTGATTTTGACTCGTTTCAGATTCCATCGATGGTTGCTGAACTTCTCCAATGGCCAGATGTTTCAACAGTATCGTCACTGAACATAGATGGTACAACACTCAAAGCAGAATCTGATATCGAAGGGGGCAAGCTTAGCATAGAGGCGACGCTTCCATGTGTTATCAGCGCGCAGAAGGGTTTGTATGATCCAAGGTACCCAAAACTGCCAGACATTATGAAGGCAAAGTCAAAGCCGATCACAGAACGAGCTGCTTCGGCGGCATCTGCTCGCGTAACTACCAATGCCATGGCACTACCAGATTCGAAACGACTCAACAAGGTTCTTGGCGATACTGACAGCGATGTCAATGAATTGGTACGTCTCCTCCACGAAGAAGCAAAGGTCATCTAATCATGAGTATTCTCGTTGTTCTCGAACCGCAACATGATGGGCTGAAGCGCACATCATACGAATCAATCGGTGCAGCAATATCGATCGCAAATGGTGCTCCAGTCCACGGAATAGCATTCGCTACTACAGAAGCACAAGCGGCACATGCTGGAACGTACGGCCTCACAAGTTGCATGCTGGTTAACACTCCAGAATGCAGCAATCTGCAATCGTCAAACATTGCGGCAGCGATTGCTGATGCCGCTGCTTCTATCGGAGCCACGACAATTGTGTTTTCCGCAAATTCCTTTGGGAAGGCCGTTGCACCTCGCGTTGCCATACGTATGCAGGCAGGTCTGCTATCAGATTGCGTAGATCTTTCAAGCGCAGGCGGTTCCGTGCAGGCTGTTCGGCCAGTTTATTCAGGTAAGGCGAAGATCACGGTCTCAGCTACAACAGCATGTACAGTAGTAACGCTACGTCCAAATGTATTTACCGCAAAGCCAAGCGCCACAGCAGCGGTATCCTGTGCGGCCTTCACACCAACATCTAGTGTGACCAGATCCGCTGTAGTCACAGGACAATCGAAGAATGAGGGTACGTTGGATGTCTCTGAGGCGGATGTTATCGTTTCAGGAGGACGTGGTCTAAAGGGACCAGAGCATTTCAACCTTGTGGAGAATCTTGCCAAGTCATTGAATGCTGCTGTTGGGGCATCTCGTGCAGTTGTTGATGCGGGATGGCGTCCGCATCGCGAGCAAGTTGGGCAAACAGGTAAGACAGTTAGTCCTACTATGTACGTCGCATGTGGTATTAGTGGGGCTGTTCAACATTTAGCGGGCATGTCATCGAGCAAGATTATTGTCGCAATCAATAAAGACAAGGATGCCCCTATTTTCACGGTTGCAGACTACGGAATCGTTGGAGATGTCTTTGAGGTACTGCCTAAACTTACTGCGGCGGTGTCTGCAATAACTGGAAGATAACATCGACGAAGAATGTCAAAAGTTCAAGTAGACATATTAGGTTTATCCATCAATCCAAACTCGCAACGCGCATATGCTCTGCTCCTGCGCGAGGTGGACGGCAACCGTAAGTTGCCTATCGTGATTGGTGAACCCGAGGCACAGGCTATTGCCAACGAACTTGAAGGCATTCGTCCCCAACGTCCGATGACACATGATTTGCTGCGTAACGTCATCGAGGCGCTTGGAGCATCTGTCCGTGAAGTCGTTATTCATGCAATCAAGGACGGTACGTTTTATGCATCGATCATCTTTGAGTATTCTGACATAGAGATTGATGCACGACCAAGTGATGCAATTGCTCTTGCGGTCCGCTGCAATGCGCCCATGTATATAGACGAGGCAATCCTTGATGAATCTGCGCTCTCCCCTGACGAATTCCAGGAAGCTGAGGATGAAGAGCACAGAGACAATGATAGTGTGTCACGTAGTGATAATGAGTTTGAGGAAGCAGCAACTCGTAAACCTGATTTGCGGGAAAAGGTAGAAATGCCCCTGACGGAGCGTCAGCGTCTCGAGCAGGAACTTGATCAAGCAATCAAAGTAGAAGATTATGAAGCTGCCGCAAGAATTCGCGATAGCCTGCGAAAACTTGAAGGTCTATAGCTTTTACAGGTCTGCAACGATTTGTATCTTTGCGGCCCATGCCGGAGTAGCTCAGGTGGTTAGAGCAACGGAATCATAATCCGTGTGTCGGGGGTTCAAGTCCCTCCTCCGGTACGTAAAGCAAGGCGACAAGCACACAATGTGTTAGTCGCCTTTGCTGTATAAACCATCAATGAGATCGGCGTACCGCTCAAGCACGGCCTTCCGCTTGACCTTAAGTGTAGGTGTTAACAGGCCGTTCTCTACGGTAAATGGCTCTACAAGAAACGCGTAGCGACGAGCCTTTTCGTACTTGGAAAGATCCTTCTGAAGGGCATTGAGTTCACGCTCAATTGCGGAGATCAACTGCTGATTTTGCGCAAGTTCTTCTGCGGTCGATGCAGAAGCCCCGTGCTTTTCTCCCCATCCCTTAACGGCATCTTTGTCCAGCACTACAATCGCTGTGCAATACTCACGAGCGTCACCTATAACAATTACCTGGTCTACATACTGACACTGTGCTATTGCCGCTTCGATCGGCTGAGGTGCAATATTCTTACCGCCACTCGATACCAGTAGGTGCTTCTTACGGTCTGTGATCTTGAGGTGTCCTCGATCAGTTAGGATACCTATATCACCAGTATGAAGGAAACCTTGTTCATCAAGCGATTCACGAGTCGCTTCTGGATTGTTCCAATACCCCTTCATAATGCTCGCTCCGCGTGCCAGAATCTCACCATCAGGGGCAATGCGTACCTCAACACTAGAAAGTGGTGTACCGACTGTACCAATGACGACGTCCTCCAGTCGATGTATAGAGATAACAGGTGAGCTCTCTGTTAGACCATACCCCTCCAAAATCACGATGCCCAGTATCTGGAAGAATCGTCCAATTTCTGGGTTCAAGGCAGCACCACCTGATACAAAGAAGCGAAGATTCCCTCCCGTACGCGCCCGAACTTTACTAAACACCAACTTATCAGCTATGGCATGCTGTATGCCCATGATCGGACCGCGATGTCCGTTGATCCATTTCTCCCCAACTGAAAATGCCCATTGGAATATTGCCTGTTTTAACGGTGCTTCTTTCTGGACATTACCTAACACGCGCATACGAATTCGTTCAAAAAGCCGCGGAACAGACGTCATGATTGTTGGCCGAACAATTTGCATCAACTCTGCTACTGTTTCAATGCTGTCTGTAATCGTAACTGTGGCACCAACGGAAAATGCCAGATAGAATCCTGCCATGCGCTCAAAGATGTGACACAGCGGAAGGTATGATAGCAGCGAGTCTCTCTCAGAGAGTGTTACCACATTCTTTGAGTTCATCACGTTTGAGATCAGATTGCCATGCGTAAGAATTACTCCCTTAGGATTTCCTGTTGTGCCACTGGTGTAAATCAACGTCAGCGTATCATCTGGCGAGACAGACATCGCTCGCTCGCGATACTGTTCTGCTCTTGTTTTTGCATCTGTTGTAGACTCTGCATCATCAATGAGTTTTTGCAGAGAAACAACTCTTGGATCGTCCGACTGCACATCATTCATGACGATCACATGCTTCAAATCCGGCAGTTCATTCCAAACCTGCTCAATCTTATTCAACTGTGTGGCATTTGAAACAATCACACATGTCGCAGAACAATCAGCATAGATGAACTGAAGTTGTTTTGCAGTCAGTGTTGGAAAGACTGGTACATCGATGACTCCCATCCCAACCATTGCAAAATCAACCATTGGCCAGTCCAACCTGTTCTCAGCAACAATTCCAACACGGTCTCCTGGATTTATCCCTAGTCGCAGCAATGCTTCGGCAAAAGCCTCCACACGATACTTCAATTGATCATGTGTGAGATGCGTCCATGCTCCGTTTACTCGCTGAACGTATACATGTTTGTCTGTTCTGCCGTGAAAGGAATCACAAACATCGAGGAAAAGCTGAGCAATGGTAGCGCTCATCACGTTACTCCAGGCATAGAAGAAATGCGTTTGATTTAGCGATCTAATCTACAAACGTCCAGTCTACGCTCAAACGAAATTGTCTCGGTAACTCCGGCATAAATGCAACCGTGTACCAGCGCTGACCGATGACATTATCTAGGGATGCACGAATACAGGCGGTTCCAACAAGTGCCCGAGCGAACAACGATAGACCGTTGTTCTGCATGCTAGTTTGAATCAAGTCCTGGGATGTATAAGAACGTTGATAAACATCAAAACTGGGCAATGCACCCCCACTAAGTAGGCAATACTCTGCTCCAATATGAATACTACTGGAGGATGTCGAGTACACGTATGCCAAACTCGCGCTTGAATACAGAATGGATGAATGCACAATTGAATCGGCTCTAGTAACTGTTTGAACAGCACCACTGAGAAATAGCGATCCTATCATCGTCTGGGCTGATACACGCACTCCATCGTTATCCCGAGCCACCTGCATGCCTCTGTGTTGATAAGCCAGCACAGTCACGGTTGTTGGTCCCTTATGCCACGAAGCCTGAGTATAGAGCAGTCGTTCAAGAGGATCTACATCCGTGCGATCAATCCATGAGGCATCAATTTTTGCTGAATAGAAACTATCACGATAGATAACTGAAGCTCCATATCCGAGACCTCCTGACGTCCCCCCGTCGTAGCGTACAGAGGTTACTGCGCTGACAGTATTGGCAACATCATAGGACATCTTTGCCCAAGAATGTGCCGTTGCTCCGTTAACTTCCCCGCCTGTGTATCGTCGGCTCCCTGTATCTGAAACGTGCATTCTAAGGCCTCCGTGCAATCGAACTTCACCAATGGATGCCTCAGCCGTAGATAAAATGCCTGCATACCATCCAGTCCATAAAGTGTCCTCTCGACCAAGATGGTTGTTGCTTGCATAAGCAGTAGTTGTGATTGTGACCGCTGAGTCTGCGATGTCGCGCAATTCATATGCAGCTGATACATCATGCCTACGCGTAGATTCTCGTCCTATTGTGTATTTGGGTGCAAGCGCCTCTAGCAACTCAGCTGTGCCATTGGGGTCATAGATGACTCCTCCCCATGGATCTGCATCTATCGTCGACAGGTCATATGTAATCAGAAACCCAGCGCTGTTTGACGTTGCGATTCTACCTTGCAAATGAACATTCCACGCATCGAAATCAGTGTTTTGCAATACACCCCTTGCCCCTGTGCGTCGAACATTCACCGCTACCGATGAGGATCGCGATATGTTCTGAGCAAAGGCCACATTGCCAGCGACAAGATCTCCAGCACCCTGATGATACCACATTGAAGTAAAGGGGCGGGCACTGTTGTAGCTAATCTTCTGAACATTGATTCCTGCAACAGCTAGTGCGGGTAGACCACCAATAGCGTCTGTGCCAGCAAGAATTTCAATTCGTTCAACAGCCGATGGCGAATATGTCAGAGGTTGATAGCTTCCTCCCGTCAATGAAAACACTGGAACACCGTTATGCGAGACCACCTGCTGGTTGGGCAACGTTCCGAGAATTTCAATTCCATCCCACTGTCCCAATGAACCTTGCGATAACGCAGGAAATGAGGTCGCGCGAAACAACAAATCACCGAATTGAGAATAATTCACGTTCCTGATGCTGTCTTTTTCTAGTGCGCCAAGTATCATATCTCGTTCCGAGGCGATAGATCCCAACGTGGACACTTTTGAGTGCAAAGAAATGCTATCGCGAGCCTGCAGGGTACTGTCTGCTGTTGCCCACAAATGAGTACTCAACGCAAGTAAATCGAGTAGGCAAACAAAAAAGAAACACCAGGCAAGTTTCCCTACCTGGTGTTGTTGTGATTTTTTGACACAAATGCGCATCTGAGGACGCAGCAATTATTCTGCTGGAGAATTCTCTGATCCGTCCTCTACTTCGGCATCCTCATCGCGTGTTACCGTCGTAATATCAGCGATTTGGTCTCCTTCTTCGAGACGAATGAGCTTAACACCCTGAGCGTTTCTGCCCAGCTGACGTACATCCCGAACAGGTTGACGGATAAGAATGCCATTTGTCGTTATCACGACAAGGTCTTCCTCATCACTTACTTCAAGGATGGCACAAATTGGGCCGGTCTTCTCCGTGATATTCATGGCTATCACACCTTTCGCTCCACGCTTTGTCTTGCGGAAGTCCTCAATAACGGTTCGCTTGCCCATTCCACGGGAGCCAACAACGATCACTTGAGCATCAGAGCGACGAACGACATTGAGCGAAATGACATAGGCATCATCTGTTAGAGCAATCCCCTTTACACCTGCCGCTGTCCTACCCATTGGACGCACATCGGACTCATGAAAACGCACAGCTAGACCGCTGGAAGCGCCAATGAGAACCTCCATCGTACCGTCAGTGAGCCGAGCTGCTATAAGTCTGTCTTCATCATCAAGATTTACTGCGATAATTCCATTCGAGCGAACATTTGCAAAATCCTTGAGTGATGTCTTCTTGACTGTTCCGTCTTTCGTAGCCATGAAGATGTACGCATCCTCGCGGTCAAAGTCTGTAACTGACAAATACGCCGTTACTTTCTCATCCGACTGTTTTTGGATGACATTTGCAAGTGACCGTCCCTTTGCATTGCGAGATCCTTCTGGGATGTCGTATACCTTCTGACGATACACACGCCCCCTATCGGTGAAGAACAACATGTAGTGGTGCGTAGAAGCACGGAACATGTGTTCTACCCAATCGTCTTCATATGTACCTGCGCCAGATACTCCACGACCACCGCGATTCTGCCTGCGATACGTTGTTACCGGGGTGCGTTTGATGAAGCCATTGTGAGATATCGATATGATAACCTCTTCATTAGCGATCATGTCCTCTAATGTGAAATCCTTGGCATCATAAACGACCTGGGTGCGACGCTCATCTCCATGCTTAGCAGTAAGCTCTACAAGCTCCTGACCGATGATCTGCATCTGTAAGTCCTTGCTTGCAAGGATGGCACGGAGCCGCTCGATGGTTTGAATAACCTCTGCATACTCCTGCTGAATCTTCTCGCGTTCGAGTCCTGTAAGACGCTGAAGTCGCATGTCCAGGATGGCTTTTGCTTGAATCTCAGAGAGACCAAACCGCTCTTGCAGCTTTTGTGAAGCTTGTGTTACATCCTTCGATTCCTTGATGGTCTTGATGATAGCATCGATATTATCGAGTGCTATGATAAAGCCCTCCAAAATGTGCGCACGCTTTTCAGCTGCATCAAGATCAAACTTCGTGCGGCGCACAATTACGTCGTTACGATGCTTGACGAACTCCTCCATCATCTCCTTGAGCGTTAGGATACGAGGTCGTCCGTTGACTAGTGCAAGCATGATAACCCCGAAGGTTACCTGCATTTGCGTGTGCTTATAGAGATTGTTCAAAACAACCATAGGAACCGCATCACGCTTCAATTCGATAACGATGCGAAGACCTTCACGGTCAGATTCGTCACGAATGTCGGATATATCTTCTAGCGTCTTTGCCTTTACAAGGTCAGCAATCTTCTCAATCAGACCAGCCTTGCTCACCTGATACGGGAGCTCTGTTACAACGATCGATTCTCTACCCTGCTTATTCGTCTCGATGTTCGCTTTCGAACGGACAAGAATCTTACCACGACCCGTTGTGTATGCATTACGTACTCCTTCGTAGCCGTAAATAATGCCACCTGTAGGAAAGTCTGGGGCAGTTACATATTTGAGAAGCTCTTCGTTTGTGATGTTCGGCTCGGCAATCAGTGCCTGAATACCCGAGACGATTTCGCGAAGATTGTGCGGCGGGATATTCGTGGCCATACCAACCGCAATACCATTAGCCCCATTAACAAGAAGCGTTGGTAGAACAGCCGGCAATACCGTAGGCTCTTCAAGAGAATCGTCGAAGTTGCCCCGGAAGTCGACTGTGTTCTTGTCTATGTCGCGAAGCACCTCCATCGCAAGTCCAGCCATACGCGCTTCTGTGTAACGCATAGCGGCTGGTGAATCTCCGTCGATGGAACCAAAATTACCTTGACCATCAACTAGCGGATAACGCATGGACCATGGCTGCGCCAAACGCACCATAGCATCGTACACTGCTGAATCGCCGTGTGGGTGATATTTACCCAGCACTTCGCCGACAATACGGGCTGATTTCTTGTATGGACGATTAGGCGTCATGCCTAACTCGTACATCGCATAAAGGATTCTTCTGTGAACGGGCTTCATGCCGTCACGCACATCAGGCAACGCGCGTGATACAATGACGGACATTGAATAATCGAGGTACGAATCACGCATCTCGTCCTCCATGAGGACGGGTATAATTCGTTCATGAGATAAGGCCATATCCCCTTACTTACAATGGGTTGTACAACTCCACAATTTACGAAATAGCTACGTCGGGAGGGCCTGATTAATAGGCGTTTAGCGTATGATTGTGATCATTCCGCTTGAAGTGTTATCCACAGGAACATGAACATCATTGGAATGACTGAGTGTCCAATAATACACCCCTGGGGCTAGACTCGAGCCATCCATTGACCGGGCCTCCCATGTAAAGGAATCAACACCTACAGAAAGCATGATTTCGCCCATAGATTGAAGTCTACCTTGCTGATCGAATACACGTAAGACAGCCGGTTGTGATCGTTCTTTGCCAGAACTTGCAACGTCGAACCTTATGGATGTTGCAGCTGGATTTGGTCCTGTGAATAGCACACGACACGATGGTTCAGCATTGTATGTAAGATAGACTTCGGCTGTATCTCTATTCCCGCTCGCGTCTGCTATACGGGCGATGATTAGGTTTTCACCCTGTTCCATTGGGAACGAAAACGTCAATGCCGCACGGACGCTGCTATTGGGAAATTCCTTTTCACATTCTTCAGTGGTCAAAAAGGAATAATCCTGCACATTATCACTGCGTATCCTGACGCCATTTACAAACACAACTGCATTGTCATCACGCATGATTGGAAGACGGGATGAATCAAGAAGTTTAACTGTGAACACGGGCAAACTATCAACGAAGGAACCAGAAGCAACGGGTCTACCATGAACCTCGACAACAATGGAAGGAGATGAAGTGTCCTCTCGGGGTACATAGCTCTTTAATGCACTCTGGAACATTGGTACAAATGAACGCTCCATATCCGGATTTACTATATCTCCAAGAATCACCACCCGCGACCACGTTGGATTGTTGTAACCACGAATGGAAAGCGACGTTGAACCATCTTCAGAAATTGAGGATCGCTGCAATGTCGTTCTTTGGACCGCTAATGTGTCATCGGAACTCGATAGACTTACACCGACCGTAATGTCGGGCGAGGCAAATCTGTACTGCAAGTTTCGGACTGTAAGATTAACATCTACGCTATCTCCGCGGAGGCCATCCTTAGGTTCAAAAGAAATCATACTAGAATCAAGGTACAGCAAAGGAGCAGGCTCGTAATTAATAGTGGCGGAAGAGAACATCGGATTTGGCAATGTGTCAGATGCCTCTAGTCGTATTGAAAGCTCAGCTTTTGCAATTGAAGATGAATTTCTTGGCGCCGTCCACATTTGTTGGACCGTATCTGAGAGCGATTCACCACTGTAGTCTGTTAACGTTACAACACTAGCCTGATATCCTGAGAAAACAGGCTGTATGTACTTCAAAAAACGTGGACGTTCTATCACT
>JBIJAX010000007.1:0-60817 GCA_044345485.1 Kapaibacterium sp. (SeqCode)
TATCTGACGAGGTTGAATCAGGCTCTGCATAACATGCTGCGCTCTCTAGATGGTAAGATGCCGGTGATGGCACTTGAGTCCTTTTATGATTCAACCTCGTCAGATAACCCTGCTGTTGGAGCCATGTTTAAAATCGTGAATGTTGCTACTGGGCAAGAGGCGATGATTACCGCCGATGAACAAGGTTTTGTCTTAATTGATGGATCACAGATTGGTTTAGAGCCTGGCGGTAATTTCTACTTTAGGTATGTAAGTAAGATTGAGCCAGAAATGCCATTTGTTCAGGGTGAAGGTGTTGACTATTGGCAATACCGCCCATACAAGTACACAGGTGGTATGAACCCACGTTTTTCATATCCTACACTTCCTATTCCAGTTAAACGATTGGCAACGGGTGGTTTCACTGATGGGGCGAGTGTAACGAATACACCACGACTCGATAAACAATTGGCGTTTATTGCTTCTGTGATGCGTCGTCGCAATTTAGCCGTTGAGTTTCAAGGGCATATGCAGTCGAGTCTGGAACTAGACATAGAGCAAAAGAAGATGAACACAAAGACGTGGGCTGAATCAGTTGGCCAGTTGCTACTTAGTAAACATGGTGTTGCGACAAATCTCGTTACTGTGAATGGTTTTGGAGACATGTTCCCTGCATTGGACGATGCAGATCCTATGGCTCGTGAAGTAAACAGAAGGGTCGTCGTCGTAGTCAAAGGTGTCAAGCCTATTGCGTCACCAACGCCATCGCCACAGCCAGCTTTACCTGCGCAAAAAGGCGATGCTGCTCCTGCACCCGCAAAGAACGTAAAAAAGAAAAAGTAATCGTACCTGCATTCCTGTTATACTTCGACAACAATTTAGAGTGGTGTTTATGAACATGGTTACGTATTCAGTTAACCTTATTGCTTTCGTACTCCTATTCACAGTTTTTGGTTCTACTACCGAAGCTGTTGCGTTGCCTAAAGACAGCATTGCAACAATCAAGTATGACTTTACGTACATCGATAGCGTAGCCCGAAACGTCCCCAAAGATTCGTGTGCAACAATCGAAAGTCTGGTGTCATTTCTTAATGCACGTAGTAAGAATGATCTAGAGAAAGTACGCTCGTATTATGTGTGGTTGGCAGACAATATTGTCTATGACATGGAGACGTTTCTGTCGACAAAAAAGAAAAGTAAAGACAGAAAACCACAGGATGCAGAGCCAGTATTCAAAGAACGGCTTGGAGTTTGTGCAGGGTATAGTGCACTCTTCCGAAGAATGTGCAACATCTCGAAAATTGAAAACCGTCGTGTTTCGGGTTTTGCTGATCCTTTCTCGCGCACAGCATATGTAAAGGTTGTTACCGACAGTATCGGCCACGCATGGAACGCCGTTCGCTTAAACGGTGGATGGGGGTTAATTGATGCGACGTGGGCTGCTGGTCACACCACTAGCGCGACAGAATGGAAAGAAGACTTCAACCCCAATTGGTTTTTAAGTCATCCAGAAATGTTTGCTATGAGTCACACACCATACTCATCTATGCAAATGCACAACATGGACATATATAGCAGTTCATCGATAAGTCAGAACGCGAGTAAACTAACACCTCTCGACACATTGCTATACGAACTACCAAGTTTGCCTCAAACACTTCATGAATACGTTGATTCAGCTAGAGCTCGTTTGGCAAGAAATAGGGCGGACCTCACAGCGTATACCAAGAAGATTCAAGATCAAATTGAGACTCACAAACAAGCAACTGAAGCAAAGATCAAGGCTGAACAAAAAGAGACAGAGGACGATATTGTTAAAAAACAAAAAGAAAATGATGCTTTGACTCTGCAAAGAAACAGCGAATATGAATCTTTCTTTGATAAGGTAACTCGCGAGCAATACAACCACATCTTAAGAATTGCACTTTATAATGATTCGGTCCGCATGGCAGAGGATTCATTAGATGTTGCATTGCGAGATAAAACTGGCTCATGGATGAAGAACACGACGCACAGTTTAGGTTCCCACGGTAGTTATAAGTATACAGTTGAGTATGCAGACAGCTCCTTTACCAAGGATAGAACATTTCGAATCTGTGTGAATAGCAAGCCGATTCTGTTTTTTAACGTCGATTCGGTCGAGAAATGTAACGAAATCATAAGTGCGCCTACTGTGCAGATGTTCCACGTTAGTAACGACGACAAGAGAAGCGGAATCGAGCATCAACAATCAGGTAGTTTCGAACAATACAAAGTAAGGGCTAGAAAGTCCTCTGAAGAATACATAGAAGGACTGCGGTCCTCTTCGAATAAATACATTGCCGAGTTACAGAGCGAACTAAAAAGGTATACAGCCGAAATGACAGGCAAATCAGCTGAGTATCTTGGACAGATTACTTATCCCGACAGAAAACTTCTGATCAAGTCACAAATCAATTCCGTTACTAAAGACATCGACGTTGCCCTACTTTATCGTGGACACAGCGTATTTTCCTCATCCCTAGACAGTGCAAAGAAAGCACTTCCGATCCCACAGGCTTCAAGCATGCCAGCTTATCTTGTTGTTTCAGATTCTCTAGATAAGTTCTATGGCCTCAAGAACTACGATGCTTTTAAGTTCAATCACGAAAAAGATGTTGTTCTATATGACAGCACGCCTGAGGTTGTCTACAGGGAGGCTGAGTATCTGTTGGAATATGAATTGGGATACGACCTTGATGACATCGATGACGAGCAGCGTAAAATCAAGATGGATGCTAAGTCATGTGAAAATCAGAATTATTGCTTTCTAACACCAGCCGTGATTGGTGTTGATGATCTTATCCCTAAGCATCGTAAAGCATATGCTATTCTTAAGAAGGTAGTTGATCGATACGAGATACTCGATCCTGATGATGAGCCAGCAGAAATGGAAGCAGCAGAGGAATGGCTCGATATTGTTGAAGACTGGCTAGACGACAATGATCCGACGTGGGACAATTAGGCCGCTTATCACTATCAAGCCATGGTTTGACAGACCATGATAGGTAGAGAGTAGCCAAGCTTCTCGCCGCTATTTCTCATTGATCTGGCTCTACACAGATCGCATGAGGCATGCCCATAGTGCATCTGCAGTACGCTGCCATGTAAACTCTGAGGCGCGCTGCAGACCTGCCGTGTGAAGCTCCGCGCGAAGATCTGGGGACTCGGCAACCTTCTGCATTGCTGAAGCTATGCTTGTATAATCATACGGATCTGCAAGTACTGCTGCATCGGTGGCGATCTCTGCCATTGCCGTGATGTTGCCGGTAATAACGGGCGTCCCGCAGGACATTGCTTCGGCGATAGGAAGTCCAAATCCCTCGAGTAGGCTTACGTATACAAGCGAAAGTGCGCCCCCTAACAACACGGGAATCTTCTCGCGAGGTTCGACGCGTCCGAGAAAAAGAATGTCGTCCTTGTGTTGTAATGTCTTGTGAAGATCAAACAGGGGCTTTGTCTCGGCGTAACTCTTTCCAGCGATAACAAACTTTACTGGAGAGCCAGTGCGCTCTTTAAATGCGTCGAATGCTCGAATCACGGTTGAGAGGTTCTTCCGGAGATACAGACCACCAACGAATACGAAGTAGTCTTGTCCATCTGTTGTGCTTCGCTTAAACTCTTCAATAGCGTGCTGATCAACCTGCGTATACAATGGGTCTACGCCAGCATAGACCACATCGATCAACGACTCATCGATTCCATACAGTCGAACGAGATCATCCTTGGAAAACTGCGACACTGTAGCAACTCGCCGAGCCTTGCGCGCAAAACGCGGAAAGAAAAACTGGAAGTGTTTACGGTCTATCCACTTGAAGAATTCTGGGAAGTACTCAAAGTTGAGATCATGAATAACGGGGACCTGCGGAATGGATGATCGCAGAGACAAGTAACCATCCGGCGACAAAAACACATCGGGCTTAAGCTTGCGCAGCACACGTTGTACCGATAGCTCAAACCAAATCAGATACAACAAAGGGTGCCTGGCAGGGGGCCCCACCACGATGGGCGTAACGTTGTCTGCGTAAATGTATTCCTGACTGTAGGGTCTGTCGAAGATAAAGTAGAACTCATGCTCTGGATGGTCGAGAACCATTCGCCTAAGCACATTATGCGCAAACGTTCCAATTCCTTCCAGGCGATTCGGTAGCAGTAGTCGGGTGTTGACGGCGATCTTCATGTAGATACTACGTATGCATGAAGAGATAGTTCACGCCTTCTTCATCGCCGTTTGATGGACGTATCGTAGAGCCATCATAGTAGTGCATCGAGTATCCTAATGATTGCATGATGCGTGCCACCGCAGACCCTGTGCTTCCGGTCGCAAATCCATCGTTGATTTCAATAAGAAATGTTGGATGGTGACGCTTGATGATTTCCTGCATGCCATCGAGCACAGCAGGTTCGTGTCCTTCAACATCAAGCTTGACAAAGTCGAGTCGATTCAGGTCTGCAAACCGTTCGTCGAGCCGGACAGTAGAGATCTCAATGCCTGCACCCGTGACGCTTCGCTCCAGGCTAGCCTCGTACATATTCTCTCCTCCATCCGAGTAGGTTGGAATAGAGATCGTGGCCTTGCCCGTTGTGTTAGACGCAGCAAGGCAGAGCGGCGAGACCTGATTGAGGTTAGCGGACCGAACATTGTGCTCAAGAACATGAAATGTCTGAGGCACAGGCTCAAAGCTGTAGACGCGTCCACCAGAACCAACGCATTCAGCAAGAATCTTAGTATACAGGCCAAAATTGGCACCGATGTCGAACACTGTATCTCCCGGGCGCACCAGCGTACATACAAGGCCAAGATCTTTTTCATCATCTGCGCGAACTCGCGAGAATTTGCGCAGATAGTACCACTTCCTGATGAGGCTTTGGACAAAGGGCGGCAGTATGCGGAAGACAAGTTGTTTCACGTTCGGCATAGAGTAATGACGGTGATGCGTTGGGCAAAGATAGAGGTAAAGATCGTTGTGCATTCGGGTTGCGTGTTGTTCGGAGAATTAGAATATCTTGTGGCTCTCGCAACGTCTACCAAGCAGTAGTAAACAAGGTTTGAATATGTCGTCAACAACAAGAGAATTTCTCGGGCATCCCATCGGCTTATCGTATCTGTTCTTCACCGAAATGTGGGAGCGATTTAGTTATTACGGCATGAGAGCTCTGCTTGTGCTGTACATGACGAAGTATCTGCTCATCGATCCGAGTCTGTCGAACAACGTTATTGGATATGCTGCCCTTGCAGATATGCTGCGTGCGCTCTTTGGTGATCTGTCGGTGATCGGTGTTTCATCGCAGATCTACGGACTCTATACCGGATTCGTGTATTTCACACCCTTTATAGGGGGCTTGCTGGCGGATAGGTATCTCGGTAAGACAAACGCCGTCTACACCGGTGCAATGCTCATGGCAATTGGACACTTTCTCATGGCGTTTGAACCATTCTTTCTCTTTGCCCTGCTGTTTTTGATCATGGGTAACGGGATGTTCAAGCCAAACCTGACAGCGCAGGTGGGTTCGCTATATCAGCCAGGAGATCAGCGTGTAGACAGTGCCTACACGATCTATTACATGGGTGTAAATCTGGGTGCGTTCTTTTCACCGATCGTCTGTGGAACACTCGGACAAAAAGTAGGATGGCATTACGGTTTTGCAGCCGCTGGAGTAGGTATGCTCGTTGGCACGTTCGTGTACTGGAAGGGCAGTAAGTATCTGCCGAAAGAAAACCAGAATGTGATCAAGGCAACGGAAGAAGAACAGTCCGCGCCGCAGAACTGGGTTCGCCCCTTGCTGGTGATTGGGTATCTCTGCTTTGTGAATATCCTGTTCTGGGGTGTGTTTGAACAGCAGGGAAATGCGCTTCAAGTGTGGGCAGATGAAAAGACGAATTGGAATCTTCTTGGACTCAGCATTCCATCGTCTTGGTTTCAGACATTGAACCCATTCTTCATCATCGTGCTGGCCCCCTTGCTAAACAAAGTGTGGTCTTGGCAGCGCTCAAAGAGCACCGAGCCATCGTCAATTGTCAAGATGGCTATCGGCTGCGGTTGGATGGCTGTTGCGTTCTTGCTGATGATGTTTGTTGCCGGCATTGCACAGGGGGACGAGAAAATTAACCTGCTCTGGGTAACAAGTGTTGTCCTATTGTTTACGATTGGCGAACTGTACCTGTCTCCAATCGGTCAAGCCATGGTTTCTAAAGTTGCGCCAGCGCACATGGTGAGTATGTTCATGGGCGTGTGGTTCTTGTCGAGCTTCTTCGGTAATTACCTGGCTGGATTTATCGGCGCGTATTATGATAGGATGAGCAACCAGAACTACTTTGCCATCATGGTGGCCATGAGTGTTCTTGCCGTGGTTATGTTCTTGGCGCCGCGTAAGCTTCTGGCAAGGTGGCTGGAGAAGAAGTAGGGATCGACGTACAACCCAACACATAAATGAAATAGGCGCCCCACTGAAGTGTGAGGCGCCTCTTCTATTATTGGCTAGCTCTGCGAACGTTTGTCTCGGCTGCTCAACGCACGATGGTAAATGGTACAACAGAACGATGTGTGCCTGTATCAATGACCATAACATAGCCTCAAGCAGACATAGCATTCATCGTCATCGGAATGTTCTGTCCGCCACTGGCAAAAACAACTGTGCTTTGACCCTTCAGCGCAATGCCAGGAACATTGTACGAAACGTGTGGGGCAACACCGGCTGGGGCAACATCAACCACATAGTCCGCAGCAGGAATGGAAATGTAATCAGACGTTTTACCGTAAGCCAGCGCCGAAACGATGTTGCTGCCTCCTACGCGTACATCCACGGCCGGTGCATCTGTGACACCATGGAATACAACTAAATCGAGACACCACGAAGTGATTTGACATCCGTTCATCCCAACAAACACAGGGTTCACTTCTGTCATCAAACAAACCCGTGTCAAACCCGTGTCAAAAAAAACCGTGTCAACTTTTGTGATTCGTCTCTGTAAGTCCTTATGAATCGTTGAGTGGTCAGAAACGAAAAAGTCCCATCACAACGAGTGTAATGGGACTCTATCTTCTTTTGCGAAAGGTGTTTACGATACCTGTACCCTTGTACCTCTGTACCCTAGTACCTTCTTGCTAGTACACCGTACGGGAATTGAACCCGTGTTACCGCTGTGAAAGAGCGGTGTCCTAACCCCTAGACGAACGGTGCATCTGAATTTTCAGAGCCACAAATATATGAAAGTGTTGATAACTACGAAGCAAGGATTGCAAGATGGTGGTTTGTTGTAGTTTTGCTCCATGACACTTGTAGGTATAACGGGCGGAATCGGGACGGGTAAGTCTTCTGTTTCCAAGCTCTTACAGGAACGGGGCTGGGTGGTGTATTCATCCGACGTAACCGCAAAAGAAATAATGGCCTCCGATGCCGAGGTGCGTGCCGAATTGGCAAAGGCGTTCGGAGAGCAGGTTCTTACCCCTGCAGGCGTAAATGCCCCTCTGCTTGCGTCACGTGTTTTCGGTCCGCTCCCTGAGCACGACAGTAACCTCGACACCCTCAACGCAATCGTGCATCCCAAGGTGCTCGACATACACATGAGGGCCATAGAGGAAGAGGCTGCGAAGGGCACGAAAATCGTTGCCATTGAGAGTGCCCTGATCTACGAAATCGATCTCGAAGATGGCTTTGACTACGTGGTAGTCGTAGATGCCCCCTCCAAAGCATGTATCGACCGTGTGGTCCAACGCTCAGGCGCAACACCCGAAGAGGTGCAGCGGCGCATCGACAAACAAATGCCCATGGAACAGAAACGGGGCTTAGCAGATTTTGTCATCGATAATTCCAAGACACCCGAAGATCTCGCAAAGGCCACGGCAACCATCGCCATGATCATCGAGGCAATGGCCGGGTAGGGGCGAGCCGGTGGCTCGCCCGGGTACGAGGGTATGAGAGTAAGCATGAGTACACAAGGCCCAACGGACAACACCTAAGATGTCGTAATTTCGTCTTCACACAACACAACGAATCATTAACACTTTCGTAACAAGGTTGATTCTCATGGCAAACGCCACACATCTTACCGACGCAACATTCAACGCAGAGATTTCTTCAGGACGCGTTGTTCTCGTAGACTTCTGGGCAGCATGGTGCGGTCCATGCCGCGCAATCGCTCCCATCGTTGATGAGCTTGCAGTAGAATATGCAGGCAAGGCTACGATTGCGAAGGTAGACGTAGACAACAACCCACACGTCGCGATGCAGTTCGGTATCCGCTCTATTCCAGCTCTGCTGATCTTCAAGGGCGGCAATGTTGTAGACACGATCGTAGGTGCTGTACCAAAGGCCTACATCACTGAGAAACTCAACGCACACCTTAACTAAGTTTACTTTGCATGGCACGCCCAACACTTCTCGTTGAGAGCGAACTCCAGCAACATCTTGTTGATATTCCACTGTGGCGCCTCGATGGCGCCACACTTGTTCGTGAGGTGGCAGCGGCAAACTTTGCTTCTGCTATGGGGCTTATCAATGCGGTTGCGTTCCTCGCCGAAAAAATGGACCACCACCCCGATATTCATCTGTTCGGTTGGAACAAGGTACGGTTCACTCTAAGTACCCACGATCAAGGTGGACTCACCATTCTTGATGTTCGTCTTGCCAAACAAATCGATCAAATACGGTTACTGATTACTGATTACTGATTACTGATTACTGATTACTGATTACTGGTTACTGAGTACATTGTTTGGCGTAATTCGTAATCAGTAATCCGTACCCAGTACCCAGTCCCTAGTCCCTAAGGAGCTCCCATGTCCACAATCACCGATGTATATGCCCGTGAAATCCTTGACTCACGCGGTAATCCCACAGTTGAAGTAGATGTTCTTCTTGAGGACGGCTCATTTGGCCGTGCTGCGGTTCCTTCAGGGGCAAGCACTGGAGAACATGAGGCCGTTGAACTCCGCGATGGGGATGCTGGACGTTACCTGGGTAAGGGTGTCCAAAAGGCAGTAGAGCATGTAGACGGCGTAATCGCTGAGGCCCTTGTTGGCATGGATGCAAGTGATCAACGTCAGATCGATATGATTCTCCTTGCGCTCGACGGTACGGAGAACAAATCCAATCTCGGCGCAAATGCGCTTCTCGGTGCGTCAATGGCCGTAGCGAAAGCGGCCGCTGAATTCCATGGTCTCCCGTTGTTCCAATATCTCGGTGGCGTGCGCGCGTCACTGCTGCCAACTCCGCTGATGAACATCCTCAATGGTGGACGTCACGCAGATAACAACGTAGACATCCAAGAGTTCATGATTATGCCAATTGGCGCAGAGACGTTCTCCGATGCACTGCGCATGGGCACCGAGACATATCATGCGCTTAAAGGTGTGCTAAAGGCCAAGGGGCTTAGCACAAGCATCGGCGATGAAGGCGGATTTGCCCCTTCTCTCAGCTCGAATGAGCAAGCGCTCGATGTAATTCTTGAAGCGATCGAAAAGGCGGGATACAAGGCTGGCAGTGACATCGTTCTCGCACTTGATGTTGCTGCGAGCGAAATGGTTAAAGACGGCTCGTACGTAATGTACAAGAGCTCGCAGGAAACGAAGTCAACTTCCCAAATGGTTGACTGGTATGCTAAACTAGTTAAACAATACCCGATCGTATCCATCGAAGATGGCATGGGTGAAAACGACTGGGAAGGCTGGAAGGCACTTACCGATGCAATCGGCGACAAGGTGCAGCTCGTAGGTGATGACCTCTTCGTGACGAACTCTTCATTCCTTGCGCGCGGTATCGCAGAAGGTGTTGCCAATTCGATCCTTGTAAAGGTTAACCAGATCGGTACACTTACAGAAACGATCGATGCGGTTGCTCTCGCACAGCGTTTTGGATACTCGGCAATTTTGTCGCACCGCTCCGGTGAAACAGAAGACACTACAATTGCAGATCTTGCAGTAGCATTGGGCGCTGGACAAATCAAAACAGGAGCCCCTTGCCGCACAGATCGCGTAGCGAAATACAACCAACTCCTGCGCATCGAACAGATCCTGGGCGATGCAGCAGAATATGCGGGGGAGACAACACTATCATGAGCATTGTATTTGGAACAGATGGATGGCGCGGCGTAATCGCACGCGATTACACATTTGAAAATCTTACGTTGGTTGCACATGCTACTGCGAAGTATGTAAAGACGCTGAAGAAGCAGGGGGCAAGCGTTGTGGTTGGACACGACACGCGTTTTCTCTCTCGCGAATTCGCGATCGAGACGTCGCGTATCCTTGCTGCGTATGGTATCACGGTGCACCTCACCGATACCATCTCCACTACACCGCAAGTATCGTTCCATACAAAGAAGAAGAAAGCTCAACTTGGTGTTGTGATCACGGCATCGCACAATCCTGCGCAATACAGCGGATACAAGCTCAAAGGATCTTTTGGAGGTCCGGCAGTTCCAGAGCAGATCGCCGAAGTTGAAAAACACCTCGCTGCTCTCAACGGCACCGCACCAAAGATCAAGGTTGATACACTCGATGCCTATGTGAAGGCCAAGTCCATAAAGCTGTTTGATGCAAAGACCGAGTACATAGCCGACATCGTAAAGAAGATCGACATCAAGGCGATTAAGAAGGCTAAGCTCAAGATCGTGTACGATCCGATGCACGGGGCTGGCATCAACTTTATGAAGAGCATCCTGCCGGATATCGTGGAGATCCACGGCGAGTATAATCCGTCATTCGGCGAAGTAGATCATCCCGAGCCGATTGCAGAATGCCTCGTGCCCCTTTCCAAAGCTGTAAAGAAGAACAAGGCCCACATGGGCTTTGCAACAGATGGTGATGCAGACCGCGTAGGTGCTGTTGATCACACCGGTGCATTCGTAGATCCGCACCGCGTCTTCATGCTGCTCATGAAGTACCTGCGCGAGTACAAGGGAATGAAAGGCGCAGTCGTCAAGACGGTATCGCTCACGTCGATGGTAAGCGCGTACTGCGAAAAGCACAAGATCAAGATCTATCAGACGCCGGTTGGGTTTAAGTATGTAGCCAAGCTGATGACAGAGGAAAAGATCCTTATCGGCGGAGAAGAGTCAGGGGGCTTGGGTACATCACTTCATATTCCGGAGCGCGACGGCATTTTCAATGGTCTGCTTCTGCTCGAGATGATGGCTGTAACGAAGAAATCACTCAAAGAGCTATGCGACGAACTCGACGAAGAGTTTGGTCCACACCGTTATCGCCGTAGAGATGTACACGTAACCAACGAAACAAAGACAGGAATTCTCAAAGCCTGTGCAAAGAAGCCAACAATGATTGGCAAGCACAAGGTAGAAGTGATGGACACAACCGACGGCTATAAGTTCTACGTCAAGAACGGTTGGCTCCTCATACGCGCCAGCGGCACAGAACCACTCGTGCGGTTCTATGCCGAGGCCCCATCACTAAAGATGGTGAACGAGCTTCTCGATGCAGGATTGGCGATGGGATAGACGACAGATTTCAGGTACTAGGTACCTAGTCCCTAGTCCCTAGTATTTAGTCCCTCTAACTCTCTCCATCGCTGCCCAAGCGCTTCCATTAATGCCCCAGGCAATAGGTGCTGCGTTAGTGTGCGCCATGAGCATAGGATGCCTTAATGCAGAAGGTGATGGTTCGGGATATCGCTCGCGGAAGTCGGCCATGTTCCAGTGCACTGGTGCACTTTCCATTTCGGAAACAGAAGCAGGAAGTTCGCGTAACGGTTGTTTGAATTGGCCGGCGAGATCGTTCTGTACTGGGTCCATCGGCGAATCAGCAGTCGGACCGGCCTTCCATACCTCGGCATTGCGCTCTTGAACGAGGCTAGAAGAGAGAGCGTGCACGGCAGATGGAGCAATGTCTTCCCGAAGAATAATCATTGTGAACTCGTTGCGGCCACGAGCCTGTGAGCCGCTGAGAATTTGGGCAATCTTTTGTGCTTCGTAGCGCGAGCCCCCTTCATTGCCGCGCATATCAAGAATCATGGTGTCCAAGTCGCTGGGCGTAAATCTATCTGTGAGGTCGAGGAGCTCGTCTGATGCGCCATCTGCAAACCTGTTGATGGCGAGTGCGAGTGTGCGCCCATCTTTGTATGAGCCGATGTGCTGTGGACGTCCGTCGCGGACGTCTACGCGACGACAGATGCGCATGTCTCTGCGCTGTACATCGAGCATGATAACATTCGTTGGTATGTTCTGCGTCTGTTCAACAGCCTGTCGCAGTGTAGTAACCGGACGCTGATTGATCGACAGTAGCTTGTCTCCCTTGCATAGCCCAGCGTGATATGCTGGCATGCTTACATAGACGTTGGTGATCACGATGCCACCTTCCGATGAGTCGAGTACTACACCAATAGAACGCCGCAGTAGAGCTGCATCCTGACGTCCTGCAGTGACAGTAGGTGTGTTGCTATCGCGCTCCTCGAGAGGCGTGCGCGATGTCTGAGCAGCACCTGTGTTGAAGCTCAGCACAAGTCCGATGATTCCAGTGATGACGTAACGCATGGCAACCTCCATTCTGTGTGTGTTGGATACAGGTGGTTATGTAGGAGGTAGCAAAGCCCATGCTGACGTTTCATAGTGATTTCTCCTTATCGAGACGCAGGCTTCAAGGGTCTTATTGTAGGGCCTGTGTATTTTGTGAGCACTTCTATGCTTGGCACATTTCCCTTGCTGGCGTTTATCGCCATGTGTGTATCAGTATTCACCCTACCGCTCTGCGCGCAGCGTGTCGCCATAGCTCCAGTTGTTCAGGGTGGACTAAGCGCACCGTACGCAGGTTTCCCATCGCTGTCGGATGCTCCTCAGTGCTGCAGCGATTTTGGTGTTGGTGTAGGAGCTTCGGGGTCCGTTGGACTCGAGGTGCTGGCAGATCTGGCTAGCACGTTCTCTGTGAGCCTGCGAGGTTCTGTAGGGGGCTCTCGAGATATCCTCTGGACGAGAGACCAGATAGGTTGGGCACTCCAGCGGACATCGAATGGTAACAAAGTTTATCCTGCCTACTCCACCTATGTACTGGATCTTGCCAGTTCCGTTGTTGATGCTTCTGTACTGTTGCATATCCAGCTGCAAGAACAGTCTCCTTGGCGCATTGTTGTAGGTGCAGGACTCACGTCCCCAATGTCCGTTACCTACGATCAATACGAAGTGTTTGACGATGATCCAACACTGATACTAGCAGATAGTCGACGACCACAACGCGACATCTCGTCGGGAGACCTAACTCCACTGCTATCGTTCGGCCGAGTTATCACAGGAGTGCGGCACGAACAGGTCTGGTCTTCGTCAACGCGGTTGCTGTACGATGTAACAGCCAACATCGGTCTCTCGCCGATGCTCAATGCCGGTTCGGGTACCTTGATGCACTATGGCATGCGAGCAACTGTTGGTGTATTGTTTGACATATACAACCAACCTAGAGAGCCTCGTCCTACGCTTGTTCCAGAGCACGAACCAGAGCCAACACCAGAACCAACGCCAGAGCCAACACCAGAGCCAACACCAGCGCGTGAACCCGCACCGATTGTCTTGCACGAGCCGGACACGTTGTCGGAATCACAACCTGAAAAGCAGATGGATAGTGATGTAACGCAAATGTCACCCATCGATGAGTCACAGGAACTTATTCCTATCCAGCAGCCAGTTGTTGCAGAGCGTGTAAAGCCCGAACCGACAACAGAGCGCAAGATCGAGATATCAACTGCATATCAATTGATTCCGTACGTTTTCTTTGCGCCTGGCAGCAGCACGTTGGATACAATTCTGTACAACGTACGCTGCCAAAAAACCAAAGATCCAGATTACGATTTTGGAGCAATAGTCGATACGGCGCTGTCATCACGATCTTATACCGAGAAGCACTACCGTATCAACCAACATGTGTTGAACATCATAGGGTACCGCATGACGGTTCTCTATCCCGATGCGCGTCTTATGCTCTATGGATATCGCAATGGTCGAAGTAGCGACAATGTAGCTGGTATAGAGGCTGCAAGGGCTAGGGCCGTTGAATCGTATCTCAGGGATTGCTGGCGAGTTGAACCAGAGAGGCTGGTTGTTGTGTCGCAATGTAGTGGTGTTTCACCGTCTGCCTGCACATATGCATTGCGTGAGCAGTTGGATATTCAAGATGCTGAAGCGGAGAATAGTCGGTGCCAGCTTGTCTCACCCAACGAACCGATGTTGCTTGCCCCGGCAGTTGCTCAGGTAAGCATTGTTGGAAGTCAACCAGGAAACCGAGGCGACACCAGCATTGTTCGGCTCTGTGCCATAGAACAACCAGCGGCCCATACTACACAACTCCTACAATCCGTTCTGCAAACAGATGGAGCAACGACAGGGATGTATACTGTAACTGGGTATGCAGACAGGAAAGGCCCGGACAATATCAACGAGCGAATCTCTGAGCAGCGCGCTCGGAAAGCAGCGGCATTGATGAGCGGCGCTGCAGGCAAGGTTGCGATAGACTGGATAGGCGAAGGGGCTCGTGGTATGCGAGCCCCTTACACCAATGAGAATCCTGTGGGTCGGTTACTAAACCGATGCGCCGAAGTGCGGCGTGTACCCCTTAATCAACAACCGTAAAGTAGTAACTCAGCCCGAGGCCGAGCGAAGCGATCTTGGAGTTGTGTGTTGGAGATATTGCAGAGTTGAGTGCACGCTGGGCGTTCGTAAACGTCTCAGTGAGCATGTAGCCACCGCGAATGTTTAGGTTGAGTGACGATGTTTTGCCACGCATGATAGGAATCATTGCACCAACGCGAAGCTCTGTTGTAAAACCTGGAACATCTGAATCATTATCAGAAAGGGTGTTGCCGTCATTGTCGAGCTGAGCGTAGCCGCTATTCATACCAAAGGCAACGCCTAGCTGAAATCCACCAAGATAGAGGCTTGGCGCAATGCTAATCTTGCGGACGCTATGCGTCATAATCGCGCCGTCAAACAACGGGTTGGCTTCATAATACCTCATGCGGTATGAGTATGAGTCATATCCAAGGTCGAGCATAACACCTGTATTCGAATTGTTCGAAAACAGATATAGTGCTGATACGCCAATATCTGGCATGGAGTTAATGTTGTAGTCCGTTTTTGTGAATTCCGGTGTTTCTGTCGCATTAATTCCGGCTTTGCCAAGAACAGAGGCGCCAATGCTTAGTTCGCCGGCTGAAAGAGCTGTCGGTAGAGACACGGTTGCAGCAAGTGCAATAGCGAGTAATGAGCGAATCATTGCAGATCCCATGAATGTGAGAAGTACGCTGTAGATGGTATCAAATATAGTGATGATTTTTGCCGTGGAACCGAGCAAGCACCATTATCGTTGTGGCACGCATGAATGCACAGTACATAGTCTCGATGATCGCACAAGAGCGATCTGCACTGCAGGAACATAGGCTGTATAAGCTAATGACCGTCAAAGAGAACATCTCTCGGTTCATGGAGTATCACGTGTGGGCGGTGTGGGACTTTATGTCACTGGTCAAGTCTCTTCAGCAGCACCTTACGTGCGTGAGCACACCATGGGTTCCAGTAGGCGACGCAGAGGTGCGGTTTCTGATCAATGAGATCGTTGTTGGGGAAGAGAGCGACGTAAACAGACACAACGTCAGAACCAGTCACTTTGAGATGTACCTCGAAGCTATGCGCGGCATGGGTGCTTCAACGGCACCCATTGAGAGTTTTGTTCACCAGCTGCGCGAAGGGGGCTCTGTAGGGTCACTGCTGGCATCTGCTGATATTCCAGAGGCAGCTCGCAGGTTTGTATCGTTTACGATGGATGTGATCGAGCGTGGGAAGCCCCATGAGATAGCCAGCGTGTTTACGTTTGGTCGTGAAGAGATTATTCCAACGATGTTCCTGGGTATACTTGATACGTTAGAACAGAAGGATAATACCAACTACGAAGACCTGCGGTACTATCTGGAACGTCACGTAGAAGTTGATGGCGGACACCACGGCCCACTTGCAGAGCGTATGGTTGAGCTTCTTTGCGGATCTGATGCAACGTTATACGAAGAAGCTGCAGCGATGGCCAAGACGGCTCTACAGCATCGCATCGCACTGTGGGATGCAGTTGCTGATGAGTGCGCTACTCGTTGAGAATAGCGAATTGTTCCCAGCCATCGAGATCGAAGTGCCACCACTCAGAGAGAAGCACAGTAAAGCCTGCTTGCTTCATTATGCTGCTTAAGAGTCTTCTATTGTCCAGCATGTGTACCGGTAGGTCTGTGTACGTAGATGCTGCTTTCTCTGTGAACTCATCATATCCCGTACCCATGTCAAGCTCGTTTCCTTTTGCGTCGCATAAGGTAAGGTCAAGCGCACACCCTCGATTGTGACGCGACCCCTTGGCAGGATCTGCAACGTAGCGTTCATCTGGAACGATACTCCACATAAGGCGCTGAATGCTGAGTGGACGGTAAGCGTCGTAGACCTTTAACTGCAGATTGTGCCCACGTGCAATGTCTTGAGCCTTGAGAAGTGCATCTGCTACGGCTCGCCGGGCATAGAGTGTGTCTGTGGTATACAGAATCTTGCCGGTAAAATTGTTTGCAGTTGCATAACGCACATCCGTGAGCAAGTCTGGTATCACCGAGTGCAGTGCAACGAGCACTGTGTCGCGCGGTTCGCGCTCAAAGGATAAGTCAGGATGCTGTCGATGTTCAGAGTTTAACAATGCATGTCCGTACGATGGTAGAGCCGCGGTAGACGTCAGCACGGTACATACCGCGAGCCAAGTGTTCCACCGAACACGTGCCATGAGCAGCAGCATAGACTTCGGCTCCGTTGATATCGTAAACTTTAATGTGGTCGCCGTTGAACTGAATGGCACTCGACGTAGGGTTAGGCCACACTAGAACAGGTATTGCTGATAGATCGGGGACTCCGGTTGTGCATTCCAGTTCGTTGACACGCTTCCACACATCGTCATCAAACCCGCTGATAGCAGGGAGTGATTCAGTTGCTTTGTCGCCCATGCGGACAACAACAAGCCCCTTGCTTGGCACAACGTAGACGCGTTGATCGTTCTTGCCCATTCCAGCATACATGTCATTAGGGGCCTCTGGAACGAGGTCTGTTCGGAAGACCAGTGGTATGGATGGCTGCATAAAGCTGCCTTTCCCATTGAGCCAGAACAGATAACCATAGGATTTGTTGAGGTCCTGTGATGTATTGATCATGGCATTGAAGTACTCTCTATCTCGCATGATGGTGTCGCCATTCCATGTGCCCCCAGCCAGAAGCATCAGGCCAAATCGTGCCATGGCGAGTGGTTTAGAATAGAGTGTGCCGTTCACCCAGAGTCCACCCATGCCCAATTTTGATGCAAGGTTGCGCGTATAGAACTGCTGGTACGTGATACCCGCAGCCCTTGCTACCATGTCCTGAAGGAGCAGATAGGCAGCGTTGTGGTAATCCCAAATAGTCCCTGGTGTGGCGCGGAAGGTAAGACATGCAGGATCCGTGCAGTTGTCATTGTTGCGATCAAATCCTAATCCTGTTGTCATTGTAAGATGATGGCGAACAGTGATTGCCTCTTCCTGCTGTTTCGTACAGGAAGACCATCCATAGCCAAGGTATTGTGCACTCGGTGATGCGATGTTCATCAGGCCCTGTTGTTGGGCTATGCCAACGAGCGCTGTCGTTACTGTTTTACCTGCCGATGCCCAATACCAGATACTGTCTCGATTGAACGATCCGTAGTACTTCTCAAGTGCTATGCGTCCGTCTTTGAGGATGATGAGGGCTTTTCCATTTGTGTTGCCAACAAACTGTACGAGTGAATCGATTCGGTCTTCACACCAATTCAGAGATGATGGCGCTACGCGTTCCCATGCTTCGTTTGTCGTTGGGAAGTACAGTTGTTGGGAATGAGATGTGGTGGCGCTGAGTAGTATCCCGAGCAGTACGAATGTTCGAAGCATCATGGCATTCTGAAGAGCGGATTAGTGAGGAAGGTCTCGTCTGTTAGCGTTTTAAGGTACGCTACAAGATCTTGCTCGTCTTGGACGCTCAGGTTTAGGCCAGGTTTAAGGTTGAACTGCATCAATGGGTCTACTGTGCTAGACTTTTTCACACCGGTATTATAGAAATGCACAACGTCTTCCAGGGTAGCAAAGCGCCCATCATGCATGTAGGGGGCTGTACGGGCAATGTTTCGCAGTGTTGGAACCTTGAACTTTGCTCTGTCTGAAGCTCTGCCTGTTACGAGCTCTCTGCCGAAATCAACAAATGAATCGTCATCGTCAAGACCGTTGTTCATGAAGCGATCGTTTGTGAAGAACGGTGCGGCATGACAATGGAAACACTCAGCACCCTTGGTCTTGTATGTAGGGTCGAACTCGCGAAAGAACAACTGACGTCCGCGTTCTTCCGATTCACTCAAGAGTACTCTTCCCTGAACGGCTCTGTCGTACTTGCTATCAGCCGAAACAAGCGTGAGCATAAATTGTTCGAGAGCTATACCGACACGTTCCGGCGTAATGGAATCGTTGCCGAATGCACGAAGAAACTGTTCACGGTACCATTGTGATCCCTGCAGTTTCTTGATTACGTTTTCCAGCGTTTCGTCCATCTCCAGCGTATCAATGATCGGATGCAGTGCTTGTTCACGAAGTGATGGAGAGCGTCCGTCCCAGAATAGTCCGCGCCTATGCCATGCCATATTAATCAGGGCCATACCCTGACGTTTTCCCGGTAGTCCACGAACACCTATGCTGTACGTGCGATTATCTGAGAAACCAACGGCCTGCGTGTGGCACGATGAGCAGCTTTGTGTTCCCGTTCTCGAGAGCTGACCATCGTGGAATAATGAACGGCCCAATGTTACTCGCTGCACAGTAATGGGGTAGTCCGTTGGTAGTTCTGGCGCAGGAAGATCGCCATGGGTGAATGCATACGGCGTATCGTCGTAGGTAACAACGTACTCAGGATCGGTGCAGCCGGCTAGTAGGATTGTGCAGAAGACGGTGGTGAGTAGCAGTGTCTTCACGGGGCAAACCGAGGATTGTAGAGGAAGGTGTAGTCGGTAAGAGTATGGAGGAATGCTTCCAAGTCTCTGCGTTCGTTCTCAGAAAGACCAAGCGGACGAATCAGCGGTGACTTGTTCGGATGATCGTATCCACCACGGTTGTAATGATCAATAACTTCAGAAAGCGTCTCCATGCGACCATCGTGCATGTATGGGGCAGTGACGCCGATGTTTCGCAGCGAAGGAATTGCGAATGTTGCCCGATCTTCCTGCTTACCTGTAAGCTTTGCGCGACCAGCATCAGAGTACGATGCATAAGCGCCGTTGTTTGCAAACCCATGGTTGGTATAGAGGAAGCCGCCGTGACATGACGAACAGGATGTTCTACTGCTGAAGAAGAGATCCTTTCCGCGCTTTTCTGCTGTGGTAAGCTGTTGGAGATCTGCTCGTGAACGTCCACTGACAAATGTCCGCTCGAACGATGCTATTGCGCGGGTGAGCACATAGGCATCGAATGGACGTCCGTATCCACGCTGACTCAGTGTCTGCACAACCTTGTTGTTCTCGAATCGTTGAACTACGTCGAGCATATTCATGCCGAATTCACTGTGTTCCTGAATAGGAACAAGAGCCTGCATCTCGAGTGTTGGCACGCCCCCTTCCATCAGGAAGTGCGGTTTATAGCCAACGTTTGCAAGTGAGGGGGCATTTCGAGTGCCCATTCTTCCTTGTGTTCCTGGGCTAACTGCTTGGTGTCCGGTAAATGATGAACCAGGGTAGTGGCAGTTTACGCACGCTACATCTGAGTCATGGGACATCAATGGAGAATAGAACAGAAGTCGCCCAAGCGTGATTCTGTCTTCGTTCGGGATGTTGTCCGCAGGAAACTTTTGCTCGGGAAACCCTGGCGGAACATCTATGGCATTGATATACGGGGGTGGCTCTGCAGGATCTACCGTGCAGCCGCTGATAGTCAGGGCTACTGTAAGTAGGCATGTCGCGATCGTACGTTTAACGAACGATCGAGAACGATCCGTGCTGTGCTGAACCGGATTCATATCGCAGTACTACGTGATAGGTGCCTTGTGCCAAGCTGCTCACGGAGACAATGTTTGAGATTGTTCCGAGTTTTGAAGACATGACGCATGAGCCGTGATTATCATAGATCTGAACCTCTGATGCGTCGGCAGGAACCACGAGGATGTCCTGAGTAGGACTAGGATAGAGAGTGGCGGTCTTCTCAATCTCGTCCACACTTGTTGGGAGGTTGGCGGTAAAGACAGGCGAATTGCCTGACCGCGCGCCCATGTTTAGCATCAGTGTAACAGCCTCGTCTTCGCTGCCATGATTAATCAGGCCGCGAGAGACGTCGATGTTGTTAAGGAGTCGTTCATAGTAGGCAACCAACGGAATTTCCGGTGAAACAAGCCCTCCAAGAGGCACGCTGCATCGTGTGTAGAGTTTGTTGTCTAGTGTATGGATCTGGAAGGCAGCGCTAAGTGTGCCTGCCGAAGTACCAGCCATGCCTTCGTAGGTAACAAAACGATATCCGGATGCCCAGCCCCAGTGCATCGAAGGCTTTTTGAGAGCCAAGGGGTGCCAGTCCGGATAGGTCGTCGGATCAAGGTGGTTACGCGCTTGGTCAACCCCAATGTGAAACGTGATGCTGTCAATCCCCGATGACACATCGGCATTTCCGATCGGAAACCGCGGGAGGTCTCGGATGTCTACCAGGATGTACGTATCAGGAAACGATGTATTCATGCCATTGCGCAGGTGGAGCGTAATACCAGAGATATAGTATCGTAGCATTTCAGGGGAGTAAAAGCCCCCTTTTGCTCTACCCTTATACAGATTGCCGAGTTTGAACGATGACTGATCCTCGGCTCTCGGGGAGATCGTTAGTGCCACCTCTGTGGCCAGAGACATTGCATATCCAGCCACCAGTAGTACTGTGATGGCTATACCCCGCAAGCGCGCGGGAACACGTGGTGATGTTGCGTGGTTCATAACAGAAAACTACGGTAAAAACCGTAGTATTACAGTTCCAAAAGTGGTTCTGGAAAGGGATACGTTATGAGAATGTTGTATTCTCTGTTGGTCATTGTCTTTTCGATAAGTGCGGCCAGCGCACAGGACGCTCGTACCACGGACGTACCAGTGGTGCCAATTCTTGTCTCCGTTCAGCGGCCTGCAGGATTTACCGAAGCTCACGAGGCATCTTACGTGCAGGTTGACCAACGCAGCTTTATGGAGGGATTGCAGCTTCCGATGGATGGCACAATTCAGATGCCCATTCAGCTCCCTGGGATTGGCACTGTGAGCGCCGAACTACGTAGGTATCGGGTATTCGATCAGGGATCAGTCCTTGTAGCGATGACAGAGACAGGCCCGGTGCGCTATGCTCCACCAACCAGCGTACTGCTGCGCGGTACAATACCCTCGATACCGGGGTCATTTGTGATTCTCGCTGTTTACCCTAACTGGGCCACGGGTCATATCGATCTGGGTGACAGGTATGATCACCAGGAGTTTCTGGTAAGCCCCCTCTCGATAGAATCCGCCTCCTCAACGATGATCGTGTATGACCGCGCTCATAGCGTGCAGAAGAATCAATGGACGTGTCACACTGAGGAGCCGCAAGGAATACGAATCACGCAGCCAAAGAAGAGTGAACAAGAGCAAGTGCGCTACCGAATCATTACCATAGCCTTGGAGGGCGATGAGCCCTACTACATTGACCATGGAAGAAACCTTGTAAAAGCCACCCAGTATGCAGAGGCGGTTGTTGCTGCTTCGAGTGCGATCTACGAGCGTGATATCACAGCAACGATTCGAATTGGACAGCTCTTTATTTGGCAGACAACAGACCCATATCCAGGAACAAACTCAACGAATCTGCTCACACAGTTCCGCGATCGCTGGCGCGCCAATTTTGCCGGCGTTAACAGAACGATCGCCCACCTTTTGTCTGGTGTAAATAGTATCGGCGGTGTGGCATATCTAGAAACGATGTGCAATAAGGACTTCGGATATGCAGTAAGCGGACTCAACAACAACATTACCTATCCGGCAACGGGGTATGTGTGGGACACAGACGTGTTTTCTCATGAGACCGGACATAACGTAGGCTCTCCACATACGTTCAATTGCGGTTGGGCCCCTCCAATCGATTCCTGTGTTGCAGCCGAAGGCGGTACCTGCTACACCGGCACAAAGGCTGTAAAGGGCACTATCATGTCCTACTGCCACCTTACATCACAGGGAACAAATCTAAATTTCAATTCTCGAGTAGCAGCCTACATGAAGACACGCTTTACAAGCGATGCATGTACGCCGCTGACGTATGAATTAGCCGTTACGTTAAACGACTCAGCACGCGCTTGTCAGAATTCGTTAGCATCTGTTACTGCTATTGCTACTGCTGGCGCCGAACCATACTCCTACCGCTGGCGCAGTCCGAGCTTTGATACCGTTACGACAACTGGAGCCTTCACATTTGTAGTAACGGGTAACTACCTTCTACGTCTAACAGTAACAGATGATGTTGGTAATGTGATCAATGATAGCTGCGTGGTGCGCGTTCGACCAGCTCCAGAAGCAACAATCACTGCTTCGGCACTTAAGGTGTGTCAAGGTACCACGGTGGACCTCACATGTACTCCCGTAAAGGGCACGCCTCCGTTTAACTATCAGTGGCTGCGCAATGGGCTTTCGATGAACAACCCTACCGAATTCGTATCACAGCGCGTTGATCAGCAGACAACCTATCAGGTCATCATGTCCGACTCATCGGGCTGCAGTGATACCGCTAACGTCACGATAAAAACGTATGATTTGCGCGCTGCAATCGATCCGCCAAGCTATGCCATTCCGTCGATGCCAACATGCGTAAACGTAGCGGTGAAGTCATACACGGTTCAAAATATCGGAACGGATACTATACGGATCGATTCGATCATAACCGGGACAATGATCTCAGCAAAGGCAGCGCTCCCTGTGCTGCTTCCTCCAGGAACAAAGGCTACAATTCCTGTAACGGTTACGGTAAAGGGGCTAGGCACAATACGTGATGATATTGTGTTCATGGATAGCCGCTGTAATTGGCGATTCAGGACCTCCGTTACTGGAACGCGGCTTTTGGCCAAAGTCTTCACGAAATTGCCTATCGACCTCGGAACCAAGATCGAATGTGACACACCTACCGTGCGGACTGTCTTTGTAGGCATTAACAACCCTACGGCATTTCCAATGCAGGTAGCCGAGGTGTATTCCAGCACGAACGGGACAACAGCGGTGTTGGACAACCCAGTAACGATACCACCGGGTACAGACAGGACTGTTGCCATTTCGTTTGTTCCCAAGATGACAACTGGCTCTGCTGTAGACACACTCTCGCTCGTGTTTTTAAGCGACGGTTGTGAAGGGACGTTCACCGTGCCTTTGACAATGAAAGAAGCTGCGATCAATCTTACTCATCCAGCTTCAGTAGCTTTTGATACAGTCAAGACCTCACAGCAGCTCGTTAGCAAGACAGTGTCTGTCATTGCAACCCTGACTGGAGCATCGCGCACAACAGTTGCGGACGTTCGGATCACAGAACCGTATACAACCTCGATGCAGGCAGGCCTTGTACTTCAGCATAACAAATCAACACCGATTACGGTGTCTCTAGCCCCTTCATCACTCACAAACGATGGATTAGTAAAGGGGTCCCTCGAGTTTTCCCTCGACTCCTGCGCTACGAAGTACAGAATTGACCTTTCTGCTACGAATGTTGTAGTGAGCATTGATGCAGAAGATGAAACGGAATTCGAAGCTGTAAGCATCGATGGTGTGCTCTTTGCACGCACAGGAGAAGGCGTGGTGCATGTTTACGATGCTCGCGGCGGCCTAGTGTCCAAATCTGTTACTGCGGCGTCCGAAAACGGTGTTCGACGTCAGATTGTTGACAACCTCCCTTCCGGAGTGTATGTGGTAATGTACCAGAGCATGCCAGCTGGTGTGCAGCAAGCCCGTACGGTTGTTGTGTACCGCTAAAAACGCGTAGTCCCATCCATCAAGAAACAGAACGAATAATGTCGACATTTTCCTTTGACTTCATCAGCGAAGTAGACCTTCAGGAAGCTGATAATGCCGTCAATCAGGCGCGTAAAGAAATTGAACACCGCTATGATCTGCGCGGCTCAAACTGCGAGGTAGACCTTAACCGGAATGAGAAATCCTTTCAGATTCGCGCAGAAGGAGAGCATTTCGTATCAGCGGCACTTGAAATCATCAAATCCAAACTGATCAAGCGTGGCATCAGCGTGTTGGCGCTAGATGAGCAGAAGGTTGAACTGCTGGGCGGCAAAAACGTCCGACAGACCGTAAAGCTTAAAGCCGGTCTTTCCCGCGAAGACGCCAAAAAGGTAACCGCCCTGATCAAGGACTCAAAAGTCAAGGTAACAACCCAAAACATCGACGATAAGGTGCGGGTAACCGGGAAGAGTAAGGATGATCTTCAGGCCTGTATACGACTTGTCCAGGGGGCTGACCTTGGCTTTCCGATTCAGGTGGAAAACCTCCGCTAGCGCTCGAGCAGGGCACATTTACGATATTTGCAAGGTTACGCGAAGATTACAGCACGAAATCTTGGAGCCATTGTGGTAGACTTATTTCAAAAGTGTCTCGATTTCACTCGGGTAGATGATATCAAGGCTGCCGGACTTTATCCTTATTTCCGTCCAGTAGAAGAAAATGAAGGTCCGGTAGTTATGCTTGAAGGCCGCAAGGTCATTATGGCAGGCTCGAATAATTACCTTGGACTTACTTCTCACCCTGAAGTGAAGGCCGCGGCCAAAGATGCTATCGAACGTTACGGGACCGGCTGTTCTGGTTCGCGTTACCTCACCGGTACAATCAATCTGCATGTAGAGCTCGAAAAGCGTCTTGCGCAGTACCTCGGCACCGAAGATGTTCTGCTTTTCTCAACTGGGTATCAAACAGCTCTTGGCGTGATCTCTGCACTAGTGCAGAAGGGCGATTACGTGATTTCCGATAAGGAAAATCACGCCTGTATTATCAATGGATGCCTACTTGCAAAGGGTAGTTTTGCTGAGTTTGTGCGCTACAAGCACAACGACATGGAAGACCTTGAGCGTGTACTTTCGTCGTTACCTGCCAATGCAGGAAAGCTCGTGGTAACCGATGGCGTGTTCTCTGTTAGCGGCGAGATCGTGAATCTGCCAGATCTTATCACCGTAAGCCGCAAGTACGGGGCTCGCGTTCTCGTTGATGATGCCCATGCAACGGGTGTTGTTGGTAAGGGTGGTCGTGGCACAGCATCGTATTTCGATCTTGTCAACGAAACAGATCTGACGATGGGGACGTTCTCAAAAACGTTCGCATCACTTGGCGGTTTCGTTGCTGGTCCAGAACGCGTGATGAACTACATCAAGCATCATTCACCAGCGTTGATCTTTAGTGCTTCTCCAACCCCAGCTTCGGTTGCATCAGCGCTTGCCGCACTCAACGTACTTGAGCGCGAACCAGAACGCATCACAAAGCTTATCAGTAATGCCGATAAGATGCGTAAGGGTTTTGCTGAACTTGGATTCAAAGTCATCGACTCGGAAACAGGTATCGTGCCTGTTGTTGTTGGTGATGCCGAACTAGCATTAGTTTTCTGGCGTAAACTCTACGATAAGGGCGTGTTTGTTAATGCCTTTATTCCACCTGGCGTTCCTCCGAATATGTCGATGATGCGTACTAGCTACATGGCAACACACGAGGATGAGCATCTTGATGCTATCCTGAACGTGTTCCAGGAAGTTGGTCTTGAACTCGGCCTTATCCAGAAGTAATTCTCCATGCAGATAGCTCGTTTTGAACGGGGTCTCCACGATCGTGTAGCAATTGTTACAGGTGCCGCAGTGGGGAACGGACGTGCCTTTTGTGAACGTCTAGCTGAAGAAGGGGCTAAGCTGGTCATTGCAGACCTCGAGCCGGCAGCAGAAACCGAACGTGCGGTGCGCGATATCGGAGCCGAAGTTATTTCTGTCCAGGCCGATATGACCAACCCAACCGATGTTGCAGTGGTTGTAGAAGCCGCCATACGTCACTTTGGACGCGTGGATATCCTGGTTCATAACGTTGGCTACTACTTCGAAGAACCATTCGAGCTTGTCGCCTTCGATCAGTGGAAGCGAACTCTCGAGATCACACTCGATTCGTTGTTTCACACTGTCCGCGCCGTGCTACCGCACATGAAAAAGGCAGGCTTTGGACGCATCATCACCTTTAGCAGCGACACCGTATGGCTCGGCACGCCATATCTCGTGCACTACGTTACGGCCAAAATGGGTGTTATCGGTTTCACACGCTCCCTCGCCGCCGAAATTGGGAAATATGGCATCACGATTAACTCCGTATCTGTTGGGCTAACTGCTACCCAGAGTGCCGATGCAACGGCAAGCGCAAGCCCCATGCTCGAGCATATCATTCCTGCACAAGCCGTGCACCGCGCTGATGAACCTGAGGATATCGCCAATGTGGTTGCATTCCTCGCCCTTCCAGCCTCCGGAATTATTACCGGCCAGACCATCAATGTTGATGGTGGTGTAGCGAGACATTAAGAGAGTAGCGAGTAGCGAGTAGCGAACAGCGAGTCATTCGTATTTTCCCTGCCTATACAGGAGGCCTTTATGCGTTTGCGATACGCAGTCGTTGCGTTAGTTCTCATTGCCCTCAACACGCTTATTGTTGTTGATGGCTTGGCAAAAGATGGAGATACTGTCTACGTCAAGACGCTTACATTCAAGGATACAACAAAGCGATCTGGAACATGGCTGTTCCCACCAAAGGATAGCTATGAAAAGGTGGTTATGCTCTACACACTTAAGTGTGATCCAGCCACTACGCAGGATCAATACCCGTGTGGTGAGTGGGACTACCTAACCTACACAATGCTACGCGACTCAACTGGTGAGTATGACTCAACGCGACTACTGCAGCCAAACTACCGTGTGCGTGGAGCAACCCCAGACTCATTTCAGTATCGTGCGTCGTTTGTAAACATGAAGACACGCTACCGCACTGATACTGCAAAGCGTACAACGGGTCTGGGAGAGTTTTATGCGGTAGGACAAAACGCATTTTCCAATACCGCAATTCTTCAGCCGAATGGTGGCCGCGCCGTCTATGTTTGGACGGCGAAAGAAATGCAGGATGCCGGCATGACAGCTGGTGCCATCCATGGTATGAAGCTCACAACAACAGCCGCTGCTCCTGGGGTAAAGCTCTTCACAGTGCGGATGCGCCAGTCTGTAGGTGCAAACGCACCTAAGCTCATTAACGGCGAAGGTATGACAACGGTTGCACGCCGCGATGTTTCGTTTATCAATGGCGAAAATCACGTCGCATTTACAACACCATTTATGTGGGATGGTACGTCGGACGTAGTGATCGAGTTTTCTTGCTACAGTTCACCGTCAGTTGTGGCAATCAAGGCTGGAACAAGCGGATTTGGTATTGCATCAGAGAAGTCCCGCAAGGCGTATCAGTTCACCGCAGGTGATGCCATGGTTGTGCCGGGAGAGATCGGTACAGCTATCAACGATGAAGTTACAGTTTCTTTCTGGTGCTGGGGCGATCCTGCTCGCATGCCGCGCGCACACAATACCTTCGAGGCGTATGATGTGCAAGGACGTCGAGTTCTAAACGTTCATCTTCCATGGGATAATCAGACGGCTTACTGGGACGCAGGGATTGATCCAAAAAGTGGTGCATTTGATCGAATTGAGAAGGCAGCTCCTACCGAATCAACAGAAGGACGCTGGAATCACTGGGCGTTTGTGAAAACAAAGACCGGTACCATGCGCATGTACCTGAATGGTACGTTGTTTCATGAGGGAACAGGAAAGACACGTAAGATGGCGGGGATCGCGAAGTTCGTTATTGGTACCGGTGGATCGGGCTCGTACGAAGGTCTTCTCGATGAGTTTCAGGTGTGGAATGCAGCGCTCGACGAAGCAACCATTAAATCATGGATGCACAAGACAATCTCAGATGTACATCCTCAGTACACAAAGCTGATCGCATACTATAACGGCGAGCTCGATACGGATCCAACTGTTGCTCGTGATGCTTCGATCAGCGGTTATAGCGCCAGTCTATTTGGAGTGCCTACCCTGCGGACGATGCGCGATGATAAACTGGGGTACTTAACAGAAGCAAACACCTCGCGTCCAGCCCTGTCGTTTGAGCAAGGTACGGGAATTACATCGTCTGCGGTACGCATTGATATGGATGTTGAATCCGAGTCCCGCCGCACCTCGCTCATCCGGTTTAATCGTCCTGTAGAGCCCCGTATCTATAAGGTGGATGCAACTGACCATCCATCTGTTGCGTCAGATACCATCCTTGTTCAGGAAGCAGGATATCTGTTTACGTATGACGAGAACGGCTTTAAGGTTGACTCCACATTGGTTGCTCCCGAAACCACTCTTCGCAAGAAGATGTCTTCGTACTTCAGTCCAGTTGTTGATTATGAAATCGGACGCTACATCACTCCCTACGGTATAGGTTTGGATCTTGGACCCCAAGGCTTCCGATGGGAATATGATGTAACGGACTTTGCTCCTCTGCTTCGCGGTAATGTGACATTGTCTGCAGGCAATCAGCAAGAGCTGATAGATCTCACATTTATGTTCATTAAGGGTACTCCACCGCGGACAGTTAAGCAGATCGATCAGGTTATCTATGAGCGCGGAGCGTACTATCCCGATGTCATTACAAACAAGGCAATTGTTCCGGTCGACGTAACTCTGCATCCAGAGGCACAGACATTTCGATTGAAAGCGGTTACAAGCGGACATGAATTCAGTAATGCTACCAACTGTGCCGAATTCTGCCCACGTGAGCACTTCCTGAGCATCGACGGTACGGAGCGCTTTAATTGGATCCTTTGGAAAGAGTGCGGAGACAATCCTGTCTTCCCACAGGGCGGAACATGGCTAATTGACCGCACAGGATGGTGTCCGGGCGAAATGGTGGACCTCTATGACTTCGAAGCTACACCGTTCATGCAGGGCAAGAAGTCAGTAACAGTTGACTACGGAGTTAAGAAGAAGGCTGCTGAAGAAAACTGGGGACGCTGGGAAGTATCAACGCAGCTCATTGGCTATGGTGCACCAAACTTTACCAATGATGCCGCAATCGCAGATGTAATCTCTCCGAATAACTGGGAGTACTACAGCAGGTTGAATCCGATCTGCGGCACACCGATTGTAGTTCTGCAGAACACGGGAGCTCAAGACCTCACTGCGTGCACAATTACCTACGGTGCCGAGGGTGGCAAGCGTTCCAGCTATCAATGGAAGGGCTCGCTAAAGTTTCTCGAAAGAGACACTGTATCACTGCCAATTCCGGAATGGCCTACAACAACTGGCCCGCAGAAGTTCGTTGTTTCGGTTGTGTTCGATAAGGACGGCTACGCCAACAACAACACACGCATTACCAACTTCGTAATGCCGCCAGTGTACTATGATGATCTGCAGATCGTGCTTCGCACGAATAGGCAGGCAGAAGATCAGTATGAGTGGCGCTTGCGCCGGCTGAACGACGGAGCACTTATCGGTGAAGGGGCTACACTCGAAAGCGAGAAGACGTTTACCTATGACTACAAACTCGAACCAGGGTGTTATGACTTTGAACTAATCAACAAGGAAGGACTTGGTCTCGACTTCTGGTTCTATAGGAATCAGCTTGGTACGGGCAGTCTGTTGTTTAAGTCTGGCGGACAGACCATCAAGACATTTGAGCCAGATTTTGGTAATAAGGCGTGGACGCAGTTTGTTGTTGCACCAAAGCCAACTATTCAGGTTAGCACAGACACAGTGCGGTTTCAGCTTGCTTCACCGGGACGTATCGAAAACTCATTCGTCATCCGCTCGGGCTCTGCTGCTCCGCTACGCGTAGACAGTCTTGCAATCTTTTCCGTGCGCAAGCACTTCAGCGTGGTTTCCACGAGCGTTGCGCTACCTGTTACTATCCAGCAGGGTGATTCGATTGTTGTTACCCTTGCCTTCGAGCGTCCTGATGCCGGTCTAACATCGGGCTCAATGCGCGTGTATTGCAATGACGAACGTAATGCGGCACGTCAAGTGCGCCTCATCGGCAACGTTGGTACGACAAGTGTTGATGATGAGCTAGACGTCTCTGCTGTGCTTGCGTGCGATGTTGTTCCTCATCCTGTTGCAGACAACGCAACACTGCGTATGCAGATCTATCAGTCGGAATTGCTGAGAGGTTCTACCATCGCAATTCGTGATCTCATGGGCAATGTTGTCTCGATGATTTACCAGGGAGACGTTGCCAATGGTGAAGTTCGATTCGATATCCCAACATCGCTGCCTTCTGGATCCTACACGATCTCTATTCAGTCTGAATACGTCCGGTTTGCGACACCACTTGTGATCACTCGCTGATCATGCAGAATTTCCGATTTCAACGAGCACTTCGAGCGGTAGATCCTTCGCTGGTCTACCGCTCGAATGATGTTTACGACAAACGTATAGGCGATGTAATCGTCTCGGCCAAGGACATATCAGCACGTGCTGAGGTAGTGTGTGTTCTTATTGGCGTTCCGCAACACATCGGTGTAGAGCGCAATGGCGGTAGGCCTGGAGCAGCAGATGGACCGTCGGCCTTCCGCAAAGCCTTTACAAAGCTGGCCATCTCTGCGTTCGAACAACACATAGACAGTGGCAGAATGGTACTTGCCGATGCTGGCGATATCGACACAGAAGGCAAAACACTAGAGCAGATACATGATGAGCAGTATGATGTAGTGGCTCAGGTTCTATTGAGTGGGTTTGTTCCTATCGTTATTGGTGGCGGACACGATACCGCGTGGCCAACTATACGGGCGCTTGAGGCACAAGGCCATCCTTATGGCGTGGTTAATATCGATGCGCATGCCGATGTTCGCCCCTTGAAAGACGGCGGTAGGGCGCATTCTGGCTCGCCATTCTATCAGATGCTTACTCAACAAACCTCGCATGTTACGCCAGGGGGCTTTGTTGAATTTGGTTTGCAGTACTCAAGTGTTTCTGCCTCGCACCTGGCGTTTGTTCGCGATGCAGGTATGCATGTAGTAATGCTCGATGAAATTCGACGTCACGGCTGCCTGGGCGCATGGAGCAACGCATGGCCCAATGCGGCAGCTTCCGGTGCCGTCTACGTGTCGCTTGATGTAGATGCCTTTGCCTCTGCGCATGCTCCCGGAGTTAGCGCGCCAGCTGCCGACGGATTAAGTCCTGTCGATGTTGCCACTATCCTACGTGATGCATCGGAGTCAGGTAAACTGCGTGCTTTTGACATCGTCGAGCTCAATCCAACGTACGATCTAGACGGACGCACGGCGAAGCTGACTTCTGTAATGGCATATGAAGTACTGGCCGGACTTGCCGCTCGTCTGTAAAAGGCACACGGATACGTCGTAAATTTGCCACCTATGGCAGCACAAGAACCCCAAAAGATCATTTTCAGCATGGTTGGTGTCGGCAAGATTTATAAGCCGAACCGCCAGGTATTACGCGATATCTATCTAAGCTTCTTCTACGGAGCAAAGATCGGAGTACTCGGTCTCAACGGCGCGGGTAAATCAACGCTTCTCAAGATCATCGCCGGACTCGACGATGAATATGTTGGGCAGATCACGAAGAACAAGGATGTCACGTTTGGCTACTTGTCTCAGGAGCCAGAACTCGATCCAAATAAGACCGTTCGTGAGATCGTTGAAGAAGGGGCTGTTGAAGCCGTAACTCTTCTGCGCGACTACAACGCGATCAGCGAGAAGTTTGCCGATCCAGATGCCGACTTCGAAAAGCTCATGGACCAGCAGGCAAAGCTGCAGGAACGCATTGATGCCATCGGAGCGTGGGATATCGACTCAAAGCTCGAAATGGCAATGGACGCGTTGCGGTGTCCGCCCCCTGATACACCTATCAACGTAATCTCTGGCGGTGAGCGCCGCCGCGTTGCTCTCGTACGCTTGCTTTTGAAGCGTCCGGACGTGCTTCTGCTGGACGAGCCAACGAACCACCTTGATGCCGAGTCAATCGCATGGCTTGAGCGCCATCTGCATGACTACGAAGGCACGGTGATCGCCGTGACGCACGATCGTTACTTCCTCGACAATGTGGCTGGGTGGATTCTTGAGCTTGACAACGGACATGGTATTCCGTTCGAAGGCAACTATACCAGCTGGCTTGAGCAAAAGTCTGCACGCCTAGCCCAAGAAGAAAAGCAGGAATCAAAGCGTCAGAAGGCCCTGAAGGAAGAACTTGAATGGGTTCGCATGAATCCTAAGGGACGTCACGCAAAGAGCAAGGCTCGTATCTCTGCCTATGAAAAGCTTCTTGGAGAAGAAACCGTAAAGCGCAATGAGGAGATGGAAATCTTCATCCCCGTTGGTCCGCGTCTTGGCGACAAGGTGATCGATGCCCAGGGTATTACGAAGGCCTTTGGAGATAAACTTCTATACGAAAACCTCACCTTCTCCCTTCCACCAGGTGGCATCATCGGTGTGATTGGTCCAAACGGTGCAGGTAAAACAACACTGTTCAAGATGATCACGGGAGAGCTGCAGCCCGATGCAGGAACATTCTCCGTTGGTGAGACGGTAAAGCTTGGATACATCGATCAGGGCCGCCCGCTCGATCCGAAGAAATCCATCTGGCAGGAAATCACAGACGGACTAGACGTGGTGATGCTTGGCAACAGAGAGGTGAATTCACGCGCCTATGTCGCTCGATTCAACTTTTCCGGATCTGATCAACAGAAGCTTGTTACTCAGCTTTCTGGTGGAGAGCGAAATCGCGTGCACCTTGCCAAGATGCTCAAGGAAGGGGCAAACGTTCTCCTGTTGGACGAGCCAACAAACGACCTTGATGTGAACACGCTGCGAGCACTTGAAGAAGCTCTACAAAATTTTGCCGGCTGCGCCGTTGTGATCTCCCACGACCGTTGGTTCCTCGATCGAATTGCAACGCATATCTTAGCCTTCGAAGGAGACAGTAACGTTGTCTGGTTCGACGGCAACTATTCGCAGTACGAGGAAGACAGACGCAAGCGTCTCGGAATCGATGCCGAACGTCCACATCGCATTTCTTACAGGAAGCTTACACGTGACTAAGCGTACCGCGTTCATATTGCCCATCGCACTATCGGTTCTACTGCCGGTTGTTTTGTTTGCACAGCCTGACATTAATGCTGCTGTAAAGCAGATGGGTAAAAATGTTACGGTAAAGTCAGTAACGTCGCGCTATGACTTCTCAAGACTCCCCCGCGAGATCGAACTTCCGTTTGCACGGTTTCCATTTCAGCCAAACGAACAGCCTGTAGGATATACGCCTTCTGCAAAGCCGAAACTAGCAACGTCGGCTATGACGAAGCTGCTCAAGGATTGGAAGAAAACGCTTCCTGGTATTGGGGCGCCGGAAGAGCTTGTCGTTCAGTCCTACGACGGAAAAGAAGGCGGCGCCATCGTCTTCGCACGGTGGGGTAAGCCCCTTCCTGAAGATGCACGAAAACAGATCTGTAAATTGTTGTATAAAGCAGATGAAAAACAGCCTGGTACAGACACGAAAGATGATCTTCTTGTGTCTGACTCGTGGTGTATTATCTGGTCGTTTGCCAATCCAATCTCTGAGCTAAAGCAGGCGCATCAAAAACGTACGTTTGCGATCGTCAACGAAGAAGCACGTAAGTGGATGGATGCTAATCCAGAAAAAGCAAAAAAGTATTTACAGCCGAAGAACTAATGCTGGTGGTGACATGATCTTACTTGCTTCGTTTACCAATGAAATGGAAGCCCAGCTTCTAGCATCTAAACTCAAAGCGTCGGGCATAGACCATAAGCTCAAAGACGACAAGTCAGACGGATACAATCTCTTTGTCTTCGAAGACGATCTCGAAGAAGCACGCGAGATCTATCATGCGGCCGCAGGTGAAGATGAGTTTGGCTTCGATCTTAACGAAGACGAAGACATTAACCTTGATGAGTTTGAGGGATAGGGGAAGAGGAAGAGGCAGTTACTGGGTACTGGTTACTGAGTACTCGCTACTCGCTGCTCGCTGTTCGCTACTCGCTGTTGAATCAGCACCGGCAGCATTGCTCTCCATGTTGGCCAGTCGTGTGTGTAGTCTTGCGTCCACACATCTACGGTATGGGGAATGCCTTTTGCACCGAGAACATTGCCAAGCGCAATGCTGGCTGATGGATCTTCGTAGTTGCCGCTGCCGGTTGCAATGTGAATGTGCTGTTTGGAGCGTAGCAGTTCAAGAATGGACTCGTCGGAAAGATTTGGCAGATAGTCCATTGGTGAGTTGAAGTAACAGTCTTCGTCGAAGTAGCCTTTTGAATAGGCATGTAGATCATACACGCCGCTCATTGCCAGTGTGCCATCGAAGAGGTCGGGCCTGCGGAAGAGTGAGTTTGCTGCATGAAATGCACCCAGAGAAACGCCTGCGGTAAGGATTGGCAGGGGGCCGCCCGATGTAGTGTGGATAAAGGGAACAACCTCTTCTGTGACATAGGCGTTATACTGCTGATGGCGTATCGCTTTGTCGCGTCCAGACATACTATCGTTAAGCCACGACTCGCTGTTGATGCTATTGATCGAGTAGAGCTTAACGGTTCCTGCGTCAATAAATCGCTGAACCGAATCGATCAGATGAAAACGCTCGTATTCAAGAAAGTCTGCAGCAGCGCTTGGGAACATAAGAATTGGAGTTCCGTACGTGCCGTAGACACAGATCTCCATTTCCTTGTTAAGGCGTGGACTATACCACGAACTGATGTTACGACTCATCTCGCAATATAGGTTCTAGCAAAGCCTCAGGCAGAAGTGGCAGTCGGGCATCTACAAACAAGAACAAAGCTCCGTCGTGTACTTCGAGCTCTACATGGTTGTGTGTTGCGCGGTTGCGCGCTCCCTCGCGGACGCCGAGAGAAAGTTCTTCGCGTGTTAGCTCCCATACCAGGCCTCGAGTTGTGAGAGTGACGGAAGGCTGAGGGATAAGCGAAATCAGTTCGTTTGATTCTGCGTGATAACTGGTGTTGGAATAGAGTGGTATACCTATGCGGTTCTCATCATGAGCCAGCAGGTCCATGTCCTTCCCATAACGCATCAGCACAGACCAGTTGTTGAGAGTGTGCTCAAGGTCGCCTCCATGAATACCCGTAACAAGCACGCGCTTCCAGAGCATCTGCTGTGCAAAGCGGAGTGCCTTTTCAAAATCGTTGATATCCTGATCGACCTCAACGATAATCTCCGTTGTTGTTCGCATTGCATCGAGCACTTCTGGAAGTACCGAATCAAGGTCTCCGATAACATATTCGGGCAGAACATCAAGGTGATAGAGAAGGTTTGCGGCGCCGTCTGCCGCAATGACTGGTACATCTGCAAACTGTTCGAGCACCGCAAGCGAAGGTGGGGCCCCCTTGAGGCAGATAATTGCATCAATGCGTGAGGGTGAATGAACGATGTGGTTCATGGTCTGCCTGCCCCTTCCCAATGATCAAAGATGGTCATCATTGCATGAATGCCGTCTGTAAGGGCTGCTGGGCCTGGCTGCAGAATCATCGGTGATGGGATTTCCCGGAGAAAGCCATTTGTGAGCGGACGAAACGTGTCCCACCCTGGACGTGCCTGAACGCGTTCTGGTTTGAGCATCTTACCACACCATGAGGCAATCATGACATCTGGATCTCTCCGAAGGGGCTCATGCATATCTGCTATGATGCGTTCCTTGGCGTTTGGGTGGATGCGGTTTTCGGCAAAGACATCTATACCGCCGCAGATCTCAATGATCTCGCTTACCCAGCAGATACCAGACATCAAGGGATCGTACCACTCTTCGAAGTAGACGCGCGGTTTATGCGCTCTCTGGGCCCCACGAATGCGGTGGTCTTCGAGGCGTCGCTCAAGTGACGTGGCGTACTCTATACCTGCATCATGACGTCCGATATACGAGCATAAACGGACGATCATCGAGAGGATTCCATCAACGGATCGATGATTAAAGCACACAACATCGATACCGCGTCGTATGAGCTCTGAAGAAATGTCAGCTTGTAGGTCAGACCATGCAAAAACAACATCCGGGTTGAGAGCAAGAATCTCGTCAAACTTTGCGTCGAGATACGTAGAAACCTTCGGCTTCTGTTTGCGTGCTTGCGGCGGACGCACGGTAAAGCCAGAAATGCCAACAATCAGATCATCGGCACCTACTGCGTAAAGTGTTTCAGTCGTTTCCTCGGTAAGGCACACGATGCGCCTGGGGTATTGAATACCCATTACTTCGTTGTCCTCCGTTTTGGTGCAGACTTCTTCTTGGGAACAAGAAACACCGGCTGCTGATCGAGTGCGATGATGGCTTCATGGGTAGACTGAAAACTGTAGAAGCCCTCTGGAGAGACGTAGGGCTGCGTATTCACAACTTTTCGAATGACTGTTAGTGAGTCGCCTTGTTGTATGCTGATGAGAGAGTAGCGAATACTCTCAACGTTAAACAACCCTCGGGGAAGTTTCTTGTCAAACGTAAAGCCATCTGGTGCGTGAATAACCACTGTGGTAACTGTTGAGTCATACTTGTATCTGCGAAGCAGAGGGGTTGTTCGCATGGACGTATCATAAGGTGTTGATGGATACATCACATCCGTCGTCCATGGCATCCAGAGTCGTATTCTCGTGCTGTCTGCTGTGTCCCGCAGCATAAGACTTCTATTCGGACCGACCCTGCAGAACCGCAGCAGGTGGCTTCCACGTGGTTGTTCATACCACACAGAATCTTGAAGGGGCACATCGTTGGGATTCATGTTCATAGATGGTTGTGACTGGCGGAGGCCAGCTACCATCTCAACTTCATGACGAACGACAGACGAGTCCAGATTGGTGGAAAGGCGGGATTGATACACAAGAGCTTGTGTATCATTCACTGGATTCATGCGAAATTCTTCGTCGGCAAATCGCGTCATGATCGGATGGGATGCCACATACATTGGCTCTCGTAGCCCCTTGCGAACAACTAGACCAAATGCACCCCGAACGTTGTCATCCAGAGAATACATAGACTGCATGGGTCGCTGAGAAAGATCATAAAATGCAGGAAGCGAATCACCTGGAACTACTGCTATCATGTGATTGAACGGCAGTGATGGGGTTGGACTTGCGTGAAACGGAGTGGTCGTTGTGTCAACCAGCATTGGATATGCCGTGATGTTGCGCAGAGAGAGCATAGCAACGAACATCGTCACGAGATCCACGTTGGAACGTGGACCATTCTCCATAATGTCGTTTATACTTCTGCAGTGAGGATATGCCTGCGATTGTTCGGATGCGTTGAGGTTCATCAAGAAGACACGTGCTCTTTGGATTACCTCAGTTTTGTCCAAGCTGTCTTTCACAGGTGCGATATCATCCATCAGCTGGACGAGATCTGTATTTGCTGTTCCATCATTGCCTAGCTGTGGCACGCAGCGCACGAATGCCTCGTTATATCGCTGCGCCAGATACTCCCATGAGGGTATTGTGGAAGTCTCAATAGTGCCTGTGATGTCCCTTCGAGGCATGTCTTCTTCTCGCACATCCAACGGCTTTAGATCTCGATCATCCCAACTGAGCAGGTAGCCAAGCGGTGATTCTGTGTATTCCGGTTCCGCTAACGTGAAATAGGTCCGCCACTGATACTTATCACCTTTAGGCATGATAATCTGATAGCGGGATCTGTGCGTATACATCCTGCGCTGAAACTCATGACGGTGATGATAGTATTGTGGAATCACCAAGGTGTCGCGCTCGATATAACGGCGGCGTATGCGCACGTAATCACCGGGCTCGAGCTCGTCGAATTCGTAGTAGCCACCGTCAAGTTCACAGGATATCGAATCTCCATATCTCTTGTAGCCAGTTACAGACAGTGACACGGCATTGAGACTGTTCTCAGCTGGATATCGTGAGTGCAACGCTACGCCGATCTCATCGGTAAGGCGAAACAACTGATCTGTCTCTACGACAGACGAGCCCCCTGACAGAACGATTGCTTTTTCATCGTGCAGGATAATCTCAAAGTCCGGCTGAAACACGCGTTTACGAGTCGTTGTATCATTGCGGATACTGTCTACGTCGAGTGCTTTGAAATAGCTAAACATATCCGGCTGGTTTCTCAGATACCGCAGCAGTGATATAGGCCCGTACGCACCGGGATCGCGCACAAGGCCCTGTTCTAGGCAGTAGATTGCCGAATCGCGTTGCATCATTTCGTGATGTACAGACCCTTTAAGAAACCACGCATCATATCGTTCGGGAAAGCCGTAGACAACGTCTGACAGAATCTGTGCTGCTGCTGAGAGGAGTCCTTGCTGTTTCTTTTCTACGGCACGCTGCATCTGAGCGCCTACCGTTGCGCCTTCAGCGTCTATGCTTCGCAGAAGACTATCAGTGAAAGCATCATTCCATTCATATCCCATGTCATAGAGCGAGTCAGGAATCGATAGGGGTTCAGGACGCAGTGTCTGTTTTGGATAGAGCCGAGGTTCCGAGGCGGATGCAAAATCGGTGAGTACTTTGCCCGATGCATCAACGACAGAGAGTACAACCATACAGAACGGTAGTTCTGCATTGCCGGCCTTGATCATGATCCTGTTCCACCCCTTTTCGAGTGTAACGACAGACACAGGAATGGTTCCGAAGGTCAAGATGTCAGAAGTGGTGCCGAATGCGAGAGAGTCGTTAACATAGATCTCGATACTTCCTGCGATCATCGCTCGAAGCGTAACACGCTGGCGATCATTCGACTCAACGAATGTGTTCGCTATATAGGCCCCGGTTCGTTCAGGAGAGTAATTGAAGAAGGGAAGTCCGCTGGTTGGTGTTGATGACCATTCCCGCCATGTGATAATTCCGCCCCGGGCGTTCTTGTGTGTCAGGGTATCGAACGGACGCTCGGCAGGGAGTTTGCTAGCAAATGCAGAGCCGCTGTAATTCTCTAACGGGCCGATTACTCGCCAGCGCAGTGTTCCTGCTTGTTCGTGCTCTTCAGAAAACAGAGCAGTGGCAGATAAGAATACAAGCAAGCTGGTAAATAAACGTCGTACGAGGTGAAATTTCATCGTAGTAGCATTTGTGATTCTTGGGGTTGAGGCAATCATAGGGTTTACTACATTGCACGAAGGATTCACAAACTACCAAAAGCCATGCTTACCGTTTCCTCGCTCCTCGTCCCAACAGATTTTTCCGATAACGCCACCAAGGCACTAGACGTTGCGAAAGAGATTGCGCGCGGGAGCAATGCTGTACTGCACATCATGCATGTGGTAGAACCCGTTGTATATCCGGCCGACTGGAGTTTTGCCCAGGTTGGCTTTGCCGACATTGAGAAAGAACTTGAAGCAAATACCCAAAAACAGATTAGTGGCATCGCTGAGCAGCTCGCCTCGGAGGGGTTTAAAGTTGTAACCAAGGTTGTAAAGGGGCGTGCAAGTGACGAGATCTGCAATTACGCGAAGAATGAAGGCATTAGTATCATTGCAATTGGTACGCATGGCCGCAGCGGCTTAGAACATTTCCTATTTGGCAGCACAACCGAGCGTGTGCTGCGTAAAGCCCCTTGTCCAGTGCTTTCTGTTCGATTGGACCAATAACAACGCCGATGCCAATAGTTAAAACGTCGAAGCTCATTACGATAGAGCGACATATTACCGAAGAGGGTGCTATGCACCCGGATGCAACAGGGGAGTTTTCCCATCTATTGCGCGACTTTACGCTGGCTATGCGCATTCTTGCGCGTGATGTGCGGCGGGCTGGACTCAATGACGTACTCGGATCAACAGACGGTACAAATGTCCACGGGGAACGTGTAAAGCGTCTAGACATTCATGCCAATGACGTAATCTTCCGTGCTATGGACCATGGCGGACACCTCTGCGTTATGGCCTCGGAGGAGTCCGACGGATTGATCCCGATCCCTGATGAGTATCGAAAGGGCAAATACGTTCTTGTGTTCGACCCACTAGACGGTTCGTCGAATATTGATGTTAACGTTACCATTGGTACGATCTTTTCCATCTATAAGCGCGTTGATCCAACACTAACCACACCAGGCGGACTCGAAGATTGTCTTCAGCATGGCTGGAAGCAGGTTGCTGCGGGATATGCGATGTATGGGTCGAGCACGCAGCTGGTTTACTCATCCGGAAACGGCGTAGACGTGTTTACATTCGATCCAACGATCGGCGAATTTCTGTTGACGTATGAAAAGATCAAGATTCCGAAGCGTGGCAAGATCTACTCGGTAAACTCAGGCAATGCCCATAAATGGCCTCAAGGCGTGCGTGACTATGTAACGCACCTACTTCGTCCGTCCGATGACGGCATTCGCCCATACTCCCTTCGCTACGTCGGAACTATGGTTGCTGATGTGCACCGCACACTTCACTACGGTGGAATTTTTATGTACCCCGGCGATACCTCGATGCCCGATGGTAAGCTCCGCCTTGTGTACGAGGTTAACCCAATGGCCTTTTTGATCGAACAAGCAGGCGGCCGCGCAAGCGATGGAGTGCAGCGTGTGCTGGACATAAAGCCCACGTCGCTGCACCAGCGTGTTCCATGTTTTATGGGCAGCGAAGACGACGTGCTGGAGTTGGAGCAGTTTCTTCGAGCAGCAGATTCTGATTACTGATTACTGGGTACGGATTACGGATTACGTTTGTCATCCGTACCCAGTAATCCGTAATCCGTACCCAGTAATCCGTAATCCATCCCCAGTCCCTTCTTCCCAAGGTTTCTTATGACCACACGTCGAACCTTCCTTGCTTCTGCAACGCTGGGAACAGCCGCAGCGATCACGGCTGCCCCTTCTACACTTCATGCTATTGGCTTTGAGCCGGTTGCTGCAGGGGGCAAGCACGAGCTGCCGCCGTTGCCGTACGCTTATGATGCGCTTGAGCCGCATATTGACGCGCAGACGATGCAGTTACATCATGGCAAGCACCATTTGGCATACGTCAATGGACTTAACAAGGCCGAGGAAGAGCTGGCAAAGGCCAGAACCTCTGGAGACTTTGCCCTGGTGCAGCATTGGTCAAAACAGGCCGCGTTTCATGGAGGTGGTCACTGGCTGCACTCAATGTTTTGGAAGATCATGGGCGCACCTGGCAAGGATGGGGGTGGGGAGCCGTCGGGAGAGCTGCTCGCAGCGATCAACGACAGCTTTGGATCTGTCGACGCCTTTAAGAAACAGTTCAGCGCTGCTGCTGGGGCAGTTGAGGGTAGCGGCTGGGCGTTGTTACACTATCGCAAAGACGACCAGAGGCTTATCGTGCTGCAGGCCGAGAACCAGCACAAGCTCACTTCCTGGGGGGCAACGCCGATCATGGGACTTGACGTTTGGGAGCATGCCTACTACCTGAAGTACCAGAATAGGCGTCCAGATTACATAGCTGCATGGTGGAACTTAGTGAACTGGAAGGCCGTTAATGCCAATCTGGTTTCCTTAAAGTCATAGCGAAAAAAACACGTCCCTGTGGAAAACTTGTTGCACAGGTTGATTTTAGAGGTAACTTGCAGAACTGGAACGCTGGCGGAGCTACGTTCCGGGGCACTAGGTCGATAGTAAATCAATGGTTCAACACTAGTGATGTCCACAGCTCCGCAAAGGGTCGATTGTATGAATATCTATGTAGGCAACCTGCCGTATTCGATGGACGATAACGAACTTCGTTCAGCGTTCTCTGAATTCGGCGCCGTGCAGTCCGCTTCAGTTGTGAAGGACAAGTTCACAGGGCGTTCTCGCGGGTTCGGCTTTGTTGAAATGCCGGACGCTGCCGCTGGCAACCAGGCCATTGAAGCAATGAATGGCCGCAATATGGGCGGACGACCATTGGTCGTCAACGAGGCTCGCCCTCGCGAAGAGCGTCCTCGTCAAGACCGTGGTCCTCGTTATTAATCTGAACGCGAGATCACATGCAAGAACGGCCGCCCATTGGGCGGCCGTTCGTATTTTTGACCTCTCATTTACCACGATAGTAACGAACTATGCAAATCTTTGACACGCTAGCTTCAATGGGTCACGAGGAAGTTGTGCTTTGCTCTGATCCAGTAACCGGTCTTCGCGCCATCATTGCCGTACATGACACATCACTTGGACCTGCACTTGGCGGAACGCGTATGTGGAAGTATGAATCGGATGAAGCAGCAATCACAGACGCTTTGCGCTTGTCGCGCGGAATGACGTATAAGGCGGCTGTAAGCGGTGTTAACCTTGGCGGTGGCAAGGCTGTGATTCTCGGTGATTCACGCACAGATAAGTCAGAGCCACTCTTTCGCGCATATGGCCGAATGGTAGAATCTCTTCGCGGTAAGTATATCACAGCCGAAGACGTAGGTACGAGTGTTCGCGATATGGAATGGATTCGCATGGAAACAAAGTACGTTACTGGTGTAGGTGGTCCTGGAGGATCGGGAGACCCAAGCCCCGTAACTGCCTTTGGCGTCTACTCTGGCATGCGTGCATCTGCAAAGACAGCCTGGGGCAGTGATTCGCTCGCCGGCAAAAAGGTTGTTGTTCAAGGGGCTGGTAATGTTGCGAGCTTCCTTGTTGAACATCTTGTGAAAGATGGTGCCAAGGTTTTTGTATCTGATATCTATGCAGAGAAGGCAGCCTCGCTTGCAGCTCGCACGGGTGCTGAAGTGATTGCACCAGAGGCAGTGTTTACGCATGAGTGCGATGTCTTTTCTCCAAATGCGTTGGGTGCAATTCTAAACGATGACACAATCCCACAGCTTACATGCGCAATCGTGTGTGGCGGTGCGAACAATCAGCTGAAGGAAGAAAAAAAGCACGGCGAAGCTCTCAAGTCTCGCGGCATTCTGTATGCGCCAGATTATGTCGTTAATTCAGGTGGATTGATGAATGTAGCCTCAGAAGTTGAGGGCTATGATCGCGATAAGGTGATGCGTCAGGCAGAAGGTATCTACGATATCACAATGAACATTTTTGCTGTAGCCAGCGAAAAGAACATTCTTACCTACGAAGCGTCAAATGCCATTGCTGAAGAGCGTCTTCGCAAGGTGCGCCACGTTCACGGATCATACACCGGATCTCCAACGATCCGTGGTGTATAAGCGAGGGAGTTTCTTTGTCAACAAACGCGTCCGACAACGACTTTCCGATCAGCCGTAACTCCAAGATCAAGGGAACACGTCACCTTGCCCGTGAGAAAGTACTGCAGATCCTTGCAGCAACCGACAGCGGCGATGTTTCTCTCGACGTGGCATTTAACCACGTGTTCTATCGTGAGTTTACCTTCGATGCAAAGGAGTCTACCAGCGGTGAGAGAATTCTCCATCCGGATGAGGTGCGAGAACTTGAAGCGGATGTGCCGATTCGCTGGAATGATGACGAGATTGCCTATGCCCGAAATGTCATAACGGCGTGCATCTCACAGCGTGAGACCAGCACAGAGCTCATCAAGAAGCATGCCCAGAATTGGGATTACGACCGTATTGCTGCATTGGATATCATCCTGATGCGGCTTGCCGTTGCTGAGCTGGTTTCGTGCTCCGAGATCCCTGTGAAGGTTACGATCAACGAAGTGATTGAGCTTGCCAAGCGGTATTCCACCGATAAAAGTGGTACGTTTATCAATGGCATTCTTGATGCAATCATCGAAGAACTGCAATCAAACAACCTCATTTCGAAAACCGGTCGGGGACTTCAACCCTGACAAGGGGAGATGTATGAAGAATTTCTCTGCACGCGCACTGATGCTGTGCGTAACGATCATCTCGGTGCTGTTCGCTGTGCCAACGCAGGCCCAACGGTATACGTGGATCAAGACCATCACAGGCCCCAGCTTCGATGAGTCGTTTTCTATGGCCATCGCCCCTGGCGGTGATCTTCACGTGGTGGGCGTGTTCTCCGATTCCCTCAATGTAAGCGGGATGTCGGTGAAGGCCCTAGGCAACTACGATATCTTCACAGCCCGGTACAACTCGAAGGGCCAGGCTATCAATGCAGATGCCCATGGAAGTTTCGATGTGGATGAAGCAGCATCGATTGTCGCTGACAACAAGGGCAATTACTACTTCGGTGGTGCATTCATTGACCAAGCTGTGGTAGCAGGCGAACTTGTTGAAGGCATTGATGCAACAAGCATGGACATGTTTGTTGCCAAGCTCGACAGGTTTGGCATCGTGCAATGGATCAAGGTCTTCGGCTCTCCAACATATGATGAAGGAGCCCCGTACATAGCAGTTGATTCGACAGGCAATGTTTACGTCGCGGGTGGCGTTGGTGGCACCGGACAGTTCGGAACAAAGACATACAAGGCTGTTGGAAAGCTCGATGCGTTTGTCGCGAAGATGAATGCTGCTGGTGATTTTCAGTGGGTAGTTGGTGCAGGATCGTCCGACAACGACATGGCTAAGGGTCTCAGCGTGTCGCCTACGGGAGACCGTGTCTACAGTGTTGGTACATTCATTGGACAAGTCACATTCGGTAATGCAACCTTCGACAGCTATTCTGGCCAAGCCGATTTTTTTGTCCGTGCACTAAACGCCTCAGGACAGCCCCTTTGGGCTAAGCGCCTTGGCTGGAGCGGCATTGACGACCAAATTGCCTGCAATACGCTTCAAGATGGACGTTTGCTCATCACTGGTTCTATGAAGCAAACAATGAACTTCGACACGCAGACGCTCAAAGCAGCGGGTGAGTTTGGAACCGACTTCTTTGTGACGCGGATGTCGAAGGAGGGCGAGTTCGAGTTGCTCAAGAACTACGGCAGCACATTTGACGAACGCGGAACATGCATTACCGGTGATGCCAAGGGCAACATGTTCGTAGGGGGCTGGTACGACAGCACTACAGTTATCGGAACATACGCTGATGACTCACGTGGCGGCAATGATGGATTTGTAGCTCGCATTCTTTCAAACGGCGAGGTAGACTGGGTGCGCACATTCGGCGGACCATACGACGATGGCACACGTTCGATCGTTGTTGATGCTAAGAACATCCCATACGTTACAGGCACATTCGATACGTATGTGTACTTCGATGATGAAAAGATCATGGGTGACCGCTTTGATGATGTATTCGTAGCTGCTCTCGACTGCGGTCCAAGCACACTGTTGAATCCACGTGCAAGCGCGATTGAAATCTGTGAAGGCCAAGACACATTGATCCAGGTTCGCTTTGGTTACCCATCGTATGAGTGGTATCAGAACAACGAGAAGATTTCACTCACGGGATACAAGTACAACACATCTGCACTGAAGCAGGGTACGTATACGCTATACTGCCGCATCAAGGGTTTTGATGACTGCATTAAGAATACAGATACCGTAACGATCACTGTAAAACCTGGTCTTCAATTACCGCTTATCACACGTGCTGGCGACGAGTTAACATGCTCTGTTGATCTGGTGAACTACCAGTGGTATCGTGAAGGACAGCCAATCAAGGGAGCAACATCACGAACAGTAAAGATTGCGGGCGATGGATTCTATCGCGTGTTAATCAGCGACACCTCTGGCTGTAATCGGTGGTCTGATAACTTCCTCGTAGGTACAACAGACGTAGCAGATCTTATCGACGGAACTACGATCAGCGTGTACCCTAACCCAACATCTGGCAGCATTACGCTTCAGGGGGCTTATGGTGCCGAACTTGTACTGACAGACATGATTGGACGCATCGTTGCGCGCGTTGAATCTGCACATGATCTCCAGCCGCTCACGATCGATGGGCCGGTTGGCGTGTATTCGCTAACCATCAACGCTGGTGGCAACACTCGCACGCTGCTCATCACCAAGCAGTAATGGTCCGCGGTAGATGTCTACCGCAAAGGCCACATAGACAGGAACGTATTCAACAGCAAGGGCAATGGGGTTGTCATACCAGACTCCATTGCCCTTGTACATTTGATACGTTATGCCATACACGCATATGGTGATTGTCCAGACAATGGATGATCTCATAGGTGCAACCAGCATAAGTACAAGCGGCAGGGCAAGGTACCATGGATGCACCACCGGTGAACACAACAACACCAACATCACCATGAGTCCCGCCGCCCACTCAGGTTTGCTCCGATAGCGCAAAAGGATCAAGATCAGTCCAAGCACTGCTATAGCCATTAGCGCTAGACGAGTAGAGGCAGGTTGCATGACATTGTTGCCAAGCCATGCCAGCAATGAGTTTGCCTGCCAGGCGGCTGCAAAGACACCAAGGCTTCCCAACACATCGGAGCCGATAAAGGGAAGATACACTGCGCCGATCCCCACAATGATGAGCGCTGCGCGCTGGATCACTTCGCGTGAAGTTGTACTGTTGTAGGTCGTGAAATGTTGCACAAGAAACACTGGCAGGTACTTTAGGGCAGTCGCAAATCCCAACAGTAGATGTGCAGCAGAATGTATACGCGCTGTCTTGTAAAGTATGGCTACTGCAAGGCCCACAGTAAGTGCCATAAGGACATCAACATGGATATCCATAAACCCATGCAACAGGAAAATGGGCGAGGCAATGATGGATAAATACAGGGCCGACAATACGATGTTGCTCCAGAGTGCCACCAGGGTAAGTACAACAATCACGAGGCACAGACCCACCCATCCAGCCTTGAATCCAAGCGGCGATGTGCCCCCTACAGCAACAACTGATCGAAATACGATCTGGGAAGCAGGCGGGTAGATGGTCTTGAGGGTGTTGTTGTTAATGTCCGTCGGATAACTCACGCCTGCGCTCTGATGTGCGAGGTGTGCGAGCGAGGAATCAACTGGTGCCGCAGAGTAGGGATCGATACCATGTGAAGCCACCCATCCATCCCAACGATAGCGATGTGCATCATCAGATAGAAGATCGGTATGGATAAAGAGTGCTGAAATGCACACTCCACAAACAACGACCAGCAACCGACGCAGCGTGCGCAGTTCTGTTGTGCTGCCAACGGTTAGCTTCCACATCAAAAAGCCCCATGCCGCGCTTAGCACAAACCAGAACATCACGATATGTGGTGTTTCTAACGTCATGGGAGAACATCACCGAACGGCTTGCCGGATGATCGTCGTAATGATCTTTGTGCCAGCGCGAATCGAACCCATGATTGTACCGGAGATCTTCGAAGTTCCGATACGAATGCGATAGCGGACGGGAACCTCGAGTACGCGGATATTCATCTTCGCAGCTTTGATTTGCATCTCGATCGTCCATCCCCACGTGCGGTCTTGCATGCAGAGCGATGAAAGTGTTGTCCACCTGATGGCGCGTAATGGCCCAAGATCTGTGTAGTGAACCTTCCACAGTAGACGTATCAGCGTTGTTGAAAGCCAGTTGCCGAAAATCTGAACAGGAGTAAGCGAGCCCTGTTCATGTTCGCCGCGAACGCGACTACCTAGGCACATATCGCATGATCCGTTGGCCACAAAGGTTGCCACACGCAATGCATCCTCGGGATGGTCGCTGGCATCGGCATCCAGAAAGAGCACTACGTCTGGGGGATTCTCTGACAGTGTAGCGATTCCGCGCAGGCATGCTGCACCGTATCCACGTTGGCTTTCATGGACAACATGAGCCCCGTTGCGACGAGCAATCTCTGCTGTTCGATCGGTAGAGCCGTTATCAACAACGACGACACGATCGAACATGGTTGATATCGAATCGAGAACGAGTCCGATGGACGCTTCTTCGTTAAGCGCAGGAATGACAACGCCAATCGACAGGCCTGCAATCATTGCCTTATGCTACAAAGTACTTTGCGTTGTACTGTTCCAACTCCAGCCGGCTCCAGTTGTTCGCGCGCGCACGCTTGTCGAGGACGTCTCGGGCATCATCAAGCGAGATGCTGAGCTGCTCTGCAAATCGTATTGCCTCGATGCATGCATTCTTTGCAAGAAGGTCTGCGATAACGTTATCTACGCGCGCATCCTCGCGCTTCTTGATACGAAGGCCAACCATCAATACAATGGCTGATGTCGTAATCATCGTGACGCCCAGCCATAGATTACCCCAACCGATGTCGTCGTTTTCGCCGACGAAGGCCCCATAGGCAAAAACAAAACCGAAAACGGCAAACATCATAAAGATGGCCGAGAGCATAAGGACAAGGCGATGTGACATAGGACGACAAATTACTGCCTATTTTCGAGCCTTCGAACAAGGAGAAGTACGTGGACGCGAAGATCGAACAACTGCGAAGTCTAAAAGAACAGGCCAAACTCGGCGGCGGACAGGCCCGCATCGATGCGCAGCATGCCAAGGGCAAGCTTACAGCACGAGAGCGTTTAGAAGTGCTGCTGGATGAGGGATCCTTTACTGAAATGGATATGCTGGCCCGTCACAGGTCCACCAAATTTGGTCTAGAACATCAGCGTCCACTCGGAGACGGAGTCGTTACTGGCACGGGCACCATTCACGGACGGACCGTATGTGTGTTCTCGCAGGACTTCACAACATTCGGTGGATCTCTTGGAGAGGTGCATGCAGAGAAGATCTGTAAGCTGCAGGACCTCGCGATGAAGATTGGCGTGCCGGTAATCGGGCTTAACGACTCTGGCGGTGCTCGTATCCAGGAGGGCGTAGTTGCTCTTGGCGGATACGCCGATATCTTCGTGCGCAATACAATGGCCAGCGGAGTGATTCCGCAGATAAGCGTGATCCTTGGTCCGTGTGCGGGAGGTGCAGTCTATTCGCCAGCTCTCACGGATTTTATCTTCATGGCAAAGGGCACATCCTACATGTTCGTAACGGGTCCCGAAGTGGTGAAGACCGTTACCCATGAAGAAGTAACCTTTGAAGAACTCGGCGGCGCAGAGACACATGCATCTCGCAGTGGTGTTGCGCACTTTGCCTTTGACAATGAAATCGAAACGCTTCTTGGCGTGCGTAAGCTGATGACGTATCTGCCTCTGAGCAATCGTGAAAAGCCCCCTATCAAGCCTACAAACGACGATCCGCGTCGGGAGTGTGAGAAGCTTCGGAGGATTATCCCGGCCAATCCCAATCAGCCATACGACATCAAAGAAGTTATTCGCGACATTGTCGATGAAGGAGACTTCTTTGAGGTGCATGCCGACTATGCAACGAACATCGTGATAGGCTTTGCAACACTCGATGGAATGCCAGTTGGTATTGTTGCTAACCAGCCTGCATCGCTAGCTGGAGTATTGGATATCAACAGTTCTGCCAAGGGGGCTCGTTTTGTCCGGTTCTGCGATGCATTCGAGATACCGTTAGTCGTATTTGAGGATGTTCCAGGCTTCCTGCCAGGAACAGATCAGGAATGGCGGGGTATTATTCGCGACGGTGCCAAGCTGCTCTATGCATTCTGCGAGGCAACAGTTCCAAAGCTCACCGTTATCACCCGCAAGGCGTATGGCGGTGCATATGATGTGATGAGCTCAAAGCATATCCGGGGCGACTTCAACGTTGCATGGCCTTCGGCAGAGATCGCGGTTATGGGCGCTAAAGGTGCAGTCGAGATTCTGTATCGAAAAGACATCGAGAAAGCCGACAACAAAGAACAGCGTATGCAGGAGCTTCAGGATCAGTACAACGTTGAGTTTGCTAATCCATACGAAGCAGCTGAACGGGGCTATATAGACGATGTGATAGAGCCTCAGGAAACGCGGGGCGTGCTCGTGAAGGCGCTTCGCCTGTTGCGCACCAAGGAAGATTCAAACCCTTGGAAGAAGCACGGAAATATTCCGCTCTAACTCTATACTCAAGTCGCAATAACAAACAGCCCCGCAAGCAAAAGCCTGCGGGGCTGTTTTATAGTGTGTGTGATCGACGAGATATCGCATGGTTTCCCATGCATGGTATTAGTCTTCGCTAAGATGTGCCATGAGTAGTGCGCCACCGCACAGCATGATGTCTTTCAAGAAGCTAGCCGTTGCCATCTGATCTCCACCCATGGCGCCCGGTAACTGCACGGCAAGTGCATACGTAAGCATTAGCAGCGCTGTTAGCTGAGCTGCGAGCTTGGCCTTCTTTCCAGTGAGCATTGCTATTGGAGCAGCGATCATTGCAAGTCCGGTGATGTAAACCCAAATCACGCCACCCGGTACCCATGCAGGAACCGCTCCGGCCATTTTATCACCAGCTATGAAGTGGAAAGCACCAAACACCACAAGAGGGAGCGAAAAGAGCACTCGACCCAGAAAGCGTTCTGGAAGATTCATGAAAACCTCAGAAAGGTTGGAGAAGAATTATGCCGACGCAACCAATTTATCACAAAGTTTAGCTAAAGCAAGAGCTTCGTCTTCAGAGAGATTTTGCCAAAGCTTTCTGTTTACTTCATCCAGCTGCGGTTGAATTAGATCGAGCAGGGAAAGCCCCTTCTCCGTAATGAATGTCATGGACAACCGTTTGTCCTCTGTGCTTTTATCGCGGCGAACAAGGCTGTTCTTTTCAAGCCGGTCGATAAGCCGCGTTACGTCAGGCGCAACCTGAATCATGCGCTGAATGATCTCCCGCCTTGGATGTCCGCCAGGGTACACACCACGAAGAATGCGCAGCACATTGTACTGTGCCGACGTGATACCATGTGGCTCTGTTAGCTCTTCCATCAGACGCAAGAGAACGTCGGAGCACACCATCACACTGAGCATTGCCTCTTGATGGGGCGATGTAAATGCACGCTGCTGAAGTCGTTCCTTGATAGCCATAGGAGAAAATTATGGTATTGCCACCACTTACGATGTACTCCCGCGCTCAGCAACCCGAAGGGCTGTAATGATCGCGTCGAGTTCACCATCTACAACTGACTGCAGCGGATGGTTTTTTGCATCGCCTTCTAGTCGGTGGTCGGTAACACGGTTCTGAGGCCAGTTGTATGTTCTGATCTTTTCTGAACGATCCCCGCTTCGTACCATGACCTTCCGTGCGCCTGCGATGGCTGACTGCTGCTTCTCGAGTTCTAACTCATAAAGACGGGCGCGCAGCACTTTCATCGCCTTGTCCTTGTTCTTGAGCTGAGAGCGTTCGTCCTGACACTGGACAACGATTCCCGTTGGAATGTGCACGAGTCGCACGGCCGTTTCCACTTTATTAACGTTTTGGCCTCCCTTGCCCCCTGATCGAAAGATGTCAACACGTAGATCCGACTCGTTGATCTGCACGTCTACTTCTTCTGCTTCCGGAAGCACGGCAACCGTTGCTGCGGACGTATGAACTCTGCCTTGTGACTCTGTTTCGGGAACGCGTTGAACGCGGTGCACGCCGCTTTCGTATTTCAGGACGCCGAATGCTTCGTCGCCGTTGACTTGAAATGTGACTTCCTTGTAACCGCCCCGCTCACTTTCGGTTACGTCAATGGACTCGGTTGTCCAGCCTCGACGCTCGCAGTAGCGCTGATACATCCGGTACAGGTCTCCCACGAACAATGCTGCTTCATCGCCGCCGGTTCCTGCACGAAGTTCCATGATGCAGTTCTTGAAATCGTTGGGGTCTCGTGGAATGAGCAGAACGGTGAGTTCTTCCTCGAGTTCTCCGCGCTGATCTTCAAGAGCGTGCGTGTCTTCGTAGGCCATGTCGCGTAACTCTTGATCCGTTGCTGGATCATCAATCATGGCTCGATTTTCACGAATCTGTGAAAGAAGCGCAAGGTAGCGCCGGCCTGCATTGACAACAGGTAATAAACTCTTGTACTCTCGCGATGCATCGCGCAGTTGCTTGGGGTCGTTAACAACCGATGGGTCGTTGAGCGATTGCTCGACCTCTGCAAACCTGTCGATTATGGACTGAAGGCGTTCTTCCACTGAGGGGGCTTTTCATCGTATGTGGGACGCAAAAATATCGCAACTTGCCGTACGTTCATGGGATGAAATGAAATCTAGACAGCAATTACGTACATGGCTTGCCATTCTGGCCCTTGGTATGGGGCTTCTGGGCTGCGCAAGCGAAGATATGAGTATTGTAGACCCTGCCCCCGGAAGCAGGCGCATCCTTACGCGGTTGTTCAACGTTATTACCGACGATGCCCCCCGAAAACTCGTGTTAGAGCAGGGATTTGAGTCGGCTGATGTACCGTCCCTTGCCTTTAGCGATACAGTGCGGTCTCCGGGCGATTCAAGCTTCATAACGATCATGTCCAACGGTGTCCAGGAATTCCGGTCCTCCCAGCGAGTTCGGTTTATTCAGAATTCAGTGTATTCGATCTATGCTGTGCCGAAGGTTGGTAAGCCGGATGTGTTCGACACAATCCTGATTACAAATGCAAATGCTGCACTAACCACATTGCCTGTTGCGCAGGTACGTGTCATCAATCTCATTCCCGACACTGGGCGTGTATTTGACGTGCGTCTTGGATGTCCAAACGGAACAGGATTATTCCCAACTGCCATTGCATTCCGTCAGGCCTCTATCTATCGCGAGGTATACCCTGGCGTGGCCGTTTTCTCGATCGTCGATGTTACTTCGGGGGTACCGAGAGTTATCGGCACCTTCGAGTGCGATCTTGGAGAACGTAGAGCCTACAGCCTACTGATATATCGCAGCGCCGCATCTGCGGAGCCGCAGTTTACTGTAATCGAAGAAACCGACCTCTCGCGTAACGCCGATCGTCCATTTGCCCGGGTTGCCAATCGTACGGCCGATCTGAGAGTTGCAAACCTTTCCTCACAAGCAGTTGATGTTTCGCTTCCAGTATCTGGAATCAACCTCTCAAAGGGGCTTGCGGCATATCAGGTAAGTAGCAGTACACAGATTCCAACGTGTGAGCAGCAGCGCGCTGATATTGTCGAAGCAACATTTTCTGGAGGCGGCAAACATACCGATAGTACGTCGCTTGAAGTACGCGGCAAGTTTACCGTCTACGCTGTTGATTCTGCAGACCGTGGATCGTTGGTTATCGCACCCACACTCGTTCGTCCATTTTCGTCGACTGGCAAAGCCGTAATCCGCGTTGTGCATGCCGCGCCATCAGCAGGCGCCATTACGGTCTCCTGCGGCGCGCGTACAAGTATTGAAGCGCCAAGCGGAATACGGTCGGGTGTTGCCATAGGGCGCAACATTTCATTTGATCGTGTTTCTGGAAGCGTAGCGCTGGAACCCGGAGAGGTTCCGTTGACGGTTACAACAGCATCGACGCCCACGAACATCCTTCGTGTCGCTACGGCATCACTTCGTGCGGACGCTTCATATGATTTAGTTGTCTGCGAGCGAAATGGTTCCGTGGACCTTGTTCTTCTCGAAGAGCGTGACGCAGCAATACCACTTGAGTATCTGCAGGAAGCATCACTTGTAACGCTCGTGCACGGACTGGCTGAGCAGTCCCAAGCTACAGTTGCCCTTGGGAATGTGCTTTCGGGTGGTCGTCTCGTGTACGGCAATAGCATTACATCATCGGTAGTTCCTGGTGCATCATCCGTGTCTATTAACGGAGTTTCATCCACCTTGGATGTAAAGCTTGGACTGCGAACACTTGCTATCTATGCAGAGGTAGGTGGAGCGCCACAGATCTTACAGTTCACAAATCTGCCCCTTTCACCTCAAGCGGGATACACAAAACGCCGCGTAATTAATGCCACACGGGACGTACCACGTGTTTCTGTATGTATCGATTCTATACCTGGTATTACCGGTGATGGCGATCATCTGGCCATAGGGGTGCAGGCTGGTAATTCTTCAGATGTTGTGATTTCACAGCAGGACAGGCGGGGCACATTCTTTTTCTACGACGCAGATACAAGAAAGCAGATCTATACGCTGCCGGTTCAGCTTGCTACTCTAGGAAATAACTTTACGTTAATCGTGGTCGGCAACAAGGAACGGGGCTACGAGGTGATTGTTAGTCAGGAATTCTAGCACAACCAGCTTGGGTATATTTGGACCTCTATGATACGTGCATACTTCCTGTTGTTTGCCATTACGCTTTGTGTGACACGCGCGGTTGCTACCGATGTAGCACTGCCAGATACGGTTCGCATTCAGCCCGAACAGCGAATTCGAATACCAGTTGCTGGTAAACTTCCGCAGCTGGGACAACTCGACGCAGTAATTCAGTTTACTCCCGGTGTTTGTCGGATTGTTGCCATCTCTGGAGATCAATCATACGCTACAACATGTGCGGAGTTTGGGATACGTGAAACGTCCGTTACGCGCACAACTGCAAGCATCGAAGCCACGTGTGGCTCGGGTGGTGCTGGAACTCATGATACATTGTTTGCCATTACTCTTGAAGGAGTTTACAGCGCCGATAGTGTAGGCTCGATTGAAGTTGTTTCGCTGCAGCTTGACAGCACCATGCTTGACATTAAGACCAAGCCGTGTGTTATCATCAAGGAAGGCGTTACAGCTGGTACACATAGTTCGCCGACACAGATTACTGGTAACTACCCTAATCCATTCTCAACAGTAACGAGGTTGTCCTATAGTGTTGAGCGCGATCAGTCTGTTGTGATCAATGTTCGTACGATACAAGGTAAGCTTGTGCGTTCTTTCTCTGATGTGCAGGCGCGTGCTGGAGAGAATGAGTTTACCATGGCATTCATGGAGTCTGAGATCAGCTCTGGACGCTACATCGTGGAGCTGATCACCAAGGAAGCAACTGTATACCATGGAATGGCGGTGATGCGATGAAAACGATTTTTACTGCCGTTGTCCTCGTTGCTCTTACAGCTGTGTCGATGGCCCAGCAGTATCCGAGCGGAATGAATTCCGAAGGCAAAGAGTTTTGGCTGTGCTTCATGAAGAATTTTCGCGAAGCAGGAAAGAACGACCAAGCCGGCAGGCAAGGGGGCTTGCGCTTACAGCTCTTTATCACCAGTAGTTACGATGCAAAAGTTCGCATTCAGATCGAGGGTATTGAATACGACAATACCATAACCGTAAAGGCGAACACAGTTGTAAACGTTCAAATCCCTGCGATGGCACAGTTGCGTAGCACCGAGTATCCGGAGAGACTTGCGGTGCACGTCACGGCAGATACCGTTATTGGCGTGTACGGACTCAGTAGTAGATACCAAACAACAGATACGTTTCTCGGGCTGCCAATCACCGTTCTCGGCACGGAGTATCGAGCCGTTGGCTATTCGAAAATTCAAGTGTCTCCAGAGATGCTCTCGGGTCTATCGATTGTGGCAACTGAAGACGATACGGAGGTTGCCATCACGCCCCGTGTAACAACCTCTATGGGACGTCCACCAGGAGTTCCCTACAATGTTCGTCTACGCAAAGGTGATGTCTACTCGGTCTCTGCCCGATGGGAGGCAGTAGGGGCGTGCGATATGACAGGCACCCACGTAAAGGCCAACAAGAAGATTGCAGTGTTTAGCGGTCATGCATGCGCATATATTCCGCCCAAGGTTGAAGCTTGCAATCACCTGATAGAGCAGCTTCCGCCGATGGCTGCATGGGGCAAACACTACTATGTTGGAATGCTCAAGGAGCGTTCGAAGTATACATATCGGGTAATTGCCGCATACGACAGTACAAAGGTTTTCGAAGATTCGCGTGTAGTGGCGATTCTGCGTGCTGGTGAGCACTTTGAGAATTTGAATGCAACCAGACACGTGCAGATCACAGCGGACCGTCCTATTCTCGTAGCTCAGTTTGCGCAGGGATTTAAGAATGGGGATAGCGTGGGAGACCCTATGATGATCCTCGTAAGTCCAACGCAGCAGTTTATGGATCAGTACCGTTTTGCCACACCCATCAATGGTGACTGGCATCACTATATCAATGTTGTGTCTCCTAAGGCAACTGCCAGCAAGATTCGGCTGAATGGCCGTCCTATTGATTCAACGCTGTTCGTGCCCCTTGGCGAAAGCCGATATGCGATCGCTCAAGTGCAGATACCTTACGGCTCCCACATGATCCGGGGAGATGCTCCATTCGGGTTGTATTCGTACGGATTTGGATTCGACAAGGCAGCATACGATGCGTATGGAAATATGGCGGGTCAGTCATTTTACGAGGCTGCGTCCTTGAAAGATGTAGAGCCACCTACGGCAGACGGTAAGACAGTTCGTGAAGGGTATGCAATCACGTTTCGTGATGATAGAGTGCACGATCGGGGTCTCAAAAGTGTAACTATTGTCTCCGCGGCTTCCGCAGATGTTAGCATTCCCCCAATCGAAGAGGGCGCGCCGCAGGCAACTGTCGTAATCAAGCGTTCAGGTGGTGCTGGATCGTCTAAGATTGTATTTCGTGCGATGGATGCGGCGGATAACGCGCAGGAGTATACGTTATGCCAGCTCTACGATAACTCCTCGAACAAGGTGATGTACATCCTGTCTGAAGGGAACAATCCTGAATGTCAAGAAGGTGGTGCGTGGATGACAGGTGCCTATGCTTCGTATGCGTATGCTGCACACGATCTATCCGCTCGGCTCTCGTCAATTCCGCAGGCACAACAGGCATTCAATTCTGCAGCTAACGGCGCTAGCTTTGGTGCTGGTGCCATGGTAGGTTGGCGTCCACGTGGTGGTTTGATACTCACGGGTTCATTGGGTGTGTCAAACGTAGGAGGCGCGCTGCTTTCACCCGATACCACATTGGGTGTAGTGTTCGACACCTCCTCGGCGCGGCTTACACCGTACCAGCAAGCAACACAGGCAGAGCTTTCTGCATCTTACTTGGATATGGCTGTTGGTATGGAGTGGTTTCCGCTGAAGTATTTCTATGTGGGCACGGGACTTCGCATGTCAGTGAATATTTCAACATCCGCTACGGTGCAGCGCACGATACTGCGTCCGTCCAGCTGGACGTATCCCAACGGTAGTTCTTCACAGACCATTGAGCCCTCTGTTGTTCGTGAGCTCGCTACAAGCTTTGTATCCTGGTATGGCAGCACTGGCTTTCTGTATCCAGTATCCTACAGAGTGTCGATATCGGCAGAGATGCAGTACGTAAGGTCGTTGGGTAACATTGCAACGAGCGGGCCGTGGACGCTGCAGACTCTCGGTGCCAGTGCTGGCTTCCGTTATCGGTTGTGACCAGCGCATGACAAACCAGCGGTGGATAGCGGTACTGAACAAGGATCTACGTAGTGAGATCCGGACTCGTTACGGGATAACCACGCTTGCGCTCTTTGTAGTTACTGTTGTCTCGTTGCTTGCCTATGCAACCGCCGAAGAGCCCCTTGATAAACCTATCGTTGCCGGTGTAATCTGGATTTTGATGTTCTTCACAGCTATGAGTGGCCTCGGTAGAGGGTTCATGAGTGAGGAAGAACGCGGAACGTCCTTGTACCTGCGGCTAAGCGCTCCTACCTCGTCGGTATACTGGGGGAAGCTTGCCGGCAATCTTGTGTTTTCTCTGCTTTCTAACCTAGCGCTCATCCTGCTGTTCTTGATTCTAATGCCCCTTGTGCATGTTGGGTCAATTGGACTTCTTCTGCTGACGGTAGTACTCGGAAGTTGTGGCCTTGCAACAGTTGTAACAATTACATCGGCTATTGTTGCCAAGGCAGGGTCGCGCAATGCACTGCTTCCGGTACTTTCTTTTCCGCTGCTATTGCCACTGGTAATGCCGGGTATCCAAGCCACCCTGTATGCGCTTGCAGGACTAGAACTAGCCGATGCATGGGGTGATGTATCGGTTATGATCGCGCACACGGGTATCGTAGCCGTTGTCTCGTGGCTTGTCTTTGGAGTACTCTGGGAGGAGTAAGGGGCTTGTGCGGGCGGTGGTTTAGAACTGCGAGATCATGCGCGCTGCAATGGTGCCGCTACTCATAACACCAGGAAGTCCTGCACCAGGGTGTGTGCCTGCACCAACGAAGTAGAGTCCGTCGATGTCTTCGCTCTTGTTGTGCGGACGCCACCAGGCACTTTGGAATAGGATTGGCTCTACTGAAAACGCACTTCCCAAATACGAATTCAGCTCGTCGCGGAAGTGCACAGGATCGATAATGTGCTCGGAGATGATGTGCTTGCTCAGCTCCGGCATGTATCGTTGTTCCAACTCCTTCACAATGCGGTCTCTATAGATCTTGCGCATCGTTGACCAATCTGTGCCGGATTCGAGATGCGGCACAGGCGAGAGCACGTACCATGAGTCACAGCCATCTGGTGCCAGTGAAGGGTCTGTTGCTGTTGGACGGTGCAGATATAGTGAGAAGTCGTCTGCTAGGTGCTTCTTCGTAAAGATGTCTTCAACAAGTTCCTTGTACCGCGGGCCCATAAGGATCTCATGGTGAGCTATGTTATCGTACTTCTTGTTTGTACCGAAGTACATCACAAACAAGCTCATTGAATAGCGTGTCTTAGCAATCTTCTTGTCGGTGTTCTTCTTGCGATACTTGGCTGGTACAAGGGAGAGATATGCTTGTGCTACGTCTGCGTTGCATACTACCTTGTCGGCTGCAAGTGTTGTTCCATCCTTCAGACGGACACCATACACACGTGGTGTGCCCTTTGAATCGTCGATCATCATACTGCCTACTTCGCTATTGTAGCGAATTGTGCCGCCGATATCAGTAAATAACTTTACAAGGGCCTTTACCAGAGCTCCGGTACCACCCATAGCAAACCAGACGCCCCATTCCTGCTCCAGTTTGTGGATCAACGCGTAGATGCTCGTAGTTTGAAACGGGTTGCCCCCCACGAGGAGCGGGTGAAAAGAAAATACCTGGCGAAGCCGGTGATCTTTGATGTGTGAGTTCACAAATGCAGCAACACTTCTGTCCGAGCGAAGCCTGATAAGGTCAGGCAACACAGAAAGCATGTCTGTGAGTTTTGTAAACGGCTGATCGATGAGATTAAATCCGGCCTTGAAGATTGCAGCTGTTTTGCTGTAGAAGCGCTCGTACCCCTTTACATCATCTGGGTTAAAAGAACGAATCTGCTCGATTACCTCTTCTCGCTTTCCGTTGTAGCGGAAGACTGTACCGTCCTGAAAGCGGACGTTGTAGAATGGATCGATGGGCACGATCTTCACGTAATCATCGGTTCGCTTGCCACAGAGTTCAAACAGATCGTGGATAAGCCACGGAGCTGTGATGATCGTAGGGCCGCCATCAAAGACAAAGCCGTCCTGCTCATACACATAGGCGCGCCCGCCTGGCTTGTCGCGCTTCTCAACGATCTCAACGTCGTATCCCTTTGCGCGTAGACGAATAGCGGCGGTGAGTCCGCCAAAGCCGCTTCCGATGACAACAATTTTCACGAGAATCCTTCCAGGTTGTGCAGTTACCTAGACGGCAAACATACGGCTACGTGCTGCAGTTCCATTGTATGGTAGACTTATGCGATCTTTGAAGCATGTCGTCGCAACGAATGTACGCTCTCGACCTTGCAAGGTTTATCGCTATGCTTCTGATGGTGCAGGGTCATGTCCTGGACGCTGTACTACCTGATGCCGTAACGCATTCCGACACGTTGTTTTGGAACATTTGGAACTGGATAAGGGGCCTAACTGCGCCTGTATTCCTCCTTGTATCGGGAGCAGCACACGTATTTGCGGCGAAGCGTGGACCAGATGGTCGTATTCGTCAGGATATTCTCCAGCGCCGCATCCGAATGGGCGTGATGTTGATTGGCATTGGGTATTTACTCGTGTTGCCTGGTCGGCGCCTGATCGATCTGCCATATGTTACAGCGGACGGATGGTATCAGGTACTTGGGGTAAACATTCTGCAGCTTATCGGTGTAACGCTGATCGCTTTTGTGATGATCATGGAGAAATCCACTTCTATCACAGATATGCGCCGTAGAGCACTCATTGCGATAGCCGTAATTCTTGCACTTTCTCCTGTGATGCATCTGCAGGTGATGCACGAGCATTTACCAATGTGGCTTCGGCCCTACCTCACCATGAAGTATGGCTCTTTGTTTCCGTTGTTTCCGATCTCGGCCTATCTCTTTGTCGGTGTGATTCTGGGAACCTTCATATCTGAACTTCCGGAAGAGCATCGTGATCGTTGGATAATGCGTGTAGGCTTTCGCATTGCCCTGCCTCTGTCGATTCTTTTGTATGGCATCCAGCAGTATCTCATGGCGCATGGTGTGCATTGGCACTATCTGTCATCATCCAACAGTGAGTTCCTTGTCATCGCACGATCAGCTGTAGCGATGGTGTGCATTGCCATTAGCGTCCTTCTCCTGCGCCGCACGTGGCCAATGCGAAATGTGTATGTGCTCTTCGGAAAGAAGGGATTGTACATATACGTTCTGCACATCGTGATACTCTTTGGAACGCCGTGGTGGGATGGTGCAGCGCGTGGTGAGATGAAGGCAATGACTATGTCTTCTGCGCTTGGAACGCTCGCTGTTGTGCTGGGAAGTACACTCGCCATCACTTATGGAGTGTATCGCTATGAACAAGCAGCGATATCCAAGAATACACGAACAATGGTTCGTAGGCTACTTATGGGTGCTCTTGTGATTCAGCTTGTATTGGGGCTGTGATTAAAACCCACGCTTGAGTTTCGACCCAAGTTTGGGTGTCAGCAGCGCGCGCGCGTCATCGTTTAACAAGCCAATACCTAGTAAGCTTTGTCGGAATGTGAAGGCCTTGTCGAGCGGGAAGCTTTGCCCATCCAGAACCCAGGCTAGAAAGATTCCATCACTGATACCTGATTCTAGCGTGGCAAATGCCTGCTCGTCTACGCCGCGAAACCACTCGGAGTGAACGAGTTCCTTCGTGAGTTTTGTACCAATCTTTCGAAGAAATCCACGCGTTTGATTGATCCGTTCAAGAAATGCCGGGTTGTCGGTGCGGAGTGCGTGAGCCCAGAATTCGAGCAGCAAGGGGGCTTGTCCGGCACGTGATTCGTAAAACTCCACAGCGCTGTCGCGAATCGCGTCTACCTTAGACAACGCATCTTCAGCGGCATCAATACGCGTCTGTACGATCTGTTCGAACTCACTCATCCA
>JBIJAX010000042.1:0-19578 GCA_044345485.1 Kapaibacterium sp. (SeqCode)
CCCCTGCCCAGGAACAGTATCTGGGCCGTCTTAAGGCGGCAGATCCGGGAAAACGTGTTGTGATCGTTGGTGCTGGTCCTGCCGGATACTTCGCTGCACTAGAGCTGCTCGAACATGGAATAATGCCCATCGTGCTCGAGCGTGGACGCGACGTGCGCGCCCGTAGACGCGATCTGCGTGCTATTCAGCAGGATGGCGTTGTAGACCCCCATTCAAACTATTGTTACGGGGAGGGAGGCGCTGGCACGTATTCCGATGGCAAGCTGTATACACGATCCCACAAACGTGGTAGCATCGAAAAGGTTCTCCGGCTCTTTGTAGAGCATGGCGCTACATCAGAGATTCTCGTAGACACCCACCCCCATATCGGATCGAACAAGCTCTGGAAGGTTGTGCAGGAGATGCGCGAAACCATTCTCCGATTTGGTGGGGAAGTGCACTTTGAGTCGCATGTAAATGGGTTTCTCATTGATGCCACACCAGATGGCAAGGTGCTGCGTGGTGTGCGCTGTGCAGACGGACGTGCGTTTGAGGCCGATGCGGTGATCCTAGCAACTGGGCATAGCGCCCGGGACATCTTTGCGCGGTGCGCAAAGGACGGGATTCGTATCGAAGCAAAGCCATTTGCGTTGGGTGTGCGGATTGAACACCCACAGGGCTTGATCGATGAGATCCAGTACCATCAATCGCCCCGTGACCCCAACCTACCGGCATCATCGTATTCACTCGTGTGTCAGGCAGATGGAAGGGGCGTGTTTTCGTTTTGCATGTGCCCGGGCGGACTCATCGTCCCAGCGGCAACATCTCCAGGCGAGATCGTGGTCAACGGCATGTCGATGTCACGCCGCGACTCTCCGTTTGCAAATTCCGGTACCGTTGTAGCCGTTGAGCAGGCAGATTGGCAACAGCTTGGTCACGGTGGCATGTTCGGTGCACTAGAGCTTCAGGCCCACGTAGAGCGTACAGCATTTGCCAGCAACGAAGATCGGTCGCAGAAGGCCCCCGCCCAGCGTTTAGTTGATTACGTCGAGGGTAAGGTGTCGCAGTCGATTCCGCGCACATCGTACATCCCTGGGCATGTTTCGGTTGACATGGTAGAGATCCTGCCAACGGCTATCGACCAACGTTTACGTTCAGGAATACGTCAGTTTGCGTCTCAAATGCGAGGCTACCTCACTAACGAAGCTGTGATCGTTGGTGTTGAGTCTAGAACATCCTCGCCGGTACGAATTCCCCGTGATAAGGAATCATACGAGCACGTTGAGGTGCGGCGGCTGTATCCGTGTGGCGAGGGTGCCGGTTATGCAGGGGGCATTGTGAGTGCTGCGCTGGACGGACAGAATGTTGCCAAGGCAATCGCGCAGCGGGTGTTTGCCGCGTAAAGAGTGTTACTGACGAAGGATCCGAAACACCGTGCGCCTGTTGAGTGCTCGGTTTGCTTCGGAGTCGTTTGGTACAACGGGCATCGAAAAACCAAAGCCCCGTGTCTTGAGTCGAAATGCCTGCACTCCGCGGTCTACCAATGCCTGTTTTACGGACTCAGCACGTCTCTGGGAAAGTGTCATATTGTAGTCAACACGATCGTCATCCGGACCACTGCGCGAGGCATGACCTTGGATCTCGAGGACAACCCGGTCAAAGCGCAACAAAGCATCTGCAAGTTCATCGATGATGATGTACGATGATGTGTCAATGACACTCTCGTTGTATGCAAAAAGGATCCGTTTCGAAAACTCATTCGTATCAGCGAGCGGATTCAACGGAGTCTTGTCATATGTACCGCGAGCTACCATGGTATCCCGTCCGGGTACATCAACCGTAAGGTAAATGTTGTGAATGCCTTCGTAGCGAGGGGGCACATAGGATACGAGGTAGTAGTTACGTAGACTGTTGTAGATGTCGAGGAATATGGCAAGCAGATCTGCCTTGGTATATGCGCGATAGTACTTGCCGCCCGTATAGAGCGACAAATCCTGCAGAGCCTGATCATTTGCATAGCCGAAGCCGACGCAGTAGATCGAGATATTGTGTCGAGTAGCATACTCATACACATCGCTCAATCGCACACTGGACGTATTCTCATCGCCATCTGCAAACACCACGCATACCTTGGGCTGATCTAACGGAACGTTCTTCAACGTCTGAAGAGACTTCATGATACCGTCAAATGTGGCGGTGAAGAGACCTTGAGATCCCTTCTTGAACCCCCTGAACTCACGAAGCATAGTCGTGGTATCTCCAGAGAGGGGGAACACCTCTGTGATAGTCTTATGGTACCCCACAAGCGAGATGTTGTCACACTTGCGCTTCATCCCAATGAAGAGCTCCGTGCCAAGATCGAGTGTTGGTTTAGCCCCTTTCATCGAACCTGAACAGTCGATTGCGAGTGCAATGTTGGCAGGAATAGAGTCCAACTCGCCAATTTCTCGTACACGGAAATGTTGAACAGCCGAATCGCGAACGCGACGCCGCTCGCCAAGACGTTCCATTAAGTTTGGGAAGTAATCGGGAGCGTTGGCAGATTTATACGGCTCTGCCATGTGCGTAACAACAAAGCCTGTAGTATCGAGAACGCGCACGAACAATCTGATCGAATCAGGGTATGCGTAATGCTCAAGCTTCCAGACGTCTGTACGAAGTGCAGAGAGATTAACAGAATCGATATGCTTTGTAGATGTTGCGCGGAATTCGACGGTCTTCTCTGAAGCGTCGCGCAAATCAAATGACTGATCTATGCGACGCGACGTCGAACACGCTGCCATCAGCAGCGCAAGCAACACAAGCTGCCACAGCTTCATTTGGACAGGAGCCTATTATTTGTGTCCAAGACCAACATTGACGTTCACGCCGTCGCGCTGGAATTGTTGGAGGATGTTCTTGAGAACTGCCAGCGAAGAATCAAGCTGCGTGGACAGACCTTCATCATAGATGATGCGATTAAGCAGTCCCTTGTTGGCTTTTACTTCTTTGATTACGGTGTTGACCTCGACAACGAGACTATCAACAGAAATAAATGCAGCGTCTGCCTTTGTCAATGTCTTGTCAAACGTAGAGAGTGTGCTCTCTAAGTGATCGACCAGTTCTGAGATCTTTGGTTCGTTCTTGTCCAGTGACTTGCGAAGCGTTGATGAGATTTGACGAAGGTCTCTTACCATGGCTGTAAGATCCGACTTGTTTGCTTGCATCCACGAGCGTGCGTCGGTAACCAGTAGAGCTCCATCAGAAGCGAGGGTCTTGATGTCATTGATGAACGTGCCATCGCGTGCCAGATCTGCCAGCGCTGCGCTCAGCGTATCCATTCTTTTTACAAGGGCTATCGCGTTGTCGCTCACGTCTCCCAGAGAGGTTACGAGCGCACCAATGTCTGCAGCAACTACGCCAGGAATTTCATTGCTTGGATCAAACGCTCCAGTCTGAAACCCAGGTTTTACTTCGATCTTCTTTCCGCCTGTGATTTCAAGTATCGACACAATGGCAGATGCGTCATTATGCAGATCTGAAATGTCGTCCAGTTGTCCGATAACGAGAACGCCGCCATGATGATTCGTGACACTTGTGACTTGGCCGCGCTTTACACCGTGCACAACTATGGGGCTGCCTGGCTCGAGTCCGCCTGACGAAGCCAGCCGAAACTTGACTTCATGCTGATTTGTAGACCAACTAATTCCCTTGCCTAGCATGATGCCTATAAGTAGGAGCAAAATTGCTGATATACTTACAATGCCTACTCGAATTTCAGTCTTCCGTGAAACGTCCAAGCGATCGACTCCAAAAAAATCAGAATGGGATTACGTCAGTGCCAGAAGACGTATGTAACGACTGTTCAGTCTCATTCGTGTTTGCTGGTTGATCCTGACGTTTAGCATCGAGTACCAAAAGGCTGTCGGCGATGATCTCTGTGACGTACTTTTTGTTTCCATCGCGATCGTCAAACGATCGCGACTGGATCTTGCCCTCGACATAGAGGCGGCTACCACGGCGCACAAGACGCTCTACTACATCGGCGAGCCCCCTCCATGCAATGATCGTGTGCCAGTCTGTGTGTTCCTGCACAGCGCCATCTTTGTCTTTCCACGTTTCAGATGTTGCCAGTCGCAGCTGGGCAACCTTAACGCCGCTCGGCGTAAAGTGTACCTCGGGGTCTTTGCCAACGTTGCCGATGAGCATGACTTTATTCAGTGTACGAGACATTCATCACCTCACTACATAAACCTGTGGACGATTTGTCCGGCAGTACGATTGGCTCGAATATACCAAGCAATACACCGGCCTGTATGCCTATGTGCTGATTTTCCTGCAAAACGTGACATCGTTTGGAAACCGATGCAACAGCTGGGAACTTTGTGCATGGCAATCATCGAACCACAATTTGTAGTATCCGTTGGCAATCGCAGATACGACCTTTCAACGGCTATAGACATCTCACTACATGTAAACCCCTTGCATGCTCCGAACGCATTTCATCTTCCACCAGCGACGTTCGTTCCGTTCCGTGCTGGTGAGTTTGTTGGCAGTATCGAACAAGGTGGCCCTGTTCGATGCGAAGTTGTCACCGTTGCTCCACACGGAAATGGAACGCATACTGAGTGCGTTGGTCACATTGCCGGCGAGGGGTATAATGTAACGGAGTTGATGACCGACGTTGTTGATGAAGCAGAGCTTGTGACAGTTACGCCATCTTGTATTGGTGAAGATGCCGTAGTTACTGCCTGCGACCTTGAAAGCGCATGGACAAGGCGAGATGCATCAACATTGATCATTCGCACTTTACCGAACGACAGCGCAAAACGAGAGCAGATGTGGTCAGGCAACAATCCTCCATATCTCCACCTAGATGCCATGAACCTGATCGTTGAGCATGGTATCCGACATCTAATGGTGGACTTGCCATCTGTTGACAGAGAAGAAGACCAAGGGGCTCTGGTTGCTCATCATCGCTTCTGGCAATGGCCTGAAAACCCTCGCCTCGATTGCACAATCACGGAACTTATCTACGTCCCCAACTCCATCCCAGATGGACGCTACCTCGTGATGTTCAACGTAGCACCATTCGATGGGGATGCTGCACCGTCAAGACCGGTGATTGTGAGAGTAGCGAGTGCCGAGTAGCGAGTGCCGAGTAGCGAACAGCGAGTAGCGAGTGCCGAGTAGCGAACAGCGAGTAGCGATATCTTGCTTTCGCGGGAATGACGCTTACGTACCCTCGTGTACCCCTGTACCCCTGTCCCTAGTCCTTAGTCCCTAGTCCCTAGTCCCTGTCCCTCGTCCATTCTACTGCAACCCATACTCATCGATCTTGCGATACAGCGTACGTTCGCTGATACCTAGCATGCGTGCTGATTCACGGCGGTTTCCCTGCGTACGACGCAGTGCTGTTTCTATAGCCCTGCGTTCGATAGAAGCAAGGTTCATTTCGTCGTCGCTAGCATCGGAGATTGTTGTTCCAACAGGGTGGAGTGGGTGAATGGCAACTACATCCGTTACTGGTGCCGAGTTATGCGGAGCAGGCATGTGTTGTGCAGTTGATGAATCGTGGTGCATGTCAACAGACATGCTCAGTAGGTGGCGAAGAACCGACTTTACCTCCGCTACATCGGTGGACAGCTGCAGAAGCGCTCTGTAGAGCATTTGCATGTCGAGTTCGTTTTGAGGTCCGCCGCTGCTCGTCATACGCACGAGAGCATTGGAGAAAAGAGGATCTGCCTGTTCCTGCTCTTTCGCGGGGAGATAGCGCCGAACCATATCGGCAGTAATGCGGGCCCCTTGCTCAAGAGTGACAATTGTCTCGATGATGTTTCGCAGTTCGCGCACGTTGCCGGGCCACGGCTGCTGCTCAAGGATTACGAGGGCGTCCTTGTCGATGCCGTTGTACTCGTGAATGTTCTTGTCGGCCACACGCTTGGCAAAATGCTCTACCAGCAACTCGATATCATCTGCATGCTGACGAAGAGGGGGCAAGTGGATGTTTACACTGTTGAGTCGGAAGAAAAGATCCTGTCGGAAGCGGCCCTGGCGGACCTCGTACGCAAGGTCGCGATTGGTAGCAGCTACAACTCGAACATCCACTTTGAGAACATCCGACGAACCAAGTCTCGAGTATTCACCGCTTTCAAGAATGCGTAGAAGCTTTACCTGAGTCCCAATCGGCATCTCGCCAATCTCATCGAGAAAGATCGTTCCTTTATGGGCTGTCTCGAAGAATCCTTTGCGCTGCTCTACCGAACCAGTGAAGGCGCCCTTCTCGGCGCCGAATAGCTCACTCTCGAGAAGCGTCTCAGGAATGGCGCCACAGTTTACGCTTACAAACGGACCTTTCTTGCGGGTGCTCAGCTCGTGCACGGCATGTGCGAAGACTTCTTTGCCAGTGCCTGTCTCGCCTGTGATCATTACGGTAAGATCGGTAGGTGCAACCTGCAGCAGACGCGTCATTGCCTGCACCATGGCAGGTGATTCGCCGATGATGCCGAAACGGAGGGCAAGCTGACGGAGTAATTGACGAGAGGCTTGGATCATACAGTTATTTACGTTTTGACGTCCACTCGGCCCAGCCGCCAGTGTAGATAAAGATTGGTCCGTACCCAAACTGCTTGAGTACATCTGCAACATGGTGAGAAAGCTCGCACTCTCCGCCGTCGCAGTATATGAGCACAACACGATCGCGTGGGACGTTGCTCAGAATATCAGGTATGCGCGACTGCACTTCGCCCCCGTAAAAGTTTACGGCCCCATCAATGTGTCCTTGCGCAAACTTCTCTGCGCCACGGGCGTCGATCAAGTAACTCTTGGTTCCTTGAAGCAACCGCACGAACATATCGTATGTGATCTCCCGTATTACTCCTGGTTCTGGAGAGAATGCAGCATCGGCAGCCGTTGTTGATGTTGGTAACGGCTTGGCAACAGCCGTGGTAGGCGGTGCAGGAGCTTGAGGAGATGCTGCGGCTGATGTTGTCGCCGTAGCCGTGTCTGCAACATCTGATGCTGCGGGTGCCTGCTGGATGATCTCGCGCTGAGGTGCGGGAGGTGTTGATTGAAGATACTTGTCGATGTCTGTCTGTGAGGCCGTCTGACGTTCAAACTGTGGCTTGATCCATGCGATGGCCTTTGGGTTCATTGCATTGAATCCAACGGCCAGTCCTATTGAGACCAGCATGAAGAGGGCAATATCCCGCACCATGTTTGGTAAACCAACAGGCGCAGCAGCAGCGTCTGTAACATGAGCGTGCGAAGCCGCACTGCTGTTCATTCGACCGAGATGCTCGCCCCCTAACACATGGAAGTGGAGGTGAAACACTGTCTGGCCGCCATGTTCATTGCAATTCGTTACAACGCGATACCCATCTTCGGCAATGCCGAATTTCCGGGCAAGGTCCCGAGCTACAATAAACACCCGGCCAACAAGTTCAGCATCAGTATCGCGAAGTGCATCGATAGATGCAATCACAGGTTTTGGAATGATGAGTAGATGAACTGGTGCTGATGGGGCAATGTCGCGGATCGCGATGATGTGGTCATCCTCGTACTCGATCGTTGCGGGAATTTCGCGGTCGATGATTCTTTGAAAGAGTGTCTTTTCCATAGCCCGTTATCGAAAGTCGTAGTGGTTACGAAGAGCAACGTAGGCAGAATTGATTTCATGAGCACGTGCATGCGCCTGCTGTTGCTCATTTGCCGTAGCTGATGCAAATCTATCAGGATGCCACGAAGCAATGAGCGTCCGGTAGGCTTTTTTGATATCATCCACCGAAGATCCAACTGGTACATTTAGCACCATGTGTGCCTGGAGTACGTTCTTGGGTAGCTGTGCCGATGCGCTCTGCTGCGCAGAATGTCTGTTTTCCGTGCTCTTTCCGCTCTGTGCGCTCTGCGCGTAATCATTGTGTAGTTCGTCGATGATGCGCCGAAGCTCATCGTCGTCACTGCCTATTGTGCGTTCTGCCCAGCGCAATTCTGCGTCCGATGAACGCACCTGTGAGCGGGCAAAATCGCGAAGTCTGTTAAAGAGTTGTCCCATAGTAGGCGTTAAAGACGTACACCGATGGAAAAGTATGCAAGGGGCGACCCAAGAAGCAGTTTGTATGGCCGTTCCTGGAGGGCAAATGCGCGTCCCGCTGAGAGTTTTGCAGGGCCAATTGGTGTGTCAACACTGAGTGTGAGACCAAGTCCATGATTCATATCGGAGATTCGGATATACTCTGGAACCTCCCACACGGCACCTATGTCGTATCGCACAGATAAATAGGTGTCGAAGAAAATGTCAAATGGTAGCTGCGTCCGGACTTCAATGTTACCAACAGCGATCTGACGTCCACGCTGCTGATCTTCGCGCATTCCGAAGAACATATCCTGTCCGCCAATGGAAAACAGCTCTGCTGAGGGCAGAGTTTTATCTGCCGCACCAATCAGCACCGAGGGAACTACGGTGCACCAACCAAGATCGAATACCGACTGAGCGCTAGCTGTGAGCTTTGTAAAGCTTAGCCCACGCGACAACGACAGAACTGACGATTCTGCCGAAAGGTCAATCGTACGACCCGACGTTGGAAACGAAATGTTGTCCCGATCATCCCAACGCGCAACGGCGCGAATCGTTGCAAGGGGCTTGAATGCAGCCTTAACAGTATCCTTCAGGGAACGATACCGTTGATTTTCATAACGAAGTTCTGCTGAGACAATGCCATTGCGCTCCAGCTGTCTACCAGCGCTAAACCTCAATCCATTGCGGTCTTCTGAATACTCCTCAATCCGCTGCGTGCCAGGTCTGCCTGGACGATTTGTGTATGCCCAAACGTTGCGGAAACTTGTATAGCCGCGTACAGATGCTGTCCATAGTGAACCAGCGATTCGTGGTATATCAAACCCCGCATTCAGCGAACCAATACGTTCGCTTACGATTCCACGTGCACTAAACGTGAGACCAGGTAGAATCAGGTTGTTATGAGCAACCTCAATGCTTCCCTGTGTATACCGTTCATTATCTACGAGTGCACCCAGTCTGATTGCTTGGTTGCCGTTGCCGATCGCAGCAACGTCTACAGTATTGCCGCCCGATGGGAGTTGCGATATCGTAATGTCCGATTCTGCGAGTGCCTCTGCTGCATGAAGATTCTGCCATGCTCGCGACAAGCGATCTACGTTAAAATTTGAGCTGTCTGGGAATGCTGATTCACGGGCCAGAGCAACGGAGGAGCTTCCGCCCAAAAGACGAAATGTGCGTTCCTGTATCAGCCCCTTATCAATCACAGCTGATGTGACGGTGCCTGAGGCGTTCTCTAGGAGCCGAACGTATCCAAAAGCGTATCCAGCATTGTGAATCACTTGAGAGATGCGGCGCAGAACTTCCCGCTTTGTGCGTGTGCTGCCGAGCTGCTGAAGTGCATGTGCTACCCGCGATGCAAGAGCAGTGTCGCTATCTGCAGTAGTGATCGCAATCGAGGCCACATCCACGATCTGGCGCGATTGCGTTCCAATCAACGCTCGTATCTGTGGCAATGCCGATTCTGCTGCCTCTTCTCCAATTCGGATAAGGGAGTCGATGTTAGAAAACGAAAACGTGTTCCATTCATCAAGGTGTGGTTGTATCACTACATCCGCTAATGCTATGCGTGCCGAATCTTTCTGCATCATTGCGGCAGAAAGTGACTGGTCGGCAACGGCCCATGGAGTGCGCATTGATTCAAGTGATGAGAGCCTGCTGGTCGAGTTTACGAGAATGGTCTTGCGCGCACCAAGCTCTCTGGCAATCTCGGTGGGGACATTGGCAACAAGACCACCATCTACAAGCACCGTTGAATCGTCCCAGCGCACGGGCGAATACCGAAGTGGAAACGTAGCGCTCGCACGAATGGCAGTTGCAAGATTGCCAGAGCGGACGACGAATGGACGTCCGTTAGCAAGGTTTGTTGCCACCACGCGAAGGCGTGGCGAGAGCTGGTCGAAGTCTGTCCGATTGTTCAACGGACTCTCCCACAGCACACGCTGTAGCAGATATGAAAAGCGACTGTTGCCACCGATTGCCGTTGGTGGAACGAATTCAAAATTGTTGAATCTCAGTGTCAGGATGCTTCTATCGCCTTGAACCTTCTGCTGCAGAAACTGATACTCCCGTTGTGGGGCTTCACGGATCGATGCGAGGTCTTCCCAGTCAATGGTACGAAAGATTGAATCGATCTGTACAGCAGAATACCCAGCACAATAGAGTCCACCAACGATGCCACCAAAGGATGATCCGATGACAACATCGGGGACGACACCCTCGCGCTCAAGGACCTTGAGAACCCCAACCTGGGTGATGCAGCGAGCTCCGCCTCCCGTTAGCACCAGTGCAATCTCCTGGCTTGACGCAGAATGCAGAGTGGACAGCACACACAGTGCTGATATCGTAAGAAACAGTATCAACAGGCTACTTTGAAGCTTGATGCTCGTCGTAGGTTTGATTCATCGCAATCCAGAGCGCCTCAAACTTATCTTCCTGCTCGAGTCTGTTCTGCATACTCAACACAGCAAGCTCTTTCGTGCCCGAATGGGTAAACACATCGTCGCTGCGTCCAGCATCCACTGCCTGCCAGATGATGTCCGAACATTCTTTGGCTGACATCATTCGTGAAAGGGGCGCTGTCTGCAGGCTGTGCTCACGTGCAATAACGCGCGAACGTGGAATAGCTGTGCCATACATGGCGCCGATCGAACCACCCTCTGTAGCATCTGCCCATTCGGTAACGATGCCCGCTGGGCATATCGTTGTAGCATGGATGTTTGTGCCCACGAGCTCTGTGCGAAGCGCGGCAATGAAGCCCACGACTGCATGCTTTGCAGCTACATATGCCGCATTGAGTGGGTGGCCATAGCGTCCAGCAACACTGGAGATGGCAACGATATGTCCAGCATTACGCGCACGCATCGAAGGAAGTGCGCGAGCCGTAAGCCAGAATATTGAATCCACATTCACAGCAAACATGGAACGCCATTGCTCGGTAGGTGTGTCTTCTACACGCGCCATGTTGCCCCTTCCCGCATTGTTAAACAGCACATCTATGTGTCCATGTGCCGACAATGTGGTGTCGATCACCCGATAGCATTCTGCTTCCTGGGAAACATCGGCAACGATGATCTCTGGTTTGCCTCCAAGCTCAGTAACGTGCTTGGCCACGTCGTTGAGACGGTCTGCCCTGCGGGCTACCAGCACAACACAGGCACCACGTCGGGCAGCTTCGTAGGCAAGTTCAACACCTAGACCGGAGGATGCTCCGGTTACAACGACAACAGAAGAAGGGGTTATGTTCATGATGACGAGTTACGAATGACGAATTACGGGATTACAGAATAACGAGATTACAGGATGCGGAAGGTTTTGTAGATCCGTGTGTTACCAAGTTCTGTGCAGGTAACGGATGCAACAGAGGCGAATTGTGGACCCTGTCGCATAAGCATTTCAAATTCTGTAAGAGACGTTACAGTTCCCTGAGCTACGCACTCAACATCGCCATCTTCAAGATTCGTCGCAAAGCCACGTAGGTCAAGGCGGTGAGCATGATGCAGAGCAAAACGGCGGAACCCCACGCCTTGTACCTGACCCGAGATCAAAAATTGTACGGTTTCCATGGGTTATAGTTTCTTGTCGACAATCGACACTGTGGCCTGGGCCGTTGGGGTAATGAGAATGTCCTGGATACTTACATGCGGCGGACGTGTTGCAGCGAAAAAAACGCACTCCGCAACGTCATGTCCGGTAAGGGGCTGATAGCCCTTGTAGACCGTCTCTGCGCGGGAAGTGTCTCCCCGAAAACGTACCTCGGAGAACTCCGTTTCAACCAAGCCGGGATCGATGTTGCAGACGCGCACACCTGTTCCGTTGAGGTCGATCTGTAGTGAGTCGGAAAACAATTTTACTGCTGCCTTCGTGGCGCCATAGACATTTCCGCCGCGGTACGCTTGGCGTCCAGCAATTGAGGCGATGTTTACCACAAGCCCCTTGCCAGCGCTCACCATTGTAGGAAGAAAAGCTCTTGTGACGTAGAGCAGTCCTTTGATGTTCGTGTCGATCATCTCTTCCCAATCCTGAGCCTCACCCTCGTAGAACGCGTGGAGTCCACGGGACAGTCCGGCATTGTTTACCAGCACATCTGGCGCGCGAAATTCAGCTGGAAGCTCCTCTACAGCTGCCCGAACGGCATCGTGATCTCGAACATCCACACCTTGCGTAATCACGCTGATGCCGAATTCTGTCTGTAGCCGACCTGCTAACTCTGCCAGTCTCTCCGACCGGCGTGCCCACAGCACCATGTGAGCCCCCTGCTGGGCAAAAAGTTCGGCGCAGGCCTTACCGATACCGGATGAAGCTCCGGTAATAACAACGTGTGTAGGTTTCATTGTCCTAAATTTACCAAATGCAAACTGCCCCCCCATTATCGATTAAGCCGCTTCACTTCACTCTCCCGCACATTGTGAACGCGGAGCTAACCGACGGGACACCTGTTTTCGTAGTGCCTGCCGCTAACAAGGATCTGGTAACAATATCGATTGCTATGCGCACAGGTTCGATTCATGACGAGGTCCCGGGAGTAACATCGATCACTGCCCAGATGCTGAATCGTGGTGCTGCCGCCCTTGATGCCGCGGCATTTGCCGAAGAAGTTGAACGAAGGGGCTGTTCACTTCGGGCTGCCGCAGACAGCGATGCCTGCACGATCCACGCCAGTGGACTTGCTGAGTGGTTCGATGATCTTGTGGGATTTGCCGCAAGTGCCCTACTGCAGCCAAGATTTGACGAAGCAGAACTTGATAAACTTCGGCAGAAGACGATTGCCGATATGCTGGTAGAACTTGTTGATGTTGAGTGGCTAGCAGGCAGGGCATGTGCTAGCAGAACCTTTTACAATCATCCGTATGCGCAACCAAAGAACGGAACACCGGCAACGCTGAAGCTGATGACGAGGGCTGATCTTGAGCGCGCGCACAAACGGATGTGTACAGCCGACAGGTACATCATTGTCGCTGGGCCAGTAGATCCGGAAGCAGTTGTGCAGAAGCTTTCTGCAGCGCTTGTTGACCTGCCCGAGCGCCTTGCGTCCATAACTGGTGTCACTGCAGTACGCACATCTGGATGGGGCATAATGGCCCCAAAAGACGATGCAGTACAGTCGGCATTCCGTATAACAATGCCAGGGATAGGGTACAGCAGCCTCGACTATCCGGCATTGCAGGTTGTTTCCAATGTGTTGGGAGGGTATACTCTTGCGCGACTCTTTACAGTGTTGCGCGAGGAAAAGGGCTATACCTACGGTGCCTATGCCTTTCCGACGGTACGACCACTTAGTGCTACAACAACCATCGTAACAAGTGTTGGAAACGAGTTTACAGCCGATACGCTCGCGACTATCGCTGATGAGGTGCAGAAGATCTCTGCCAAGCGCATAGATGACGAGGAGTTTGAGAATGCACGTCAGCAGATCCTTGGCTCATTTGCCCGAAGCTGTGAAACGCCACAGCAGACCGCTTCACTTGTCTATACACTCGTGCAGTATCAGCTGCCCTTTGACTACTTCGACAAGCACATTGAGACAATTCAGAACTTGACGCCAGATTCCGTAGCCCATGTGCAGCAACAATACTTCACAACAAAGGACTGGATCGTAGGTGTCAGCGGTGTTGGTTCGGTTATCGAGTCTGCGTTGAAGCCATATGCGACATCGATGGAAACGTGGACTCCAGAGGGCTATGCATGACGATTCTTGTTACCTGCCTTGTGATTATCGGTGTGCTCGCTGCAATTCGCAAAGGGTATGATGCACGGCTTGTTCTCATGCTTGCCGGAATTCTGCTCACTGCACTTGCTGGGAAGCCCCTTGCGGTCATCAAGGTTATTGGTAACACGCTAGGCAACGAAGAAATCACGGGCCCGATTTGCAGCGCTATGGGATATGCGTTTGTGCTGCGGGCTATTGGTGCAGATCGTGATCTGGTGGCGCTCTTATCCCGACCGATCCGACATGCTCGCTGGCTCCTGGTACCTGGCGGTTGTGCAATTGGCTTCTTGACGAACATCGCCATGCCAAGCCAAACAGCTACAGCAGCTGCGGTTGGTCCTATTCTTCTACCACTGTTATTTGCAGCTGGATATTCACGAGTTGCAGCAGGAGCAATCTTGCTGTTAGGCTGTAGTATTGGCGGTAATCTTCTTAACCCAGGCGATGCAGATATTGTAGCAGTTCATGTCGCCACTGGAGCGCCGGTCGAAACCATCATTGCTACAGTATTGCCGCCATTAGTTCTTGCTCTGGCGGCTGCTATTGCTGTTCTTATTCTCGTGCTGCATCAGGGGAAGCATCGTAGCACATTGGGTCTTCATTCATCGAATCATGAAGATTGGACGCCCATGACGCCTCGGCGGATTGTGACGGCAATGCTTGCCCCATTGCCGGTTATAGTGTTGTTTGTCATACAGCCTAGCCTGAATCTCTTTCCGCAATTGAACGCGGTGTATCCCAATGGCCTACCCGTCTATAGCGTGATGTTTGCGGCAACGTTCCTAGCTATGTGTGTAACCTACACGAGCGAGGTGCGTTTTGCCGAGCACCTTACTTCTCTAACCGCTGAATTTTTTAATGGGATGGGATATGGCTTGTCAAAGGTTATTTCCATCATCATTGCGGCTTCGTGCTTCCTGGCAGGATTGAATGCAATTGGAGTGGTCACTGCTGTGTCGCAGCTCTTACTCCACGACACGCAACTAGCTGCCATGGCCAGTCCGATAGCAACATGGCTGCTAGCAATGATCAGCGGTTCAGGGACGGCCCCTGCAGTCTCGTTTGCACAGGCAGTGCTCCCTGCATTTGTGCAGTCGGGGCAAGTAATGTTGGCCGTGATCTTAGGGGCATTAGCATCATTGGGGGCAAACATCGGACGGACGATGTCGCCGGTTTCTGCAGTAGGGTACTTTGTTAGTGATCTCGCCTCAGTGGAGCCGCGTGAGCTGATCAAGGTTGTTGCACTACCACTCACAGCAGCTTTGATAACCGTCATCCTATACGGACTCGTATCTTCGTAACCCATGGAACTGATCTACGCAGATTACGCGGCAACCACACCTACGGACCCTCGAGTTCTTGAGGCGATGTTGCCCTTCTTTACGGAATCGTTCTACAATGCGGCAAGCACGCACGCTGCTGCTCAAACTGCGCAGCGGGCAGTAATGAAGGCTCGCATGGATATCGCTCGCCACATTGGCGGGATTATGTCAGAGATCGTCTTTACATCAGGTTCTACCGAAGGGATCAACCTTGCAGTTATCGGCGCTGCACGCGCAGCACTGGCTGAAGGGGGCTCCGGGAGACGCACGATCGTAACAATGAAGACTGAACATGCGGCAGTGCGCGATGCTGCAGAGTATTGCAAAGGACTTGGCTGCAGGATCGTATATCTGCCTGTGGACGCTGACGGGTGCATCGACAGGGAAGCGGCGCGGAACAGCATCAACAGTGACACGATCATGGTATCTGTGATGGCCGTGAATAACGAGACTGGCGTGGTGCAGGATCTTAAAACAATCTCTGAGCTTGCTCATCAGCATGGGGCTTTGTTTATGACAGATGCCACGCAGGCATATGGCAAGCTTCCGATAGATGTTGATGAGCTCGGTATTGATTTCCTGACGTTGTCTGCTCACAAGATATACGGCCCAAAGGGCATTGGCGCATTGTACGTTCGCTCTCGCAAGAAGTTTCTCTGTGCTATCGAGCCAATGATGTATGGTGGTGGACAAGAGCGCGGTATTCGAAGTGGAACACTCAACGTGCCCGGCATCGTCGGACTTGCTGTTGCAGGTGAAATCGCGCTTGAGTCTCGAGTGTCGGAATCGCAGCGCATTAATGGGATCCGTGAAATGTTCGAGCGCCAAGTTCTCGATCTGCCCGGGACACGGGTAAACGGTGCCAACGCATGCAGAAACTACAACATCAGCAATGTTACGTTTGATCACGTCAATGTTGACGACCTAATGAGAGCGATGCCAGCAGTTGCCTGCAGCAAGGGCAGCGCATGCTCCTCGGCAAAGTCATCGGCCTCGTCGGTTCTTTTGGCCATGGGTCGGACTGAGGAACAAGCCAATAGTTCACTTCGATTTTCGTTTGGTCGCAGTACAACAGAACAAGAAGTAGTTCGACTCCTGCAGGAGCTGAAGAAAGCTCATGCAGCCAACTTTATACCACAGACATAAGCATAGAACATCATGTCAGACAGCGCATTGGTAGGTAAGCTTTCCGAGAATATTGCCTCAATCAAATCTGAGATCGGAAAGGTAATCGTTGGTCAGGCCGATGTCGTTGATCAACTATTGATCTCACTCTTCGCAAAAGGCCACTGCTTGCTTGTTGGTGTTCCGGGCCTTGCCAAAACGTTGCTTATTCGGACGCTATCTGAATCGATGGACCTCTCCTTTTCCCGTGTGCAGTTTACTCCGGATCTGATGCCGGGTGATATCACTGGCACAGAAGTGATCGAGGATAATCTCTCGACCGGACAAAAGACGTTTCGATTTGTCAAGGGGCCTGTGTTTGCCAACATCGTGCTGGCCGATGAAATCAACCGGACGCCCCCTAAGACGCAAGCTGCGCTACTCGAAGCGATGCAGGAGCATAGCGTAACGGCTTCTGGAACAACCTATCAGCTCTCTGAGCCGTTCTTTGTGCTTGCTACGCAAAACCCTATCGAGCAAGAAGGTACCTATCCACTTCCTGAAGCGCAGTTGGACCGGTTTATGTTCAACCTTCTGCTTGATTATCCCTCATACGATGAAGAGGTTAGCGTTGTGAGATCCACCACCGGTGGGTCATCATCAAAAGTGCAGAAGGTAATTTCAGCACAGGACATTATCACATATCAAGATCTTGTGCGTCGAATACCTGTTGCCGAAAATGTGATCGAGTTCGCAGTAAAGATGGTGCGGGCAACTCGGCCTGCGCATACATCTGTTGCCTTAGTGAAGAGTTACATCAGTTACGGTGCCGGACCCCGAGCTTCGCAGTATCTCGTCTTGGGAGCTAAGAGCAGAGCTGCATTACAAGGGCGGTTTACGCCAAGTATTGACGACGTGAAGGCAGTTGCCCTCAGCGTGCTTAGACACCGCATCGTTACCAACTTTACTGCCGAAGCAGAGGGCGTAACCACGGATAAGATCATTCAGGAGCTCATCAAGAGCGTATAAGCCGTAGCTTTGCCCATACTATGGGTCTAGTAGCAATCGTCGGCCGACCAAACGTTGGCAAATCCACGCTGTTTAATCGTATCATCGAGGAGCGCCACGCTATCGTGGAAGGGCAGCCCGGTGTTACGCGAGACAGACTCTATGCAAAGGCGGAATGGGCTGGGAAACACTTCCAGATCGTGGATACTGGCGGTATCGTGCCCCAAAGCGACGATGTCTTTGACAAGGCGATCCGCGAGCAGGCAATGCTTGCCATCGAAGAAGCAGATGTTATTGTGTTTGCGGTAGATGGCAGAGACGGAGTAACTCCTGTAGATGCCGATATCGCAACCCTGCTGCGTACATCATCAAAGCCAATCGTCTTGGTGGTGAATAAATGCGACAATGCCGCTGCAGATCTGCATGCTGCTGAGTTCTATTCGCTTGGTCTCGGCGAGCCGTATGCAATCTCTGCATTGAATGGCCGCTCAACAGGCGACTTCCTCGATGCTGTTATTGCAGGGCTTGAAGACGAAAGCGACGAAGAAGATACTCGCCTTAAGATTGCTATAGTGGGCAGACCTAATGTTGGCAAGAGTTCGCTAACAAACGCGCTGCTTGGTAAAGATCGCATGGTGGTAACACCAATTGCGGGAACTACGCGCGATGCGATTGACAGTGTTCTGACCTATTACGGCGAGCAGATCGTCCTGATCGATACTGCCGGCCTGCGTAGACGCAGCAATATTTCAGAAAGCGTTGAGCTCTACAGCACTATGCGCACAGCTCGCGCAATCGATCGTTCAGATGTAACGATCATCGTTGTAGATGCCACCCAGGGACTCGAAGCGCAAGACAAGCGTATCATCTCTGACGCAGAGGTTGCGCGTAAGGGGCTTATCATCGCCCTCAATAAGTGGGATCTGATCGAGAAGGACACAAAGACCGCTGATGCGTTTGTGAAGAAGATCAAGGAAGAGCTTCCCACGCTTGATTATGTACCGATCGTTACGATCTCGGCACTCACCAAGCAACGCATCACGAAGCTCATTGAAATGGCTAAGGCAATTCAAGCGCGCAGATGCGTGAGAATTCCTACACACGAACTCAACCAGGAACTGATTGAGATGTTGGAGCGCACGCCCCCTCCAAGTGTGAAAGCACGCGACTTGCGCATCAACTACGTTACGCAGGTAAAGACCGAGCCGCCATTGTTTGCCTTCTTTCTGAATTTTCCAGAGCTGCTACCAGATGCCTACAAGCGCTTTATCGAGCGTCAGCTGCGCAAGCTGCACGATTTCGAAGGCGTGCCGATCAGCTTTGTGTTCCGTAAGAAGAGTAGAGACTAACGAGCTCTATCGCTAGAACAGTTAGTCCAATTGCAAGCACCAGCCAGCCAAAGCTGGCGCGGAGGTACTTGCTGTCGATTCGGCGTGAGAGAATTGTGCCAACGATGATACCTGCGGTGGCGAGTCCTGTAAATGTTAGCACAAAACTCCAGTCGTAATGCACCCCTCTCGTCAGGTCTACTGCAACTCCAGTAGATGAGTTTACGCATATCAGCACCAGCGAAGATGCTACGGCACGCTTCATATCCAGACCCGCCCATAGCACCAGTGCAGGCGTCATGAGAAAACCACCGCCTACACCAAGAAGGCCGCCGATCATCCCTATCAAAAGACCGTAGGCACTGAGTAATAATGGCTTGGGCGAAACAACTGTTGCTTGATCCTCTGGTTTCCTTCGAAGCATTGCACTTGCTGCTGCTAAAAGCAATAGCCCAAACAAGATCATCTGGATATGGTCATTCACATGATCGTTCAGATAGCGCCGCGTGAGTATCAGCGATACAATCGTGGAGGGCCCGAACCATGAGATCGTTTTCCAATCTACTAGTCGACTCGTTGCTTGCAGCACAACGGCAATGAACGACGAAACGGCAACAACGAACAACGCATATCCGTCGGCCATGTTTACGGCTATACCTCCGATGTAAACAAATGCAGGCACTGCAACGATTGCTCCGCCTGCACCTAGCAGGCCTAAAGAGATCCCGATTGCAACGGCGATACCTGCCAGAATTGCCGTCATGCCTTGTTCCAGGCTAGCATGCCACCGGTAAGGTTTACCACATGCGCAAACCCGCTTAGCTCAAGGAACATGCAGGCCTGTCCACTCCGATTACCTGATCGGCAATAAATAATCAGTTCGGAGTTGCGAAACTGCTCAAGTTCACCTATTCGCTCGGGAAGATCTCCAAGCGGAATGAACATGGTGTTGTCGAGAGCGAACTCTTCGCGCTCCTCGGGCTGGCGGACATCAAGAATTGTGGGATGCTCTCCTGCAGCGAGTCGCGATTTAAGCTCAGTAACCGAAATCTGCTTCGTCATGCCTGTACTCCC
>JBIJAX010000008.1:0-59638 GCA_044345485.1 Kapaibacterium sp. (SeqCode)
TCCGTGTCACGTATTCCGCCACTTGCTTTAACCCTTACAGACGGACCAACATTGGAACGAAGGAGCTGAACATCCGCGATCGTGGCACCGCCTGTGGAGAATCCAGTGGATGTCTTGATAAAGTCCGCCCCAGCCTGTGTGACAATTGAGCACAGGTGCTTTTTTTCTTCGTCTGTAAGAAGGCAAGTTTCAATAATGACCTTGACGATCGCACCACCTGCGTGCACAGCCTGCGTAACCTCACGGATATCTTGGTATACCTCATCAAACAATCCGCTCTTTACGGCAGTGATCGAGGCCACCATGTCAATCTCTTGAGCCCCCTGACGGATAGCTATTTCTGACTCGGCAACCTTGCTTGCAGTGGTCGACGCCCCAAGTGGGAAACCAACCACGGTACACACAGGAATGGATGCAGATGCCAGGATACCATATGCGCGTTCAACATACCAGGGCAGGATACACACGCTAGCAAACCTGTGAGTAATGGCCTCTGAACACACCTTTTGCACATCAGCGAGGGTTGAGTCCGGCTTGAGAACTGTATGATCAATCGTTGTGGCTAGATTCATAATCATATCCTATTGCCTATCCATGTCGCGTCCGTATACATCTGGTGGACGGTACCGGTGTTGAGAAAACGCTGAAAAATGTTGATTAACGGAGAAGATCAGGCCAGCAACCTTTTGCGTAGTGCAGTTGTACGCAACGTCGAATCGGAAGATTGCATCCTTGCCAGCAGCTTTAAGATTGTGAATCCGTATACCCGCACCGACCGAGTTGTAATATCGTGCGTTAAGGTAGTTGGAGGCCTGCGTAAATGCTGTACCGATATCATGGAATGCAACAGCGCTCACACCAAAAATCCACAGGTTCCATTGTGGGAACCAACGAAGCTCGGTATTTGCAACGAGGCGGCGCTCGCCAACCATCCAGTTCGCATCATATCCACGAAGACCGGACTGCAGATCTAGCACTAGCTGTCGGTAGCCGGTCCAATTCCATATCGACTGTGTCTTGACCTGCGATGCTACAACCACATGGGGCGAAAGTCGAAGGTGCGTTAAGCCGTGAATCTCCAGGTAGGTGTTTACCGCTCTGGCACCTGACTGAAAACCACTTCCGGCTGCGATCCGGCCGAACAGATAGAAGTTCTCCGTAACCCGAGCGGATTGCTCGCCCTCGGCGCCGAGGTACCACATAGATGGAGCCCCCTCGCCCATAGAAAACACGCGGCCCATCGTTGCAGAACCCCATGCCCCATGCATGATATCCTCGGTTTCGTAGCCATTGAGAAACTGCGAACGGGAATAGGCCTGCCGAATAGATGAGAATCCGATGAGCACATGACCTGTGTTATCAAAGGCCTGCATTGAGGCAGGAAGACCCCGCGAAACATCCGACATACGCACACTAAGGCTCGAGTAGAGTTGGTCGCCCTCGCCATATGCCTGCGAGATCCACCCGTACACTTCTCGCGAGTGAAACGGAAGCAGTGTGGGGGGCTTCCCATCATTTGAGTAGGCAAAGTCGCTACCGAATTCGTTGAGCAGCTGCAGAGAAAATGCATATGGTGTTGAGAACCACCGATACGGCTGAGCTACGACAAGTTCCTGACGTGTTCGAAATCTATTGGCTTGAAGGATTCCACTAACGTCAACGAGCGAGCGAAACACACGGCGCCAATGGCCGTCGATCGTACCTTCAAACCCGATGTTGTTTTCTGTCTGATACAGCCCGAGCAACAGCAAGCGTGAGCCCGTACCAAGAACGTTAAACTCTTCCAGCTGACCACCATATGATGCAATGCCACCGCCCGTAGAGAAGATCACGGCGGGATCGAGTGACCACCTGTCCTGCGTTGTTATCGTTACGTCCGCCTGGCCACCAGTTACCGTATGTTCAACGCGAACTGAACTGAAGATCCCGATTCTTCGCAAGATTCGTTCTGTTTCGAGCAGATCTACGGTGTCGAGCTCATTGCCAACTCCAAACATCAATTCGTCGTCGATAACGTATTGCCGGGTCGTTACATGAAGCGCATTCAACAGATCAGCAGCAAAGAACCAGTCAGACTGGGTTGAATCCCAAACATCTACTCTGTGGATCTTGATTGATCGAATGGTTGGATAGTCATCGTCTTCTGCAGTTGCCAGAAGTGGCAACACCAAGGTGAGGATCAGTGGCAGAATCAGCAATCCGTAGAGGCTTCTCATTCTACAAACTACGCTGTTCCTGTGATTGATGCTCAAGGATCATTGCTCGAACATCACTGGATGTGCGGCATTCAGCAAGTTGATCTACGAGCTGTCTACAAGATTCGATGCCTAGAGACTGGATACGACGTTGCAACTCAGGCACTACATGGGGTGCAACACTAAGGTGCCGCACTCCAATTCCGAGCAAGATATCGGTTGCTGCCACTTGAGCAGCCATTTCACCACAGACACTTACCTCGATGCAGTATTTATCTGCGGATTCAATGATCATCTTCATCAATCGGATCACAGATGGATGTATGCAGTCGAACATATTCGAAACAAGCTCATTCGTTCTGTCTGCAGCTAGGGTGTATTGAGTAAGGTCGTTTGTTCCAATCGAGACAAAGTCAACGTACTTCGACAGTACATCCGACATCACTGCTGCAGCCGGCGTTTCGATCATTATTCCCATCGGAACAACAACGGCTTGTTGACGTTCCTCTTCGACTCTCACTCTGCAGTAATCCAAAATCTCGCGCGCCGCTATGATCTCGGAATATGATGTAATCATTGGCAGCATGATTCGTGTACGTCCACTGTCTGCTGCTCGCAAGAGAGCAGTCATCTGTTGCTCAAAGATCTCGGGCTGTGCGAGTAGAAATCTGATTCCCCGAAGCCCAAGAACGGGGTTGTGCTCTGTATATGGAGAATAGCTGCCGAACTTATCTCCCCCTATGTCAAACGCACGGAAGGATACGGTTCGGTTCGGACATGAGCCAAGAATTCGAGAATACCATGCTATCTGCTGGTCTATGGTTGGGAACGATCCATCACCCGTGAGCATCATTTCCGTTCGCACCAGGCCAATTCCATGGGCATGATACTCATGCGCCAGAACGGCTGCAGGTGGATTATCTACATTCGCTAGTACATGTATCTCCGTTCCGTCGGTCGTTACTACGGCCCCATTAACAGGCGTGCGCTCCCTCGTTACGCGGATCTGCTCGAGCTCTAGTTTTGCATCGTAGTCTGCTCGCACCTGATCGTCAGGATCTATGAAGCATCTACCGTAATGGGCGTCCAATACAAGCAGTTGCCCCTCGGCAACCAATGATGTTGCATCATGCAATGATACAATGGCCGGAATGCCCAGATCTCTAGCGATAATGGACACGTGTGAATCAATACCGCCGTCCTCGGTGATAAACCCAACTGCCCCCTGCTCTGCATAACGGAACATTTCAGCTGGTGTGAGTGATGCAGCTACGACGATTGCGGGTTGGTGAAGTGCCGTGTGCATTGACTGCGGCTGCAGCTCAGCGATGAGCCTCTGCTGAACGTGCTGAATGTCTATTGCTCTGTCACGAAAGAGCGAGTTCGTAGAAAGCAGCATCAGCCGCGCCTGCTTGACAAACTCAGCAGTTACGGCATTGACAGCCGACTCGCCATTGAGAATTCGCTGCTCAATATCCTGCGATACAACTGGATCGCTCACAATTAGAGCATGTGTCTCAACAATCGAAGCCAATGTTGGTGAGTTTCGGTGAGCACGTTGTGCTACATCATGTAAATCATGCTCAACATTCTGCCTTGCTACTCTAAACAAGGAAAGCTCATCATGGGGCGAGGAAGTGCCCGCGCGGCCCATGCTGCTGCCCATCGTGGGTACCACGACAGCAGTGGCAATGGCAATGCCAACAGAGGAACCGATCCCATGAAGTTGTCGCACGACTACTCTTCTCCAAAGCCAGATGCAAAGAGTTCACTAAGCACTTCTGATGCACGCACCTCATCAGGACCCTCTACCTGTAGCGTTACCGAACTTCCAAACTCTGCGGCAAGCGTCATCACTCCAATGATACTTTTAGCATTCACATGAAAGCCGTCTTTGATTAGGTAGATATCGCTTGAGAACGATGCTGCTGCTTTGACGAGCATTGCGGCCGGACGAGTGTGAAGACCAGCCCGATTCATAACACTGAGTGTCTTCTCAATCATCTCGTACAGCCCCTTTCAATCCTTGCCTGCCGCCTTCAGCAGCCTGTTATAGAGCGCCTCATGCGCCATTACTGATTCGTTACAAAGTACTACAATCGTCTGTGTCTGCAAGCTATCAGCTCTGCGCAATTCATCAAACAACGTTGCAGTGGAAAGCTCACGGACAGCGTGAGATGAGAACTCTGCGATGTACTCCTCTGGAGCAAGAACGATCGACGAGCCCGTCTCTCGATGTAATGCTGTGTGCACTTCGCCTGCCGTCTGACAGAGAATGACGTCTGCCGCAGGAGCATAGTGACGGTACTTTGTACCAGGAGAGCGGACAACATCTGACGTGCTTGAGGTATCAGAACGGACAACGACCGCCCCCCCTTGTTGCTCGAGCTCAATGGCAGAAATTGCTCCAGGCCTAAGCAAATGAATCCTGCCGTCGAGAATACGGATGACCGTACTTTCGATGCCATACTCGCATGACCCTCCATCAAGGATGAAAACGTCCTCTCCAAGGTCTTCGAGAACATGCTCAGCACGAGTTGGACTTGGACGTCCGGAAACATTAGCACTCGGAGCGGCAAGGGGGCTTCCCACCGCCCGAATCAGATCCAGAAAAATCGATTTTGCCGGCATGCGAAGTGCAATAGTGTCAAGTCCGGCTGTAATGGCCGAGGGCACTGAATGAGAACACGGAACTACCAGTGTAAGCGGTCCGGGCCACAATGCAGATCCGAACTTTTCAATAACAGCCGTGCCTTCTTTAGTCGTTAGAGACGCTGCCTGATCAATCGATGCAACATGGACGATGAGGGGATTATCCTGGGGGCGCCCCTTTCTCCTGAAGATCTCTGCAATCGCCTCGGGCTTATAGATTGAACCCGCGAGTCCATAGACGGTTTCCGTTGGGACTGCTACAATCCCTCCATTCTGCAGGATTGACGCTGCCTCACGGATGTTTTCGTGGGTTGATGCATGAATCATACGACAAGTATAACTCTCCGACACCATGCCAGATGCACTGTGTAGTTTTGCGCTATGATTCGTCCCGTTTCAACATTTCTGGTCTCTCCGACTATCCCCCAAGCACTGCGTCCGTTGGTAGAACTTTCGCGCAATTTTTGGTGGTGCTGGGATAGTGAGACAATCGCGCTTTGGGCATCGATAGATCCGTTGCTCTGGAACACTACACACCACAACCCTGTGTTACTACTGCAGCAGGTCTCACATACACGCTTATTGGAACTCACAGCAGACTCGGAGTTCGTAGGCCGCATGCAACTGGCATATGCTCGATTTACTTCGTATATGTCTGAACCGTGCGGAATGAGGATTGCCTACTTCTGTGCAGAGTTTGGCCTGCATGAGAGTTTCCAGATGTACTCTGGAGGGCTTGGCGTACTCGCAGGAGATCACCTGAAAAGTGCGAGCGACCTTCACATTCCACTTTTTGGTGTAGGACTGCTCTATCAGGAGGGGTATTTCAGACAATACCTAACTGAGAACGGCTGGCAGAACGAGCAATATCATGAGATGGATTTTCATGCTTTGCCGTTAGAACAGGTTACCACTGCAGAGGGCAACATCCTTAAAGTTCATGTTGACTTCCCCTTAGGACGCTGCTATGCAGCCGTCTGGAAGGTTGCAGTTGGCCGTGTAACACTATTCTTACTGGATTCCAATGTTGATGAAAACACTCAACCAACCCTGCGGGACATAACAGATAGGCTTTACGGAGGATCGACGGATACACGCATCATGCAGGAAATGCTCCTTGGCATCGGCGGTATGCGCGCGCTTGAGGCCATGCATATTCAGCCAGCGGCGTGTCACATCAACGAAGGGCATGCCGCTTTCTCAATGCTTGAGCGTGCGCGTCAGATCATGAGTCAGCATCACCTTTCATTCGCTCAGGCATGGAAAGTGATGCAATCAAACTCCATCTTCACCACACATACACCTGTACCTGCAGGGAATGAAGTGTTTGATGCGTCAATACTGGAGCCCTATTTCCTTGAGTATGTTTCCTCAATGGGGCTTAGCTGGGATGCATTTCTCTCGCTCGGTCAAAGTCGAGATAAGTCCCGCGAGAAGTTCTCGATGACGATCCTAGGAATACGAGGATCGTCATTCCGAAACGGTGTAAGCTCTCTGCATGGTCATGTAGCACGGGAAATGTGGCACAGCATCTGGCCGGGATTCCCAATTGATGAAATCCCTGTCAGCGGCCTCGTCAATGGCGTTCACACAAAGACGTGGCTTGCGCCAGAATTGGCACGGCTCTACACCAAGTACCTAGGTGCTTCGTGGACAGAAGCTCCATGGAAGGAATCATCATGGAATGGCATCGACAATCTACCCGATAACGAATTGTGGCATGTACACTCACAGCGGCGTGCCCGTTTGATTGCCGGCACACGTAAACATATCGTTGAAAAGCACCACGCATCTCTGACGCAAAAGCAAGCGCTGACGATTCAGAACTGTCTCGATCCCGATGCGCTCACCATTGGTTTCGCCCGCAGATTTGCAACATATAAGCGTGCTGACCTGCTTACACGAGACATGGAGCGTTTGTCACGGATTATCCGACACTCCGAAAGGCCTGTTCAGTTTATCCTGGCAGGCAAAGCACATCCGCGCGATGTTCAGGGTAAGGAGTTGATCCAGCGCGTGCACCAAGTGATTCGCGAACATGAACTGGAAAATAGCATCGTGTTTCTCGAGGATTACGAGATGGATGTTGCCCGCCTGCTCGTGCGCGGCTGTGACGTCTGGCTTAACACTCCGCGACGGCCCCATGAGGCTTCGGGAACTTCAGGCATGAAGGCGGCTCTCAATGGCGTTCTGCACTGTTCCATACTAGATGGTTGGTGGGCTGAAGCATACAATGGCCAAAATGGGTGGGCGATTGGTCGGGGAGAAATGCTCGACGACGATGAACAGGATGCCGTAGACAGCACTACCTTTTATGACATCCTCGAGTACGATATCGTGCCACGGTTCTACAATCGCAATGCAGCTGGGGTTCCCACTGAGTGGATACGCATGATGAAAGAGAACATTCGATCCAATGCATGGCGCTATGCTGCTGAGCGCATGGTCCTTGACTACTCCAATCAGGCCTATACGCCGGCTATCGAGCGTGGCATCGAGTTCCTGTCTCACAATGCTTCACTAGCCCGAGAAGTCGTAGAGTACGAGCACAAGCTCCAGAGCGGATGGCACGAGATCACAATCGTCGACGTAGTCTCTGGCACAGAATCACATTCGCATGTTGGAGATCCAATTCACGTTCGTGCATCGATTCAGCTGGGCCAGTTTTCACCAAGCGATATCATTGTGCAGCTTATCAGCGGCCCTGTTAACTCCAAGCATGAGATACAGCCGGAATCAATTGTTACGATGAATCTCGTGAAACATGACAACCATGTCGCATACTATGCCGGCGATACGATCTGTGCCTCAAGTGGCTTTCACGGTTGTACCGTTCGAGTTCTGCCGAACCATCGAGGCTATCCAAGTGTTGTTGAGTCAGGATTTAGCCGGTATCCAAATCACGCATGAAACTTTCTTAAGTTACGGGGCTTCTTTAAGCAACCAATGATCAACAACCGACATCCTGGATGGAGAAACGTATGATTCGTGCAGCCTTACTTCTGACGCTGATTTCTTTGGGTTACTACGGGGCGAGTGCACAGACAAGCTTCGTAACGTTCCTTCATAACAGTCCAGACCCTACGCTGCGACAAGTTGATTTGTACATCACGCAAGCAGGCATTACGTCAAAAGTCGAAGACGTTGGCTTCCAATCGGCAGACAATCTCAACTCCGTTGCCATCTTTGGAGATCTGGAGCTTGTAATCGGGGTTGCACCCGGCAACAGCGTCGGTATGGGCGATGTGGTTGCAGAGCATGCCTTTACACCTGCACCAGATTTGGGGTACATGGCTATTCTGCACGGCGTTACAACTCCAGCCAGTTACTTAGCCAATCCAGATGCGAAAAGCACCAAGCTTGCCGTTACGTCGTACGCCGTTGAAAACTCCAATACCGATCCTAACAAAACCGCTCTCTTCTTCTTCCATGGCGCGAGCGATATGGAAAAATGCGATTTCTGGATCCGTGGCGGTGCTAAGGTCGCAGCGGCCAATATTGCGTTTACAGAGCGCAATACAACAGCTGCTGTAGCAGATCGCAAAGTTCTTACCATCGACTGTACAAAGCCAGGCGATAGGTCAAAGGTTCTGGCATCGTTCAGTGTTGACTTTGCATCACTTGCCAGCTCTGTTATCGTCTGTGCCGTAAGCGGCTTCAAGACCCTAGAAGACAATAACCAGAGCACAGATACCCTTGCATTGCTCTCTGTACTGGAAGACGGACGCGTAGTCCGTTCGCCCCTTATGGCAGGATCCCAGACCTGCCGTGTACAGCTCGTGCATGCAGCGGCCGATCCTGCTCTGACGCAGGTGGACGTGTACATTAACGGAACCAAGGCTGCAGACAATCTTGCATTTCGCAAGGCAACTGGCTTTACACCCGTCGTAGCAAACTCGCCAGTTGTTGTTGGATTTGCTCCAGCAGCTTCAAATGCCTACAAGGACACACTTCTGACGATTACGCTCGATCCGCTGCGTCCGTCGCGACTCTACACGATCGTTGCTTCGGGTGTTGCTGATACGTCGAAGTTTGCCAAGAATCCGAATGGCATATACACAGGAGTTCGCCTTACAGTTCTTGATGGCGCTCTAGAGCAGTCTGCTTCTGCCAAGACATCTGTGCGTTCAGGACATTTCGTTACTGATGCTCCAGTAGTGTCAATAGTCAGCAGCCTGGCCAGTTATGCGTCCAAGGTCAAGTACACAGACCTCACACCGACGTACACAGAAATTGAACCAGGCATCGATACCCTGTGGCTCACTGATGGTGAAGGCACAAAGATTAAGGGGTATGTGTGTGATCTTCGCGGGTCTAGCCGGGCAACCCTTGCCCTTGCTACCGGATTCCTCGCCCCTGCTCAAAACAATACTGGTCCGGCGTTGAAGCTCATCCTTATCGATGCAAACGGCAACGTAAATGCATCAGCGGAAGAAGTCGAGCCAGGTGGTAATACCTCCGTACAGGAAGATGTCCTGATCTCTCGTGGATGGTCCGTTGGACCTAATCCAGTTACACGTGAGTTAGCGGTGAGCATCCCAACACTAGAAGAAAACGGCGTGCTGAACTTTGCCCTAGTGAGCACTGCTGGACAAACCGTTGCAGCAGGATCATTTCAGCAAGTACAACAATCTCAAGAACTTAGACTGAACGTAGAAATCCTGCCGCAGGGGGCTTACAGCCTCGTTGTTACGAATACTTCCGGCCGCATTATTGGATCGTGGAGTGTAACGATTACACGCTGATTTTTCCTATCTTTGCGGTCCTCTTTGGGACCACAATGTTTGAATCACTAAGCGACAAACTCGAATCTGCCCTAAGGGCAATACGAGGACAGAATAAACTTACCGAGCAGAACGTTGACGAAGCGTTAACGGAGGTCCGTCGTGCGCTTCTTGATGCCGACGTAAACTTCGCCGTCGTCAAGAAGTTCATCGAAGACGTTAAAGAGAAATCCCTCGGCATGGAGGTCAAGGGTAATGTCCTGCCAGGACAGCTCATGATCAAGTTGATCCATGATGAGCTGGTAGCGCTGATGGGATCATCAAAGGCAGATCTTATTCGCGCTCAGCAGGCTCCAACGGTAATTATGGTTGCCGGCCTGCAGGGATCTGGTAAAACAACATTCTGTGGGAAGTTGGCAAACTCGCTGAAAAAGCAGGGGCGCCTTCCTCTGCTAGTAGCGTGCGACATTTACCGTCCTGCCGCTGTAGACCAGCTCAAGACACTTGGACAAAGCATTTCATTGCCGGTGTTCTCAAAAGAAGGCGCAAAGCCATCTGAGATTGCTGATGAAGCAATGAGCTATGCACGGAAGTTTGGTCGCGATACGGTTATTGTTGACACGGCCGGGCGCCTTACGATTGATGAAGAGATGATGAAGGAGGTTGAAGACCTTCGCGATCAGCTCAAGCCTCATGAAATCCTGTTTGTCTGCGACGCAATGACTGGTCAGGACGCTGTCAATACTGCACAGGCATTTCATGATCGTCTCGAACTCACAGGCGTTGTTCTGACAAAACTCGACGGTGATACCCGTGGCGGTGCCGCCCTGTCGATTAGATCCGTTGTTGGCAAGCCTATCAAGTTCGTTGGTGTCGGAGAGAAGATCGAAGCACTCGAGCCGTTCTACCCAGAGCGTATCGCATCGCGCATTCTCGGCATGGGTGATATCGTCACGCTTGTCGAAAAGGCGCAGGCACAGATAGACGAAAAGGAAGCCGAACGTCTTGAAGAAAAGCTAAAGAAGAATGAGTTCACATTTGAAGACTTCCTCGATCAAATGAAACTCATCAAGAAAATGGGCTCCCTGCGCGACCTTTTAGGAATGATCCCAGGCGTCGACAAGGCCCTTCGCGGTGTTGAGATCGACGACAAGGCCTTTGGCCGGGTAGAAGCGATCATTCTCTCTATGACGAAGGAAGAACGAGGCAACCCACGTCTCCTCAATGGAAGCCGCCGCAAGCGCATAGCTGGTGGCAGTGGCACATCTATTCAGGACGTGAATCGCCTCATCAAACAGTTTGAAGACATGCAAAAGATGATGCGGAACATGACGAAGGGCAAGATGGCGAACATGATGGGTGGTCGCCTTCCGCAAATGCCATTCGGTATGAAACGCTAACCTATTTATTCACTTACCACGTTCTAGGAGAACATTATGGTAAAACTCCGCTTGCGTCGCAGAGGTCGTAAGAAACATCCGTTCTACGACATCATTGCGATCGACGGACGCGACCGTCGCGACGGCGCTTCGATTGAACGCGTTGGGTTTATCGACCCAATGACAACCCCAAAAGCAGTTACGCTTAATGCTGACCGCGCACTGTACTGGCTCAATGTTGGCGCTCAGCCAACAGAAGTTGTACGCGAGATCCTCAGCCGCGAAGGTGTTCTCCTTCGTCGCCACCTTGGCTTCAAGGGGGCATCTGCTGAAGAGATCGAAGCGGCTGTTACCAAGCACCGCGAAGTGGCAGCGGCACGCTACACACGCCTTAAGCAACGTCGTGCAGATCGCGCCCGTGCAAAGGCTGAAGCCGCAAAGGCACCAGCACCGGTAGAAGAAGCTCCAGTAGCTGAAGCACCAGCTGAAGAGGCAGCTCCAGAGGCAGCAGCAGAATAATCCTGCCGCTTCTCCATCCGTAGGAAACGAACAGCGCGGTCATAGTGTTATGATCGCGCTGTTGTCTTTTTGCACATACCCATTCAATGCCGTCAGCATATATGCTTCATTCATCGTTCGCCCCCTACCTCTCGCAGCAACAAGTGTTTTCCCGTGTAATCAAACTCCTGTTTGCAGCAGCTGGCTGTTACTGGATTGTTATCTACGGATTTCAGGTGCTGGGATGGATTGACCATCATACGCTGAAGACTCTGCGCGATGGACAAACGATGATCTATTTTGTTCTGCTCACGCTCTGGGGTATGGAATACATGCGCGAAACCAAGCGCCTAAAGAAGATTATCTCTGTTGCCGATGCCTCAGGAAGCCGTGTGCAGGATTTGGCGTTGTCAGAGGTACTCTCTAATGGTACTGCGCTCACAATACTCTGGCCACTTGGATCTGGACCAGCAGCATTGATGTATACTCTCATCAACATCGGCGGACTCGTTCTTGCCGCTACACTGATATGCATGCGCTATATCGCAGCGTTCAAATCAATCTAGGTATCTAGAACACGCTGTCAGCTTGTATTTTGGCCACATCATTATGGAGGCCAACCATGTCTGTTCGCTTATTGTTTTTTCTGCAGCTGTTCATTATTGCATCAGTGGTAGCAACAGCCACGCCCGATACAGTTCGTGTTGACAATGGCGTATACGGATCTACAAATCCCGCACGCGAGGGCTGGGAAGAGTCAATCATCATCTCCCCCAACACGCCATGCAGGATCATTGGCCTTATGGTCTATTATGGGGCTGGCACAGGCCAGGATGAGATTCGCATCACCGGTGATGCGTCAGAGGGCACCATACCGCCTACGCAATACTGCTTCTCATACAACACACTAGGCGTAGCCTCTGTAACGGTTGATCAACCGGGATGGAAGACGGTGATGTTTAACGAACAAGATGTACGCATCGACGGCCATGAGCGTATCGTTGTACAGCATGTCATGTCGGCTAGCGGCCCACGCTGGGGTCAGGATAACAACGCACAAAGCCCAACAACATCGTATCAGTACGATCCTGTCTCTCCCAATCCTAACTTCTTTAACATCCCCGGCATCTATTATCTGGCCAAGGGAGACTACATGGTGCGTTTAATCATCGACGACAAGCCTGCGTACCGCAAGCCCCCTACTTGGGTAGACGTAACAGCAGAAGCAGGCCTGCCATCGGGCACGTCGGCACTTAAGACTGATCAGTTAAGCGTTGTTGATTGGGATAACGATGGATACGACGATTTCTGCGTAGCAGGTCAGTTTTTTCGCAACAAGGGCAACGGTACATTCGAAAAGATCACAGCTCCATTTAATGCCGGCGCTCCGACGGCCTGGGCAGATGTAGATAATGATGGAGACATGGACTGCTTTGTTGCAGGGGGCTTTACAAGCGAAAGACTCTGGCGCAATGATGGCTCTGGGAAGTTTACAGACGTAACGGCGCCTTCAGGACTTTCGAATAATGCTCCTCTAGTAACTGCACTCTGGCTAGATATCGAACACGATGGCGACCTAGACCTGTTTTTGGCAAACGGACGATCAGAAGCAAATGGCAATGAAGTTTACTTCCAGGACAAGCTCTGGCGCAATGATGGTAATTGGAAGTTTACCGATGTAACAACACCATCAGGTATTGCCAAAGCAGAGCCCGCGCCACACTTTGACACATGGGGCGCATCACTTGCGGATTTTAACAATGATGGATTCACAGACATCTTTGTTGCCACCTACCGTCTTGCACCAGATCGTTTGTATAGGAACAACGGAGATGGAACATTCACCGATGTTTCCAAGGAAACGGGTACTCAGGGAATACCAACAACGCAGACACAGTACTTCGGACACGGCATGGGCTCGGAGTGGTCCGACGTGAACAACGACGGCAATGCAGATCTGATTGTTGGAAATCTTGGCCATCCAGATTCACGGGCACAGTATTCTAATCCCACACTGATGCTCCTCAATGGCGGGCAATCAAACAAATGGCTGTTTACAAATGACTATGCATGGAAGAATGATGTCCTTACGTGGCACGGGATTGCCTTCAAAGAAATGAACGCTGGAGTATGTGTTGCAGACTTTAACCATGATGGGCTCACCGACGTGTGGCATGGCCAGATCTCCTATGAGGCCTTCGGTAGCGGAGCAAACCGTCCGGCACACTTCTATCTCAACAAGCCCCTTGATGCATCAGGTAAGCGTCGATTTGAAGACAACACCTGGAAGACGGGGATGTTTATCCATGGTGCATGGACTGCATGCAGGGTCGACTTCGATCGCGACGGAGACATGGACCTCCTATGCGCCAGCGGCACTGAACGGATAAAGTTGTTTCGTAATGATCTTGCCAAGACTGGATCCTCGATCACGATTCGCCTCAATGATGTGCGAGCCGGTAAGAACACGCATGCGTATGGTACGCGACTCCGGGTGTATTCAGGCAGCACAATTCAGACACGCTGGATGCCAGGCACCGTTTCGGGTGGACGTATGTCGCAAATGACGCATGATCTGCACGTGGGATTACCTTCGAGTTCAATCGACAGCATAGTTGTGTTCTGGCCCGGCGGACACGTTACACGCCATACTGATTGCCTGCCCGGCACAGTTGTCCGGTTGTCAAGCGATGGCAAGAATGTGCCAATGATCAGCAATACAAGACCGGCACAGATTAGCCCATCACATGGGTCGCTCACGGACACTGTTGTAACATTTCGTTGGGTTGCTGCAGAGCCGTCTGTCAGAATCGAAATCCGACAAGAAGGCACATCACCATCGATCATTCTTTCCGAAACAGTCACGGGTAACAGCCTGCAGTATCCACTTGTACGTGGACGCACCTATTCGTGGCGTGTATCTTCGGTTTCGAATAACCAACTGGCACAGACACCGTTCTGGACGTTCACAGTGGGAGCTCCGAGGCCGAATAGAGTTGTCATCCTTAGACCCTCCTCAGGAAGTACCGATGTTCCTGTGACAACCGACATCTGGTGGGGTCCGTCATCATTCGACATGCAGGATGCCGTAATCCCTGTTAGGTACCACGTGGTGCTAACAACGCAGAACGCCGGTTCACAGCCAACTCCAATACTTGACACCGTTACTGCATCGACATCTATCGAGGTTTCTCAGCTACCTGCTAACACCCCTCTTGCCTGCACGATAACTCCTGTCTGTCAGATCCTAGAGGGCATTACGACATTAGGAGATACTTCTGTTTCGCTGTTCAGAACATATGATGTGCCGCAAGCGCCATCAACGATTTTTCCTGCGAACAATGCGGAGAGCGTTACTACTCGGCCGCGCTTCCAATGGTCGCGTCCGCAAGTCGTAGACAAAGGATTCGAGCTCGAAGTAGACACTCTAGCATCATTCGCAACAGCAACACTCAAGCGAGCAAGCGATACATCAATAACGTGGACACCGCCCCTTAAGGCTGGCCGCAGATACTATTGGCGCGCTCGAGGTAACAACCTTGCAGGCAATGGCCGCTGGAGTATCTCAGCTACCTTCGCAACTGCAGGAACGACGGGTGTTGCTGAAGAACCCGTGCAATCTTGCGAAGGATGTCAGATTGAATGTTATGATCTGCGAGGACGACTGCTTGCCAAGGGGCTTCTTATCAATCGCGACGAGGTTACGCTGGGGTTGCAGGGAATGACAATCATCGTCACACGAGACGCACGTGGACAACAATGCAGGATCGAACTCCTTTCATACTAACAGAGAGTAGGTTTCATGGCAGTCAATAATGCAAGTAGCTTCTCTAGGCATGCATACCTCCTTACATTACTGCAGATTTCACTATCAGCAGTCGTTGCATTTAGTCAGACCTCAAGTAGGAATGGAACGGTACATGTTAAACTTCACTATCCATCAGATTATGTACCAGAGATGGAGGTGTATCTCAAGGAGATTCACACCAACACGTACCATGTGATGAGTAACAGAACCTACAACGACAGAGTTGTCTTTAAAGACATTCCTGCCGGCGACTATGTAGCGTACGCCTACGAAGTTGAGGGGGCCTCATCACCACCGAACACAGGAGGTGCATACACCTACTTCATTCTTTGCGATAAGAATCGCGAGATTCCTCCTGCTGGAATGACTCCCAGCAGAAGCTATTGCGACAACCATAATCTTATCGTTTTTACGGTAAAGCCCGGCGGGGTTATCAAAGGGATTCGGTTGTATGATTGGTATGGAGCTAAAATTCCGAGCTTCTATGAAAACAAGGTTAACGCTTCGACCATGGTTTGCGACAATTTCAGCCAGTCTATATACAACAAGATCTCAAAGAAACTAGCTCTCCGTGAACAGTACGATTTCTATTTCAACAGAGCCTTGCAGTATATACAGCAGTCCGGCGAGCACAGTTACGATGCAGTTGCATATCTCAATAAAGCAATCGAAATGAGACCAGATATTGGAGCAACCTATTCTGATCTTGGCAACTGCTATCGTGGCGGCTTTAAGTGTTACGACAAGGCTGAGTTGTGCTACACAACTGCAATTGAGCGCGGGTTTGCCGAATCATTCGTTTATTATAACCGAGCAATCTGTCGATATGAACTCAATAATATGAGTGGCATGCGCTCTGATTTACAGAGGGCACAACAACTCGGATGGACAAACGATTACTATGGACTTGGCAATAAGTAGGTAAGCCTCTAAGAAGTGGGTATGGCAATGCGGTGTCCCCAAGCCCAAATGTGCTTCCAACGATTTACTTCCGTGTCTTCTTGACCTCGATCTGCACTGTTCGGCTAAGGAACCGTTCTTCCGGTGTGGCGTACGATTCGATACCTGGAGGGAATTTATCCGTTGTTATGTCATTGCATTGAATGTCGACCTTCTTCCGCAAGTACTTCTTAATGGTCTCGCACACAGCATCGGCACGTTTTTGAGACAGCTTCTTGTTGAACTCTGCGTTACCGAGCATGTCTGCAAAACCACGTACGATCACCGTTGACCCTGTAGGGACGTTTTCGACGAACGTTCTAATCTGCTCTTCTGCAATCGTAGAAATCTCATCGGATGCAACCTCGAACAATGTAAGTGTTAAGCGTTCCAGCTCGGTGTTCATTGTATCCTTCTTAACAACCAACTGAGTTGTTGCAGAGGCTGTCGAACGGCGAATACCGTTGATCTTAAGACGCACATCTACGGGCTCGCCGGAGCGCATCTTGTCTGCAACGGTAATGGAGAGATCTTGCATGGTAACGCTTGGCAGCCCCTTGCCGCTTTGGGCAAAAAGCTGTTGCGCACCAGATGTCGCTTCGAGTTCCCAATCCGTCACAAATCGCGTACTTGTTCCCGTTGGATCGAACTGCAGACGTGGAGGATCGACAGTGCGAGCTTCGTTGAACCTGCGCTTGGCAACGGATGCGAGTAGATCCAAGTTGTCTGAAAAGATCTCGACACGCCTATTTTCGGCATACCCTTCTTCGGAAAGTCGACGTGTTGGCCTGTCTGGCGCGCACGACCCGCCGCTTTGCACAGCAATGCGGGAATCTGCAATTCCCCAAACACGAATCAAGTACTCCTTAACAGCGTTGGCCCGTTTTTGAGCAAGATCGCAATCAGAACTTTCTGTTGTTGGATCAGCTGTGCCGCGCAGACGAACGGAGAAGTTTGGGTTCTTCTGCATACGTTCACCGATGATATTTAGAATGTCACGGTGCACGGCTGTAGTTCGAGGTGCTACATCACTGAGTTTAAAGTCAGCCCCTTTCTCAACCTGATGATACCGCGGAGATATCGTGATCGTTTGAGGATCGAAGAACACAGCTGGCAGCACAGGTAGTGCTTCTGTTACGTACTGCGTTGAGACATTGATGGTAAACACATCCTTGAGAGCTCCTGAGGCTTCAACGGCACGGGCTTTGATTGTAGCAGTAAGCTCCGGCGGTCTCGGATAGAATACTGTGTCGGTTCTGTATGCGCGTTCTGTAATGGTCACAAGCTCACTGCCAACCACGGTATCAAGCACGATGCGGTCGATACCCCGAACACGCGATTCCTCTGCATCCGGCTCTAGCTCAACGAGGAGCGAATCAACAAATTCTTCTCGTCTGCGTTCAACCGGTATCGGTGGTTCTGGTGCGTTCATCGTAAACGCTACACTCACACCTGCTCGAAGAAGATTTGTTGTCCAGTCAAGCGCATCAATATTCTTCGAAAACGGGATTGTATACAAGAGCTCCGGAGTCATTACCACAGAGTGGTTCTCGGTCATTGGAATGTCGTATCCAACACCAACAACTGCTCCTATGGCAGGCGATACAATCCCTATCAGATTCTGATTGGTTGTCTCATTCCGCTCCCGACGTCCGTTTTCGAACGTACCTGTACTCGGTTCGATCAGGATCTCTTTCTGTGAATACGTTGGGCTTAGGTAACTCCCAAATGAAACGCCGCCCATAATGCGAAGCGGATCAACGACACGGAAATCGAGAAGAAACTCGCCCCCTAGCCAATTCATCTTCGTATCGAGATAGCTGCGAGTTAATGCCTGCTGCCCACCCGTTACGAGAATCTTCTGATCCTGGGTAAACGATCCATTCATCGGAACAAATGTTCCACGCAGCGTTAGCCTCATGTGCTTGGTGATCTCGTGCCGCGCAAACAATGAGAGCGAAAACGTTGCACCCGTTGCTCCCTCGTAAGGGGCGCAGCAGACCGGAGACTCCGGGATTGAGAAGATCCCCTGATGCTGCACCAATCCCAGGTTTGCGCTGAATCCAATCTGCGAAAGCCAGACGTCTTCCGGAAGTGTTACCTTCCACCATTGGGATTGCACTGGCTGTGTGAACAACACACCGGCAGCCAGGAGTATAGGAAGTAGGCGATTGATCATCGTGCACCCCTCGAGACCATGGTAGAGGATTGTTGGCGCTCAGTGCGAACAACGAGCACCCCTGCACCGCTGAGAAGACTCTCGGGGATTGTCCGTTGGAAGCTGCGCTGCGATTCCTCGGAACGCGTTGTGCAGTCTGACCACAACATTCTGCCAACGATATCATAGAGTTCGAGTGTGGCGGGTGCTGTTTCAGACAACGTGCCTTCGATGCGGATTCCAGAAGGTGATACGATACCTCGAATTGTAAGAGGATCACTAAGTGGATTAAACAGACGCGGGCCTTCACCAACTCTGCATATTCCACGGATAAGAATCGGCTCGCTGCGCTTGTCAATACGCATGCCTGGTCCACTGCCGATCTGTGTGATGCGGTCATAGGTCATTGCAGTTACACTGTCCTGACCCAATGTTGCCTGAAGCGTAATCGTAAACAAATCACGATCAACCGTATCGAGTGGAATGCGGAAGAAGACTGCCTCCCGCAAGCGACGAATGCCGGCAGTATCAGTGATCTCATCGGGTATTCTCTCGCTCGGCTGAATTGAGCTTGATACCCAACGCAGAGCTGAGGCATCGTAGGAGATCCTGAGTTCTACGCTATCGATATCGGCCAGTCCAAGGAACTGTGCTCCCTCGGTTCGGAAATTGATCGTTGTGGATTCTCCGATTTCTAGTGTGTCTCCTGATGCGGTGAAACGTACAAATGATGGAGGGGGCGGTGCAATCGCAAATCGCTCACTTGTATCTGCCTGCAGCACCACCGGCAGAACCTGCCACACCCGTGCAGTCCCATCACGCGAGGTTGTAAGTAGACGGTCTCCTTTGTACGACCACCTCACAATATTGACATCGTTGCCATGCTGATAACTTGTTATCAGCGAACATGAGGCAGCATCATGAATCCTTGCGAAGCGGTCATCAGAAGCACCAGCGATCATTGTGCCGTCAGGGGAGTATGCAACCATTCGGACTGCTCCACCATAGCCGCTGAGCGTACCTTTCCGCGTGCCCGTCTGAGCATCCCAAATCGTGATTGTTGAATCAGACATCCCAACAGCCACTGATTGGCCGTCCGGTGAAAATGTAACACAGCGCACACCTTCCTTCTTATCAAACGCACTCCACTCCTCAACGGCTGTAGATTGATTCCAAAGTCGAATAGTTGCATCGCCCCCTATCGAACAGATTTTTGTTCCATCGGGAGAGAATGCTGCACTGAGTGCACCAACTGAATGCTTATTGAACGTGTTTGGTAATCCTGTTCTACGTCCGTATACACGGGCCTCGCCAGCGCAGAGAACAACCCTAGTTCCATCACCGTTAACAACCATGTCATCCATGGTAGATCCTGCATTGTGCACGGCCTGTGGCACAGTGCTCGGGAAGTTGTACACCCGCGTACGATTATCATCACACTTGGTGAACAGCCATAGACCCGTTGGGTCGAGTTCGATCTTCGTCACAACATCTGGGTGATTGATCGTTGTCGTAACCGAATTCGTCGCTACATCGACAACTTTTACAGCGTTATCGTCTGAACACGTAAGAATTCTCTCAGGATTACTTGTCCAGCGAACACCGTAATACGACGCTCTGCCTGTTAGCAAGGCTACAAGAGCCGTGTTGGCACTCTTACGAGAGTCCCACACATGTGCTTCTCCAGCAACGCTAACAACGCGTGTATTGTCGGGAGACCAGTATGCATCCTCAACGGGGCTCGAGTGACCGCTGTAGATAACGTTGTCGTTCACACCAGGTGGACGCAACTGCACAACACGAACACGGTAGAGGGTTGATGGTGCAAGTCCTTTAACGTTCCAAGCATACTGGAGCCCCTTTGCACTATCCTCAATCGTCGTCCAGTTGTTTCCATCATCTGGTGAATACTCCAGCTTGACCGCGATTGTGTCGGCTACACCAATCCATCCTATAGAAACGATCGTATCCCTTGAGGTGTAGTATGTTACTCCACCCTTGGGCGCAACAAGTGTAAGCACGGTATCCTGAGCGGCAGCAGAAGCTGTGCCAAGGACAATAAGCGATAAAAGCACGAGAAAACGCATAATGCGTACTCCATAAATCATAAACGTAGGGATAATCTACGACGAAAGAACAGGCACGGCAAACGATTAGAACGGGGCCGGACCATCGCCAAGCATACCCACATCTGGGGCTACGTCAAATGCATCGCGGTGGTAGGTAAGATCGTGGAACGCGGCAAGCTCTTTGTGATAGAACAAGCGGATATCGCCTGTTGGTCCATTTCGCTGTTTTCCAACGATTACCTCAGCGATGTTCTCGGTTGAGCGTCCGTCTTCAAAGGTTGCGATCTTGTAGTACTCAGGACGATGAATAAACATCACCACGTCGGCATCCTGTTCAATCGAGCCTGATTCTCGAAGGTCAGACAGCATCGGACGTTTATCAGCACGCGCTTCAAGAGTACGATTTAGCTGTGACAGTGCCATCACGGGCACTTGCAATTCCTTCGCTACCGCCTTCAGTGCATGAGAGATCATCGAGATTTCACGCTCACGGCTTTCGGCTCGCGGGGCATGCATTAGCTGCAAGTAGTCCACAATGATCAGGTCGATCTTGTGTTCGATCTTCATTCGTCGGCACTTTGCACGAAACTCCACCGGAGATAAGCCGGCAGAATCATCAATAAAGATGTTTGCATCCATGAGATCATCGATGCGTGTTACCAGGCCGTGCATTTCAGACTGTGAGAGACGACCACTACGAAGGGTCTGAAGACTGATTTGCGCATCAGCTGATATCAGACGGAGCACTAGCTGGTGAGCCGACATTTCAAGTGAGAACACTCCAACAGCTTTTCCTTTTCGTGAAGCTTCGCGGGCAATGGAGAGAGCAAAGGCTGTCTTGCCCATTGAAGGACGCGCAGCCACGATCACCAAATCCGACGGCTGGAGTCCGCTTAGTAACTGATCCAGCTGCGTAAAGCCGGTTGGTACGCCCGTAATCCCGTCGTGCTCCTTCGAAGCCATCGAAAAGATCTTCTCAATAGCATCCTTTGTTAGCTTCTTCATACCAGAGTACGACCTTCTGAGGCGCTTCTCTGCAACATCAAAGATGCGCTGCTCAGCGCGGTCTACCTCATCCAAGGCATCGGTAGTCTCATCATAACAGTCTCGTACGATCTCACTCGCTACTCGAATGAGCTGACGCTTCAGAAAACGCTCAAGAACAATTCGAGCGTGATGCTCAACGTTTGCTGCCGATACTGTTCGCACGGTAAGCTCCGTGAGCGCAAACATGCCCCCTACCAATTCCAACGCACCGTCGCGCTGAAGCTGGTCGGTAAGTGAGACGAGGTCTATCGTTACACCACGCTCAAACATTGCCATCATCGCGTTGTAGATACGGACGTGCTTGTCGTGATAGAAGCACTCAGCGTCGAGAATTTCGACGACTTTGGGAACTGCCTCTTTATCAAGAAGCATCGCCCCGAGCACAGCTACTTCTGCATCAGTCGAATGCGGTGGAACATTTCCTATCGGATCATCATGATGCGCTTGCATGCTGCGCGTTGAACCATTGCTTGCCATGTCCGAAAACTATGGATTTAGGATTCGCGCCACAGGCGGAATTATGCCAACCATTGCGCGTAGTTATCAACACGCTATGGGGAAACCACTCGCTACTCGCTACTCGCTACTCGCTACTCGCTGCTTACAACAATATCTCACGCTGATGTTCTGCGCTGGAATAGATTGCCTCGACGATACGCATGCGCTCGATAGCGTCGTCTATCGTACTAACCATTGGAACAACGCCCTTGACTGCATTGATGAAGTGCTTGAGTTCTGTCTCATACGACTTCATGTAAATCTCAAGTTGCGTTTTTCGCTGCGGCGCAGTAGAGCTATGGATTGAGTTACCTGTTCTCTTGACCAGTCTATAAGGGTTGATGTACGCACTTCCCTTTTTGCCGAATACATTGCAGTAGTATAGGTCCTCGGCACGGATGATTGACCAGCTCGTTTCAACCGTAGCTACGGCCCCGCTCTCGAACTGTAACATCGCCACGACGCCGTCTTCTACTGCTTTGGTTGCCTGATGGAATGTAGAGGCCGTAACGCTACGGACCTTACCAAAGTTTAGAACATGCATGATCATGTCTATCACAGTAATGCCAAGATCCACCAGCACACCACCGCCTGACATGTCTGCATTGGCAAGCCACCTGGCATCGGTTGAACGCTGTTTGACCCAGCCAGCCTTGACGTAATAGACCGGACCGATCTCACCGCGGTCAACCGCATTCTTCATGTTCACAACATCAGGTCTGAATCGGTGATTCATCCCAATCATCGCGTTGACACCGTGATGCTGAGCGAGCGTGCGGATCTCAACGGTCTCCTGCAACGTGCGTGCCGCTGGACGCTCGATAAACACATGCTTGCCAGCTGCAAGTGCCACCTTGGCCAGCGAGGCATGGGCATCCGTACTCGTTGTAACGAAAACTGCCTGCACACCCGGAAGCGTAAGTGCTTCCTCCAACGTCCTAAATGCGTGAGGAACATTGTACTTCTCCGCGAGGATGCGGGCCTTCGAGACCTGCCTGTCGCAGATCGCCAGCAGCTTGACTCCCGCCATTGAAGCGAGAATTGGCAAATGCACACTTTGCGCGATATTTCCCGCGCCAACGAGAATGATTCCTACCATGCCTTAATCCCAAGCAACAATCGTGCCGTCACCGCTACATCTGGAGCCCTAGGGCAGCCTTTACGACGGATTCTGGGGTTACCGACTCCATGCAGCGAAAATGTCCTCTGGGGCATTGGGCTCTACCTATGTGACTGCAGGGCCGGCATGCAACATCAGCAGATTCAATCACTTTATACGATACTCCGTAGGGTGTAAAGCCAAGCTCAGGAACTGTACCGCCATAGATAACAGCAACTGGAATGCTTCTAGCAGCAGCCATATGTACAAGCGCAGAATCACATGATATCACATAATCAAGTGTATCCAGCAGCGTGGTTGTCTCGGCTAACGACGTAGCCCCGTCTCCTCTTACTACCCTAACGCCAGACTCTCTCTCTATCTGATCACATAGCAACACTTCGGCCTCTCCGCCTAGGGTAACTACTTCCGCATTGTGAGTGTGAACCAGTTCACGTACAACTCTGGCCATGAGCTCTGGTGGATAGCGCTTCGTAAAATGCTGCGCCCCGGGTGCAATCCCTATTCTTGTCCGCTTGGGATGTCTAGCCGATCCATCAGGACGCTGTCCGGTGGGAAGCGGCCATAACTCTAAGCCTCCCGTATCGCTGCGTATGCCTATCTCACGTAGAGGCTCAAGATAGCGTTGCACGATATGGCTCAAGGGATGAGACTTCCGCTTGAAATAGACCATGAACAGCTTCTGGATGCGATACTTCTTGTATCGAAGCACTGCAGCCTTTGATGCCTGATTGGCCGCACGAACGATCGCTGCCGACCGACGGTTCCTCTGGACATCCACAATAAGATCGTACGAGTCAAACTCGGCGCCCTGCTCCTGCCCCTTTTCAATCCCAAAAACATTTCTCACATATGGATTCTTGTTCCACACATCGCGATAGCGGACATCGACAACAACGTCAATTGCAGCAGCAGGATAGGCGTTTCGCAACGCACGTATCACAGGTGTTGTTAATATCACGTCACCAAGTGATGTAAGTCGTATAACGAGAATTGAATTCATTGTATGGGTTTTGCGATCTTTGCAGTTGTACCCAATAATACGGCCAAAGCAAGTATGCGATTCTCAGTTGAACAAGACGACGAGTTGGTAGTTTTTACTCTAAAAGAGCCTGCATTGGACTCAATGCTCGCCCCTGAAGTCAAGAGCGAAATCCTGATTCTTTGCCAGCCTTCGGTTAAGGCACTGGTTGTAGATCTGTCAGCCGTTCAGCTGTGCGATTCGCAGGGACTATCTGCACTGTTGCTGGCCAACCGCCAAATGAAAGACAACGAAGGATTTGTTATTCTCGTAGGTGTCCAGGAAACCGTTCGCCAAATGTTTCGCATCTCGCAGATCGAATACCTCTTTGAGTTTCAACCATCGGTTAACGACGCTATTGCCTGGCTTCAGAGCTAACAAACTCGCTGTTCGCTACTCGCTACTCGCTACTCGCTGTTCGCTACTCGCTACTCGCTACTCGCTACTCGCTATAGGTCAATCTTTTGCAGGAAGCGGCAGCGAGCCCGGAATTCCCATCAGCGGGAAATCTTTGCGCAATGGGTAAAGTGGCGTGCCGTCGGTATCCATAAAGTCCTCCGGCATGAAGAACCTGCGCAGGTCTGGGTGTCCATCAAAAATGACGCCATACATATCGTATGCTTCGCGCTCGTACCAATTTGCTGATTCCCACACCTCTACGGCCGTAGGCACGTGCGGGTTATCCTCGCGCACATGAGCCTTGACGCGCATATGGGTTGCCGTAGCAATTGAATACAGGATGTACACAACATCAAACCTCTCTCCTGGCTTAGCCCAGTCGATCACGGTCATATCAACAAGTTGATTAAACTGCGTGACAGGGTTTTCCTTGAGCTCTGAGAGTACCTCGATAAGATCTGAGAGTTTTACAACAAGCGTCAGATCTCCATGGTGTTCAACTGGTTGAACATCAGATGCGACTGCCTTTGCGACGTTGAGGATTTCGGATGTACTGAGTGCCATTCGTCGTATGCCTTTGTAAAAACTGCTTCAATTTACGCCGCCGAATCGATACGCGCATAGAATGATCAGGCAGCGTTGCAAAAATACTGTCCCAGACTGGATTACTTACGCCAAATGCCCGATCGGGGTTGACAAAATGATGGTGCATGTGGTGTTTTTTCAGATAACGCCCAAGCCTTGACGTCAGGTTCACATGATGAACTGCGTAGTGGATCATATCATACCCCACATATCCGGCAACAAAACCTACCCATACAGGTTGATGATAGGGGGCTAGCAGCCCCATAAACATGAGATAAAACAAACCAGCCAGCGGCAGGCTGACAAGTGGGGGCATTACCAGCCGAGTTGAGTCGCGCGGGTAAGCGTGGTGAATGCCGTGAACAAGAAAGTGAAGCCGCTTACCCATTTTTGAACGTGGCTCGAAGTGAAACGCCCAGCGATGGATGATGTACTCGGCAATCGTCCATAAGACAACACCACTCACCACAGACAGGAAAAACGGTCCCAACCCTATCGCTGAAAGTCCGGCAGCTCCAACCCATGCTATTAGCGGGAGAAACACTACAGCCGGAGTCGCTGGATGGATGTGGGAAAAGTACTCGAGGACATCGCTCTGAAACAGGCGGACAGTCTCGTCCCTGCCCGATACGACATGCTTGCCCATGGCAAACCTCCGTGTGCTCAGGTAGTAAAAATGTTGTCTGTAAACTGAGGACTATTTTAGTCCAAGCGCCCTATGCATATCATCACCATAGTCGGTGAAGATCTCTTCTCCGGCCCGTATCCTTCGTTTCGCGACAATCCAGATACGTCCGCCAAAGTTGACGTATTCGGCATTGGCCTTCTTTCCCGATCCGTGATAATCGCATGCATATCTGGCCACACCAGCGTCTGTACGACACGCATCAATCACGTGACGTTCAGAAAGCTGGATGCCGTAGGATCCGAGAGGATCTTTCTTGTACCGCTTCTCATATTGTTCGGTCGTGAGTTTCTCGCCGTAGTACTCCACAATCCGCTCATCCTTTTCAAACACGCGTTCTGCAAACAGCCCCTTACCAGCTTGTGGTATCATGCTCTTTTGCACTGATACCCCAAAGTGAAGCTTGGTGTGAGCACCACAGAATGGATGCGTAAACGTTGTTTGCTTCCGACACCGACCCTTGTCACCAATGTGCGCACATTGTTTCGTGACCTTGATAACGTGTTTGTTCATGCCTGCGAATATATGGGTGTTGCATGCCTACCTGATACTACGTCAAAAATCCATCGTAGCAGTAATCATGAAGTTGCGGCCAGCCTGCACAAAGTATGTTGATTCGAGTCCACCGTCCCCGAACATAGATCCGCCATTTGTAACAACGAATGCATTGGTCACATTGTTTACATGCAGTCCAACACGCATCCCCTCAAATACGCTTAGCCACAGACGCGTATCCAGTTGAAGGAAGGCAGGCAGAGTTGCTGATGCACTGTTTGAAATGTCTGCGAACGACCTCGACATACCGCGCGCTGCAACATCAACAGAGATTAGCTGGACTGGTGAATAGCGGATCATGACATTACCAAGAAGATTCGGTGTAAGCACGGGAAACACATTTGTATACACGACAGGCAACATCACATTCTCGGGAACATACTCATCAACGCGCGCGGACATCCATGTGAAGTTCCCTTCAACAGACAGAGTGCGATGGAACCTGTACAGACCTTCAACTTCTACACCGATTCTTCGGCTTCGAGCAACGTTCTTCCGAAGCTGAACAAACTGCTGTTCGATAAAGGGTCCGATTGGCGCAATCTCATCTTGAAAGCGCATCAAGAAGAAGTTTGCTGCTAACCTGCCGTTGGTCCCTTGTACACGGTATCCCGCTTCGAGGTCCATCACAAACTCAGGTCGCACCGTGTTCGGCACTCGAAGAACGCCAACATTAGCATCGTTGATTTGCGTCGACCCCAAAAGATCGAAGCGCGTTGGTTCTCGACCAGTTTGTCCGAATGAGACATAGACTTCGGAGGCGTCGTCAAGACTATACCGGGCACCGACTCTAGGGTTCAGGAAGAACCATGCATGCGTCGGCAGGTCCATTGCAGCTACCATATTGGGTACATCCTGAACAAACTGCATCGTAACGCTCCGAGCTTGCACATCCGCATAGATCTGCCAAGCATTGCTCAGATAAGTTGCGCGAGCATATAGGGATGCTTCCCGCTTAATGGTACGATCATCATAGTACGGGCTCCGGTTCTCGGGGCTTACCGTCTCCCAGTTCCTGCGATTGAACTGATAGGCATGGAGGCCGCCTTCAACTCGCAGGCCCTCAGCAAGCCCCGTAGATGTGATGTTAGCCATAGCGCCAATGTGCCGATTCTCAAGCGGATAGTTGATCTGCGTAAGCATGTTGCTTGAGTCACGGAATCCTGAGAAGTAGTCACCGCCGGCACCGCCATAGTACACAGCAGTGGAGAAGGTTTCCGAGCTAGAAAGCGTACGGGTGTATCGCAGTTGCAGCAAGTGCTGCCCAAAATTGTCGTTGTCGGTGATGTCATTAAGGTTCGTTCGCGGCGCTCTGCGCGCGATAGATGCAGGAACAGCAAAATATCCTAATTCATTGGCTGATCGCCCCCACACGCCAAGAATCCGAAGCGCATCAGCTTCGCCGGTCCAACCTCCGGAGAACAAGACGGAATTTGTGGACGTAGCTGTGTTTGTCCTGTATCCCTCGGACTGGAGGCTTGTGTACCTTACGAATGCATGAATCCCGCCCTTGAGAGTACCTGTAGATACGCTTGCACTGGCACGCCGCATGTCAAATGAGCCAGCGCCAAGTTCGAGATGGGCCGTTGGTAGATCTTGTCCGGCGTTGGTCTCAAAGTTGACAGAGCCCGCAAATGACGCTGTACCGTTCATGCTCATTCCTATGCCACGTTGCACCTGAATAGATGCCATGCCATTCGTAAGGTCGCTCATGTTTGAGAAGAACACGCCTTGATCAAGCATATCATTGATCGGTACACCATCAAGCGTAACGTTCACACGAGTTTGATCAATACCGCGCAGTCTGAACGAACCATAATTCGTCATACCAGTTCCGGATTCAGAGAATGCAACGATCGATGGTACGGCTCGTTCAACGATATACTGAGGGTCTTGGCCAACATGTAGCTGACGCAACGTTGCCGGCGTTATCGTTGTATGTGTAACTGGTGAATGTTCATCCGCACGAGGAGTCCGCACATCAATGCGCGGGAGCGTCTTGGCTACGGTGTCTGGCAACCCTTGCTGCAATGTTCCTGCAGCACAGAGATTGGAGGAGAAAACAACTGCCGCTATGGCAGTAAGGATAGTCGTGTGCATGGACGCACCTTCTGTAGTTAAACATGAAGCAAACGTCCGTTAGATAGGTGGATCCGTTTTCCTTCGCCAGCATTACCTGGATCAGGTTCCAAGAGTGTGATCTCAGCCGCTTTAAACCAACGCGGCACCTCTAACGGTGAGTGCGAATATACAGAAGTCAACAAAACCGCTCTTCTGCCCCCTATCTTTGTGTATGGATAAGTTTCTCGTGCACGGAGGCGTTCGCCTTCACGGCAGCGTCGCTGTTTCTGGCGCAAAGAACGCATCACTTGCGTTGATGCCAACATGTCTTCTCACCAACGGCAAAGTCACGCTTACAAATACGCCGAACAATCGCGATCTCGGCACGATGAGTAGGCTGTTAGGTAGCATGGGCGTTGGGATGGAGCTAAACGGCAATGTTCTAACGTTGGACTCCACTTCGGTTACTAGCTTTGAAGCCCCCTATGAGCACGTAAAGCAAATGAGGGCGTCAATCTATGTGCTAGGACCACTTCTTGCTCGTTACGGCGAAGCTCGCGTTTCCCTTCCTGGTGGTTGCAATTTTGGCCCACGTCCAGTTGATCTGCATCTGAAGGGGCTAGAAAAACTTGGAGCATCGATTGATGTTTCAGGCGGCTACATTATCGCTACCTGCCCCAGACTTCAGGGGACCCACTTCCACTTTGACATCTCGAGCGTTGGGGCATCTGTCAATGTGCTCTCTGCGGCTGTTCTGGCAAAGGGGCACACAACACTTACCAACGTAGCGATCGAACCTGAGGTAACTAATCTGGCAACAATGCTCGTTCAGATGGGTGCAAAGATCTCGGGTATTGGCACATCGACGCTTGAGATCGAAGGTGTTGATGAACTTAGCCCTGTAACCGCAGCAACGATTCCCGACAGAATTGAAGCTGCAACATTTATGCTAGCTGCTGCAATGACTCGAGGCGATGTTACGCTTACGGGTGTTGAACCATTGCACCTCGACGCCGTAACACAGAAACTTATCGACACTGGTGCTACAGTAGATGTGGCGCACGACACCATTCGCGTTCGCATGGACACCACGCCTGAAGCAGTAGACATTACAGCTTCGATCTATCCAGGCTTCCCAACAGACACCCAGGCGCAATGGGCTGCCTACATGCTTACCGCCGATGGCGCATCGCGTATCAAGGATACGATTTATCCAACGCGATTTGGGTATGTACCCGAGCTGCAACGACTTGGAGCGCACATCGAAACCGGCGAGGGATACTGCGTCGTTAAGGGCAGCCATGCCCTTACTGGTGCTACAGTAATGTCAAGTGACCTACGTGCGAGCGCCAGCCTTGTAATGGCTGGTCTTGTAGCACAAGGCTCAACAGAGATTTTACGAGTGTACCATCTCGACCGTGGATACGAGTTGCTTGAGTCAAAGCTCAGTGGCCTCGGTGCAGTTATTGAACGACATCGCACAGAAGAGTACTGATGCAACTGATCGTGTTGCTTATCATGGCGTCGGTGGCTCTCGTGAGCACACATGCCCAGCAACCCGCTGCATCTCATCAACAAGAGCTGCAACGGCTTCGCCAGTCGATTGATGCCACACGCCAGCGAATTCGAGATCTCAACAAACGTGAGTCTAGTGCAATGCGGTCTCTGACTGCTTCACAACGACAACAGAAAAACCTTCAACGCTTGATCACAGATCTAACCGGGAGACTGAGCATACTTGAAGATTCCCTCCGGTCAGTCGAGGTTCAGTTTGCCCAGACACGCACATCGATAAGCCGCGCGGAGGACCGTTGGAGGCTCCTTACGCGGAGTATGCAGGAGAAGGTGGTTGGCCAGCGCGGACGGCTGCGGCAGTCTATGCTTGCCCCCTACATCTATGCTGCATCAACGCGATCAACCACTGCTCTTCGTACCAAGCTCGCTAACGTTGCCGATTCCCTCTCAGTTCGGATGACCGATCTCGGATATGAATCTCAGGTCCAAGCCCGCTCGTTGCGAAATCAAGAGCAGAAACGAGTTACAGTGGCGCAGTCGCTCACACAGCAGAAAAAAGAAATTCAGTCTGTACGAGCCAGCAAACAGCAGCTCATCGAAGAACTCCGAAAGAAACAGCAGAGTGCAGCAAAGATTCGTTCGTTGATCGAACAACTAGTTGCTCGTGATCGAAGTAAAAGATCACCTGAAAAGCAGCGAGCCAAGCCCGGGCTGCCTGCATCTAAGCGCGGGAGGACGGGTTCTGCAGAATCCACTGTTTCATCGTCTGCACCTCAGAGAGGCCCCTTTAAAACAAACTCCCTGCCCTGGCCTACACCGGGACGCTCGGTGCTGCACGGATACGGCACCTATACCAACCCATCAACCGGAACCTCTCATGAAAATCCGGGAATCGATATCAAGGCCTCCACAGGAACTAGTGTAGCATGCGTGGCAAAGGGGCTTGTGTCAACGGTGACTTGGCTTCCAGGATTTGGTTCTCTTGTGATCGTTGACCATCTCAATGGATTTCGCACTGTCTACGCAAATCTTGCCAGCGTTTCCGTTCACCGAGGATCTGAGCTAGGCCCAGGCAGCCGAATAGGCGCAAGCGGCAGTAATCTCGATGGAGATGTAGTTCACTTCGAGATTTGGATCGATGGTAAGCGCATCAATCCGCTTACCTATCTGAGGTAGCCTTGTTGTCGATTTCAAGGAATTGCTGCACCTGGTTTACGTCACTTTGCTGTCCCGTACGAGAGTAAGCGCTGATCAGCAATGCGCAGATACGATTCTTCATCGCAGCCCGCTTTCGCTTATCCTTTATCTGCAGCCATGCTCTTTGCGAGAACGGACGGGAAAGATTTGAGATCACTCTTCGTGGCGCTTTTGCGCTGTCAGCGGCTGCACGGTCTATGATTCCTGACAATCTACGCTCATAATCCGCTGAGCGCTTCGCAGCGCTGTCAGGAATTGTGGGGTCAACACGCTTAGAGATCTGTGCATCCAAGTGATTGACTCTCGAAGAATCAAAATCAAAAACTTGAAAGCGTGATATCGATTCGGGCTTCATGCGCACCCAGGCTCGCTCACTCGTCGAAGACGAAAAGCCATGCGAACGGAGTTCGCTCAGAATGTACTGCGTGGCATCGTATGTTAGGTTTGTCTCAACAAGAACAAGAGCTGCCCGCATTGCAAGCTGCCCAAGGATGTCATCGGTTTTGTCGAACGTCCGCAGTATTGCCTGTCTGATAAACTGACCCTGATTATAGGAACGCTGGAAATCACCTGTTGCATAGGCCTTGCGTGTGCGAAGCACACGTAGCATCGACGTCGCATTGTCTTTGTAGCCCATCAGTTCCAACAATCCGATGGCCTGAGAGAATCCAAACTCAACCCAAAAATCAATCTTCGGCACCTGGGCAATCTTGGCTACTTTGCCTAGGTATGCAGACTGTCCCTTTGCGCTTCGAACATTGGCGATCATGTTTAGCTGAGTTGTATCGGGGAATCCTGCGTCGGCATAGGTGCCCCGTGGAATGGAGATTACTTCAATACAGCCAGAGTCAAGAAAAAACCGAACGAGGTGGTTTGCGTCAGCTCTTCCTGAATGCTCACCAAGACGCGCGTCGATACCGGTGATCAGTAAGTTGATAACGCGACCAGATGGACGAGGATACGTATCGTTCTTGATGTGAATCGTCGAGTCGGTTACAGTAAACGCAGCCGTGTCTATACCATCGTGATCATGTTCATGTCCAGTGACAACAGAATCAGCCGAGCGATGGACAGTGTCTTGTTTACCCTGCACCTCTGCCGGACCTTCGTCAGAAGATCCGGAGCACGACACGAGCAGTGCATAGCAGATCAAGCCGCAGACGAAGAGCCTCATACTGTCCCTTTCCCTTTCGCTTCATCCCAATATCTATCCATCTCTTCGAGTGTCATCGACCGCAATTCTCTATTGTTCTCTGCAGCCCGATTCTCGATATGCTGGAAGCGGCTCATAAACGTACCAATGGTCCGATGCAGCGCATGCTCTGCAACAACCCCCTCATGGCGAGCTGCATTCACGAGCGCAAAGAAGACATCCCCAAACTCACGTTCGATACCGTCCGCATCCTTAGATGCAATCTCAACCCGAAGTTCGCCAAGCTCCTCATCGACCTTTGCCCATACATCTCTGCGATCATGCCAATCAAATCCAACATTGGCTGCTTTCTCCTGAACTCTCTGCGCCCTGAGTGCTGCGGGGAGAGCTTTCGGCACGCCATCAAGAATAGAGGTACGTCCTTCCTTCATCTTGAGACTTTCCCAGTTTTGCAGAACGGTCTTTTCATCTACACCATTCTCACCCTCGAAGATGTGGGGATGCCTGTTAACAAGCTTGTTGAATTCCTGTTCAATGATGTCCCGCAATGAGAACGCTCCACGCTGTTCAGCCATAACGGCATGCATAACTACGTGAAGGAGAATATCCCCCAGCTCCTTCGAGAACTCCTTGTCATCGGCATTTTGAATGGACTCGATGGTTTCATATGCCTCTTCGAGCAGCAGGTGCGAGATGGAGTCATGCGTTTGCTTCATATCCCACGGGCATTGCTGGCGCAGTATTGTTACAAGCTTGACGAATGCCTCAAACTGTGATAGTGTGTCAGCTGGATTCGTGGGATGTGGGACCGGTGTTGGCACTATGGCCACCTTGAATCATTGGAAAAAGACAAGCTCCAAAAATACAACGCCCAGCCCGTGTCATTTCACGAGCTGGGCAAGTTTCTGTGGCTGTTTGTTGGATTAGGCGTGCGGCGCCATGTATTTTTCGGACGGGCGTGCGAGTGCTTCACGCACCCAGCGCCCCTGGTCCTCAGCCATGCGACGCACCGCGATACGCTCCTTGTTACATGGTCCGTCACCGTTGATCACTCGCTTGAACTCACTCCAGTCAGGATCGCCGTATTCCCACTTGCCTGTCACTGGGTCTTTCTTGAGCTCCTTGTCAGGGATCTCGAGACCCAGCTCGAGAATCTTCGGAACGTACTGATTGAAGAACTGCTGGCGCATATCATCATTTGTGGCCATCTTGACTTTCCACTTCATGAGCTTCTCAGTATGCTGGCTCGCAACATCTGGTGGACCAAAGAAGTGCATGATCGGACGCCACCAGCGATTGAAGGCTTCCTGGAGCATCTCACGCTGCTTCGGCGTACCAGTGGCAAGCGCAACAACGTTGTCGTACCCATACTTCAGGTGGAACGACTCTTCCATGCAGATACGCTCCAGAGCGCGTGCATATGGGGCATACGACCCCTTGGAGTTGGCTACCTGATTGATGATCGCCGACGCATCGATTAGCCATGCAATAACTGCTGTGTCTGCCCACGTCAGTGCAGGGTAGTTGAAAACATTAGAATACTTCGATTTCCCGTTCAATAGATCATCGATCATCTTTTCACGGGGCTTCCCAAGTGTTTCAGCCGCAGAATATAGGAGCTGAGCGTGACCAATCTCGTCTTGCACCTTGGCCATGAGAGCGATTTTTCTCTTGAACCCTGGGGCACGCGTAATCCATGTGCCTTCGGGTAGTGCGCCGATGACCTCCGAATGCGCGTGCTGCTCAATCATTCGTATAAGCTGACGTCTGTATTCAGTGGGCATCCAATCATGCGGCTCGATTTTCTCACCGCGGGCGATCTTGGCTTCGAACTCTTCCAGTTTTACTGGATCGTCCTGATGCCCCTCATGTGTTGGTGTCGCGTCGATCACCGTGATGTTTCCGTACATGCTTTTCTCCTACTGAGCTATTTGTGCGCTACGAAAATGGTAAAATCCGATGGGAGTATCCTGCGTCGGATTTGTTTCGGCATCTTTATAGATGCTCGTAATCTGAAACTTCCAGAGCTTTCCGGATGACGTTCGAACGATCAGAACCTTGTCTGGACTGGGGCGCAGGGTATGCGACGCAATATCATAGACAAAGAAGATGTTCGAACCAAGAACTGGGAGCGGAACAACTGGGTTGTCGCGATCATCAAGCCGCAGAACTGTCCCAGACGGCATTACGCTCAAGTTTTCAAATCTGGCCGTCACTACAGCCCCCTGCACTCCTCCGGTTCCATTTGATCCGGAGTTTAGTTGCACTGGAATCGCCTTCGTATTACCGCAGCAAAGGATATACGGCATGCGGATGTCCCAGTTTGCAGCCGAGATGCTGTCTGCTGGGACTACCCTGGCAGACTCCAACGAGTAGTAGACCCAACCAATGGTGCTGTCTGGACGTACGTTCTCAAATGAGACAACGGTGGTGTCCACAGTAACTGGACCAGTTGGCTGCTCTGATTCGCATGACGCAACCAGAATAGCTAAAAGGAAAAGGATACAGCTACGAATCATTCTGTGCTCTTTACTACTTTGACTCTGTCGATTACAGCCTTGCCAATCAGTTTGCCGTGCTGGCTACCGGCATCGCACCCTCTGCGGTAATGGATTCCACCGTACAAACGGCTGATCGAGGCCTCGTCTGCTGCCGCACGAAAGCTCTTGAACGACCTCGCGGGCCAACCAAACGGCGTTTCTGTACTGTCCACGAACGCTACATCTCCAAAGTGATGCGTAAGGATCTCTGCAGCAGCCGCTGTAATTGTCGAGTGACCGCTGGCATGCTCCGGAAACGGTGGAGTCTGTAGTAAAGGTTCCCAGGTTTTTTCGATGTATTTGTTGATGTAGGTTACAGGACGAATAAGGTTACCACGGAACTTCTCCTGCCAGCATGCCGTAAAACCGTCAAATAGCCCAAACGCCAACGTTGAATACACCTCCATACAGCGCACCATTGGGGTCTTTTGCTGCGCCATTACCTGCTCGGCTATGTTCATCCAATGTCCGCCAGGTGATATCTGACGTGAATTGTAAATAAAATGGCCGTGGTAGTTTGTCAAAACCGGATTATCGTTCCAGAAACTAGCAATCGCCCTTTGCTCGGCGGTTAAGTTCTTGCCGGTTTCAATCACCTCCAATGCGGCCTTATAGAATTCCGAGCCCTTTTCTATCGAGAACGTTATGCTTGGCGGCACCGGAAACTCACTTGCATTCTTAAGTACGATAGTTCGCACCTGTCCACAGTATGGTGAGAGCGGACGTGCAAAATTCGGTGGCGTAGGAATCCAACAGGAATCGCAGCGTGGCCATTCATAGTCTGGCAGGCCCTGCGTTCGGGAATACCCATCTGCCTTTGCATAGGCGTTGATGGCCTTACCAACGGCTACGCCAAATTCCTTTGATCGCCGGAACACATCGGCAGGAACTTCTTTACTAAGCTTCTCAAAATGCACTTTGGCCAGACTGTCGGAAAAGACAATTCGATACAGAAGCTTACTGCATGCAACCTGATATGCTGCAACAGCAGACACGCGCCAGTCATAGGTAGAATCTGCCGAAGGCAAGGGGCATGACGTAAACCCATTGAGCTTGCCCACCATGCTTGTATATGCTGGATCAGCATAAAATGCAGCTTGGTAGCCTGCAAGGTTTGCATATGAATGGATGCGGGCGGCTACTGGTGGACCGAAGCCGTCTTCCATAATGACTTCGATTACCAGCCGGTTCCACTGATGAACGATGTCTTCACCTGTGAGAGAAGTTGTCTGCGCTTGCGTCGCAGTTACGCCGAGGGCACACAGGAGTGTGCAAAGCAAAGCTCTCATGTATCAAAAATACGCTTTTGAGCCTTACTCAATTGGAGCCCCCAAAAGCACTGGTGTGGATGAATTTGTTGTTATCGCAATCAACGGTTTCCCGGCTTGCCGGGAAATCCGCACGATTCTACGGCATTCACGATGAATCGCCAGACCACTTTCACTCGCAAGCATTGGCGTAAATCTGCCGCTACCGTTGTTCTTCAGCACAACTCCGATACCTCCATCGTAGCCGATGTTATCGCCATCTGCCGTCCGCGTGTTGCCAACGGCGATGATGTCCAGGTCGCCGTCACCATCAACGTCATCGGCAAGCATATCTTTTATCGGAGCGGCCTGTGCAATGTCTGGGAATGGCTCAAATGTGAATGCACCTCCATTGTTCCGAAGGATTCCTGATTGAAACGTCTTTACAACGAGATGCGTCGAAGCTGTCTGTTGCTCTTTGGTCAGGATATCGTCGATCGTTGCCTCGGCAAAGGAAGCATACGTTGTGAACTTGCGCGTAAGCGTAGGCATGTGCGATGTAATTGTTGATCGGCCCCGCGTCGGAACGAGTTTTCCCTCTACATAGCGAAACACAAGCGGGTCCAGAGACCCGTTATCATCGTAGTCTGCAGCGAAGCACTCGATTGGTGATGAGGGTAAGGGGGCAAACTGACAGTTCGTTCCGTTATTGCCCAGAAGAAGGTCTTGATCACCATCTCCGTCAACATCAGCGGCGCGCACAACGGCCCACCATCCGAGAAGTGAGTCGAGACCCAGCTCCGTTGTTACCTCTGCAAACCGGCCTTTCATATTGCGCCATACACGCGGCGCCATCCATTCGCCCACAACGACGAGGTCCTGATCATTGTCGTTGTCGATGTCTACCCACTGAGCAGAAGACGTCATTCCCGCATAACGCAATCCAGGGGCAAGACTGTCTGTAACGTCAACAAAATGCCCCTTCACATTGGCGTACAGCACACTCGGTGCGAGTTCTGGGAATCGACCCGGCACAACCCTGCCTCCGATAAAAAGGTCGTTATCGCCATCGGCGTTCATGTCCGCTGAAACCAAGCACGACCCCGCAACAGCAGTTGCAAGCTCGCCGGGCAGACGCGTAAAGACACCTTTACCATTATTTCGATAGACACGGTCGTACAACTCAACATCATCGGGTTCGAACTCCGAGCCCCCTGTCACAACTACGAGGTCTAGATCATTATCGTTATCGATGTCTACCAAGGCCATGTCTATATCTTCCGACTCAACTGCATCATCTAGGCCGGCATCGAAGGGTTCGAACGTTCCATTTGGACGCTGAAGAAAACACTGCGTGGGCTGGTACTTTGCGCCAGCAGTGATGAGATCAGGGATTCTATCTCCGTTCACGTCGCCTACGACCATCGCCGGACCGTCTTTCGAAAAACGGTACGGAAGTAGCCGCTCACGTTTGAAGTCATCGTAGGAATTTTCTCTGTGACGGTACGGTAACAATGTGTCGGGCATGCGCACGAAAAGGGGCTTTACGGCACGGGCCTGATCTTTATCGCCTTTTGCATGAGAGGCAGGATTCGTCTCGGCAAAGAGAATCGTGGTGTAGGCCATCGAGGCCACAGAGCTTGAAACAGTCGACGTACCGTTAGGCCATCTAATCAAAACACTGTCTACCTTCTCCAATGGTCCCAGCGCAACTACAAGTCGAGGATCCGACGCTGATTGAAAACCTCGCGCAGTATAGCACTCCTGAATAACAGTGCGTTGTGCCGTTGGCGAAGAGATGCTCCAGGTAATGCGGGATCCGATGCCGTTCACGTTGCGTATGCCGTCGCGCAGTACAATGCCCGCCCAGCGTTTGTTTCCTTGCTCTACTGCTGTATTTCGATACACAAATGCAACGGTATCGGTGTTGTTTATGACAATATCCATGTCGCCATCGTTATCAAGATCCGCAAAGGCAGCACCGTTCGAGATGATTGAGTCCGACATGCCACTCACAGCAGATTGCTCATCGAAGTGTATATGACCGGCGGTGCTACTAGTGTTGGCAAAGTAACAGTTCGGCAATCGTGTAGACGGCATCGACCTATAGGCATCAGTGCGGTAATTCTTAGGATTTGAAAGGAAGTTGTATGCAAAATCCTGATCGCCAAGATCTCGTTTTGTCCCGTTGGTAATCAACAGATCCACGTCTGCGTCGAGATCATAATCCTGAGCAAGGACAGACCAGCTCCAATCAGTTGCCGAGATGCCTGCGAGGTGTGCAATGTTCATAAACTGACCAGCTCCACGATTGAGCTGCAAGGTGTTCTGCACTCTCTGAAGTGAGTCGAAGAACGGACCGTAGATCGACATTCCTCCTAGCTGCGTCTGCCGGCGATAATTATCACGCGGAAGCATATCTACTGTTACCACGTCGAGCAGCCCGTCAGCATTGACGTCTGCCACATCGCTACCCATCGAAGCCCATGACATATTCGAGAGTCGCCTCGAGGCAACCTCTTCGAAGGTACCATCTCGTTTATTCAGCCAGATCTTGTCGCGCTCCTCGAAATCGTTAGCAACATAGACATCCGGCCAACCGTCTTCGTCGAGATCTCCCACACTTGCCGAGAGGCCATATCCTTTGTCCGTGATACCAGCTGTTTGCGACACATCAGTATAGCGCCCATTTCCGTCATTACGCATCAGTATGTCTGAGGTACCAGGATTGATGTACCCCTTTCTTCTCGGCTCGCCGCTGTTAACCAGTATCAGGTCGAGATCGCCATCACGATCGTAATCAGTCTGTACTGCCTGCGTGGTGTATGCATGGATCCCCAGTGGGCTGGTGTCAGTCTCATCCTGAAATACACCATCTCCCTTGTTAATGAAGACGCGGTTCTTCGCATACCGTCGCGAGACATACACATCAAGCAGACCGTCCGTATTCAGATCTGCAATGAGCACCCCAGTGTTCTGTGAAGTATCAGGCAGGAACAGGCCAGATTCGCTCGTGCGGTCGGCGAACTTCCACTTGCCTTCGTTCCTGTAGAATGCAAGCCCCTTCTGCGTGCTCGTAAAGATGATGTCGAGCAAACCATCCTTGTCTAGATCGCCCGTAGCAACGCCCCCGCCATTAAACATGTAGAAATCAACAAGGATGTTCGCACTGTCAGATTCTTGGATGTCGTTACGAAACCATATCCCTGATTGAGTTGGCGCCACGAGCTGGAACACCTGACTCGGAAGCCGATAGGACACTAACAGCAGCATTACAAGGATGAGGAAGGTAAACATCTGTTGTAGATTCCCTTACTTACGAAAACGATACAGCACGCCCAATCCGATAACTCCAAACATGATATTAGAACTCCATCCAACAATCCATGCAGGCATGTCCGTGGTCGCACCAACTGCCTGGCCGATCTTGGCAAATGCGATGTAGCTGATGGATACTATCATCGCAATCGAAACATTCACAGCAACTCCGCCACGCCTGCGAACAGCTGCAAACGGAGCAGTCAACAATATTACAATGACGTTTACAAACGGGAACGCCCACTGTCCCGCAAGATCAATCTCGAGGATCCGTGTCTGCTTGCCCCCTTTTTGAAGGGTTCTAATGTGCTGCTCCAGTTCCGTAAACGTCATTTCATCGGTAGACTGCTGCAGACGCATGATATCCTGGTGCTGGGTCGTAAATGGAATTCGCGCCTCCTGCATGCCCGAGATCCTCACTGAGTCAGCCTCGAACCAGCGCCGAAGGATTCCCCTGCCAACCCATGTGGACGTCGTACTGTCCCAAGTGATGGTACCCACCTCCCACTGCGATATCATCCGTGGATGATCAATCGATGTAAACTCTTCAATCGTAACGCCATTTCCTTGTCGGGAATCGATATCGTACCGTGAAATTGAAATATTCATGGTAGGCTGTTCACGAAAAGAAAGGTCGTTAAGGACGTTCCGGCCAGCATCACTGCCTAAATACCTCCGTTCGATCTCAACTTTGGCACGACTTGCAACCGGGACATACCAGCCATTGAAATAGATCTGGCCTGCACTGAAAAGCGCTCCCGCAGCAAGAACCGGCATTAGCAACCGCGTTGTGCTCATCCCACCAGCACGCATCGCGGTGATCTCGTTTTGATTGCTCAATCTGCCAATGGAAAACAGACCTGAGAGCATGATTGCAATGGGTGTAATGAGCTCGATGATCTGTGGCAGATAGGCAAGGTAATAGTCTACGACAACAGAGCCTGGCGTCTTATGATCAAGGAATTTATCGAGCCTGTCAAACAGATCTACTAACACGAATAAGAGACTCAAAGCCATTAGCGCAAACAAAACTGTCGCGAGATACTGGCGAAGGAGATATCGTGATAGGATCTTGATAGTTAAATCCCAACCGTTGGCGAGAAGTCCATCAACCATGGAACAATCTGCTGAAGGGGCTTCACAGAATAGATCACAGCTGCAACAGATAGCCCAGCAGCCACCACAACAATGAGCAATGTTAGCATGGTCGCCGTTACTAGCCCCCGTAGGGCTTTGATTCCCAGCACTCGATGAACGTCTCTCGAAATGATCAATGGATATAGCGGTTGAATAACAAGCAAGCAGGCCACAAGTCCCAGAAGCAGTAATACAGGAGTTCCCAACACTCGTGCCAGCAGAACATCTTCACGCTTGATGTCGATCTCGTGAAATGCCTGGCTGGGAATGAGGACTCGCTCTACAACGCTCTGGTGGATTGCGTAGACATGATTCTGAACAGCTTTAACGCGCTGTGTTGATGCCAATCGCCCATCAATCTGCACTTGGATAACCTTTGGCATGGACGCGATATCTGTTAGACCCGAAGATTGCACACCGAGCTCGCGCTGAAAGAGCATCCATACTGTTCGCGAATCAAGCAATCTCACCGAGGCAACATCGGGCCTACGCCGCAGATTCACGACACACTCGTCTACCAATGATGGGTCTGCATCTGGCAGGACAACGATATCAATGGCAAGCTGCTGAGCCTGACGCTGCAAATCACACAGAACGGAAGTGTTCACCCACCAGTAGGCCATCGATGAAACCAAAAGGCCTATTGCTAGCAATAGTCGCACAAACCAAGAAAGGGGCTTGTGGAGGAGAGCACGTTTTACCAGGATGATCTGCATCCACATCATTGTCTTCCTTTCATGCGCCTAGACAAGCTAGCACGAACGTCATCGAGGGCACGAGTAAGTGCCTTAACCGGTATGTGAATCTCCCGTCTAACATGGTTCATGTAGAGCGCCCCCGACACAACAGTGAATGTCACGAGCCCAAGTCCAATCCAATGTGGATTGCCTGAATACCCAACGATGAAAAGTACGGCCATAGACGCAACAACGCTTATTGCAGAGTAGACCAATAACGGCGTACTGCGCCCCATTGCTTGGATAACACCTGCCATCAACCCAAAGGGCATTGCCAACGCAGCAATGGTGAGAACATTGAAGTGCCCAACAACTTCGTGGTACTGCGGCAGCAGCATATCGATCAGAAATTCTCCGAGGCCAAGCTCGAGAATTACCACAGCAACCAGCGTTGGAAGCAGCGTAAAGCTGATTGCCTTTGTGATGAGGATCTGCAGGTCCGACATTCTATTCTGACTGTACATTCGTACCGCGGCAGGATATAGCAAGGTTACAACAGCATCGTAGGCCTGTTCGAAGATGCGGTAGAGGTTCTTTGCAGGGTTATAGATACCAACAACGCCGACACCAAAAAACATGGCGATCACATACACGTCAAGCATTCTCGGAGCCGTACTTAGCGCACCTGCCAGCGAAAGCGGCACACCATACGTAAGATACCGTCCAAGAGACATTGTGCCGGTCCAGGAGAACTCAAGCTGCCTCCACGTAAGAACAAGCATGATCAGTGAGCATGCCCCCATACCAACGAGGTCGATCATCAGGATGTCTTCAAGCGTCACGAGCGAATTAGCATTCATTGCCATCACCGTCATAAGCGTTCGCACGCCAAACCAGACTGCATCAGCAATAAAAATCTGCCTCATCCCCATGTCGCGCAAAAGAATCTTCAAACAGATCATCCTGGGCATTGTAAGAATCAGGTAGATCGGCAGCCATGTCGCAACAACAGGAAAACCGTTGATATGAAGGGAGTGCTCAATCACCCCTGCAAGTCCATAGAAGAGTAATCCGGCGAAGGCTACAATAGCCCCATAGATCATCACCGCAAGCGTGTTCACACGCTTGCGATCTTCCTTGTGAACTCCAAACTGTATGATGCCGGCAAGTGCCGATCCGTCTGCGATCATCGTAACCCATGTATTGAGGGTTACGATCAGGGTGAACATTCCGTATGTGGTGGTAGCTAGATCGTGGTTGCCCATGTTCCCGCTGTGCAGCGCATTGATCTGCATGAACTGCACAAACCCGTACCCCACATACAGGAGCTTGTCGGCTAACGACCACGTGATCTTACCTAGGTGCTCGGAGAGCTTCATGGTACGAATTTAGCTCCTGCGGAGCACCCATGAGAGGGTATTTCCGGTAAGCACAAGCATCTTGCTCGGCCGGGGGGTCATAAAGGCAGGGGCAACTCTGAACTGTCGAATGGAGCAGGGGCCCCCTTGCCACTGAAGGACAACACGCGCTGCACCAGTTGTGAGGGTCGCATGATCATCATGAAGATCAACATGAACATCAGGTGCCAGCGGGAAGAGAAGCTCTCCGTCGTATGGAACGCCATTGCGCTGCAACACGTCCGTGCAGCAAACCTCATCGGTAGAAGTAGACAGTAGAACCTCTCGAATGTGTGAGACACCGCTCGAATGCACTACCCGCCCCTTCCACCGCTCAGTATTGCGTTCAAGAATGCTACACTCAACATCAAACGATGGCAGCCAGAACAATCCCTCTGATCCCGGATGAATGTATCCCTGCTCGATATCTACGGGCCACATCGTTGCATGCGAATGCACCGACCGTTCCTGGTTGCGTACCTGCTCGGAATAGGTGTACAGCGACGTGCCGGGATCGATGATCAGGGGGCTTCCCTGTACCGAAACTGTGATTGAATTTTGATCATGATGGGCATGTCCGCCCTTGCCAAACTGGCCAACATGACCGTTCCGCAGTGTGACGTCAAAAAGCTGCCCCTTCCATACGTCTAGGCCAAATTTTGGAAAGGATGCATAGGACTCTTTCATGACCGACGTACTACCCAGCAGCGCTGCAAAATCGTAGGTCAGTGATGTATCAGGAGCAAAGCCTGTGAGCTTCATCGCCATGCCGTCGTCGTTATCACCGATAAGAGGCATTCCGATGTTCTCAATCGTACGCAGTGCATCATGCCCCTTCTCAAGAGCAGGCAGCAGGTGCTCTGGCATGGCGTGTCCACTGCCCCGGTAAAGAACAGCTACCATCGTAAATATGTCTACCACATGCCGGTGATATCCTGTGCTTGCTTCCTGCACCATGCCGTCGTCTAAGAACTGACATCGAACCTCTCGCTGCACCTCACGTCTGACAAATGATGTTAGCGGTGGCAGTGTTGAAACACCCTTCACGTAGGTGTCAACGGCAAGAAGTCCAAGAAGATTCGCAGCATAATGCGACGTAGACAATCCCCCTTTAGATTCCCGTTGCAGGTAAACAGCAATTCCGTGCTCGGCTGCACGCGCTGCTATCATGCGGTCTGTATCAGCATTCTGATACCCGCTACGTCGCAGCCAGTCCCATGCAACGAGCATCGAAAACACTCGTAGCGCATTGCCCATCGGAAACTGCCAATGCACACTATACCTATCGTACGATGCGCTGAAGGTGGCAACTTCACGCTCAAACTGTGCAGCCCAATGATCTATGTGATGCGGCTCGATGTGAGCAGCTAGCGCATATGCACACCAGTGATGCATGCGGCTTAGCTCATGAACAGATCGAATGTCTTGATCACGCGGATCTGGATCGCCAACGGTCCATGTATCTATTCCATATGCAGAGACATTCCCCTTCTGCATAGCAAGGGCAAAGTGGAGAACGTGCGATGAGTGCTCACGGAACCACGCAGCCGAGGGAAGCGGCATCACGCCATCTGCAGTATGCAACCCTTCGTGAATGGGTACATCCCTACGAGTAGAATACCGCAGCTTCTCGGGTATTCGAGAAACGGCCTCACCGATTTTCGGAAGAATGAATTGCTTCATAGGTCCGAGAAGAATTCGAAGTTTCCACAACATGTTCATCAACACAATGTAGCGCATTCCGTAGTTTCGACACTCATGTGCGGCATAGCAGGCATAATCGACACTTCGCGTTCATCCGACGAACTAGTATCAGCTGGTTCGGCGATGCTTGCTGCTATGAGCCACCGTGGTCCCGACCACAGGGGCACATGGCAGTCCGGTGCTGTGTTCCTGGGACATAACCGATTAAGCATTCTGGATCTCTCTGCAGCTTCGCACCAGCCAATGTCTAGGGGTGAGCTAACGATTTCGTTTAATGGCGAAGTGTACAATTACGTCGAACTTCGCAAAGAATTGCAGGATGCTGGGTACAGTTTTACCACTAGCGGCGATACCGAGGTAGTTCTCACGGCCATTGCACACTGGGGATATCAGGCCGTTGAGCGGTTCATTGGCATGTGGGCATTTGCGATATGGAACGATGCTACGAAAACGCTATTCTGCTCCCGTGATCGGTTTGGCATAAAGCCGTTTCATTACAGCATTCGTGACGGTCGTTTCTACTTTGCTTCGGAGATTAAAGCACTTAAGACTACCCCCCTGTTTCGTGGTGGCTTCAACGAGGCACAGGTAGCCCGCGGACTCTACTTAGGGTGGATGCATCATTGGGAAGAAACGTACTTCGCCGACATCCTATCACTTCCGGCATCACACAATCTTGAATGGAGTAGCGGCTCATTGCGCATTTGGCAATACGCGGATGTTGCAACGAACGAGAATCCGACCAATACATTCGAGGAGAACGCTGAACGGTTTCGCGAGCTATTCATCGACTCAATACGCATAACGTCTCGTAGAGACGTACCCATGGGTGTTTGCCTGAGCGGCGGACTCGACTCCACATCAATCGCGGGCGTGCTTGCCTCCTCTACCTCAGAGCACGAGGTTCGCACATTCACAGCATACTACACAGGCACTGGCGATGTAGACGAACGCCCATATATCCGCCATCTTCTGGATCGTTATCCAACGATTCAGTCCAGCGAGATCTCACCAACTGATTCAGACGTAGCCCAGGCTCTCGATACGGTCGTAGGGCTTATGGATGCCCCTATGCCTTCCTCGTCGTACATCTCCCAGTACTTCGTTATGGGGCTTGCTGCCCGCAATGGAGTCAAGGTTGTGCTGGACGGACAGGGGTCCGACGAGATACTCGGCGGCTACATGCATTCCCTGTACCGTGTTATTGCTGAGCACATCAATGAAGGCTCATACGTCAAGGCCTATGCCGAACTGCAGGCGCACTGTCGCCGCCAAGGCTATGGCGCATCGAAACGCGTCAGTGTTCTGGCAAAGAGTCTGCTTGCCGCTGCACGCAGCGAAGAATACCTCTACACAACAGAGTTTGGACACACGTATCCATGGATCATGCGGCAAGGGGCTGGCACCTATCCGCTTCGATGCACGAACCCAACGGGTTCGAGACTCAATGCCTTCCTGCACAACCTGCTCCGCGTAACGCTGCTGCCTACCTTGCTGCACACGGAAGACATTAACTCCATGGCCTTTAGCATTGAGTCTCGTGTACCGTTCCTTGATCACCGCCTTGTAGACCTCTCGTTTACGATGCCAACGGAGCACAAGGTGTATAGAGGAGAGACAAAGCGTGTGCTTCGTGCGGCTATGCGCGGAATCGTGCCAGACCAAATTCTCGATCGCAAGGACAAGACAGGATTTATCACGCCGGGCCACATCAAGTGGCTTCGCGGTGCGCTCTCTTACACTCTCGATGGCTCTTGGTCAGAGCTCGACGCCTTTGTTGATTCCCGCAAGGTTCACGATCTCGTGCAGCGATACAGAAACGGCGATACCACTAACGCCCTCTTTATCTGGCGTCTTGCCATGCTTCGGCTGTTCATCCAGCAGAATACCTAGCCCCTTCCCTGCGCCCGACTACTATTTGCGCTTGATGATGTTGAGTTTACTCATTAGCCGCTCGCGATATCGCTCGGAAACCGATACAATGTCTCCATTGGTTAGAACGATTCGCGGAGTTTTCCCCGGAATCACGCGTCGTACATGCCGCATGTTCACGATGTGACTCCTGTGAACGCGAATAAAGCCTGCACCGGCGAGAATGTCTTCGTAATCACCAATGGTTCTCGAGAGCATGAGTTTGGGCTCCCGAGCAAAGACAACATTAGTGTAGTTGCCTTGCCCCTCTACATGGACTATTGACTCACACGACCTCACTTCGATTCCGCGCAGGTGTGGCAGAGCTACTACGCTGGGTGCATACTCTGCGCTAGGTGACTTGGCAATCATGGCAGTGGTTGCAGTCGATCGAACGAGGCGCTTACACCTGCGAAAAGCAATATCGACATCTATTGCGGTCGAGGCATTTGTCAGTACAAAGACTGGCCCGGCCTTCATGCACTCTATCGCACTGCGAGGATCGGTACACCAGCAGCAAAGCACTGCTCTAGGCTCTGCATGCTGCCAGAGGGCCAATGCTGCGCCGGAGTCTAGAGACGGGTCATACAGGACGATGTCGCAAACATCAACTGCACCACTCAGCTGATCAATGAGCGAGCGATTCATGTCTACCCTCGTTACAACCTGCAGTTGATCGCGCGTTGTGGGTAGTAGCTTAGCATACAGCGATTGCTCTGTCTCATGAGATACAGCAATACAAACTCGAAACATCATACATGAACTCCATTTGTTGTGATGAAACTATGTCTCCTATAGTCATAGTGCATTTACAGCGCCGAAGTGTGAATTGCCCGTAGATTGCGGGATGTTTGATGTGTTCCTCCAGCTTAGCATTCCTCTTGCTTGCGGCGTGCTCTATAGGTTTGTCCCCAGCGCATTGCCCTCGGCAGATGTGAGAAAGGTGATTGGGTCCATCGTCCTGAACGTCTTCATTCCCCTGCTCACATTCGGCGCGCTGAGTCAGGTGCACATCGGTGAACACTTATGGACGGTACCGATCGTGTCGGTTAGCACCGTTGTTCTGGGGCTCCTCCTTTCATGGCTTACCTACGGCGTGCTTCTGCGCAACAGGATATCGCCTACCGCAGCCGGAGCAATGATCCTTGCCGGAACGTGGTGCAATGCGATGTACCTTGGACTGCCTATTACCACGGCCGTGTTAGGCGAGGGGGCTAGGCACATCCCGATTGAATATGATTATCTCGGCATGACGCCGCTACTCTTCTCAGTTGGAACGTTGATCTGCGTCCGCTTCGGTACATCGGACTCGAAGGCAACATTGTCAGATGCCGTCAGGCAGGTTGTAAGCCTGCCGCCGATGATTGCCATTATGATAGCGATGATCATTAATGTCTTGGACGTACCAATCGCCCCCTGGATAACATCGTCCTGTATGGCAGCCGGAAAGATCGTTCCACAGCTGATGCTCTTTAGCATCGGCCTCACACTGCAAGTGCCCAATCTTCAGCGTCTACCGGTTATCCTTCCCGCAGTAGCCATACGCACCATCATCGTCCCAGCTGTTATGTGGTCGGCCACGATCTGGCTTATTGAAGACCCAATGGTAGAGCGTGCTGCAATGCTTGAGACCGCAATGCCCACAATGATGCTCACGATGGTGTTTGCCGAGAGGTATGGGCTTGATACTTCAGCTCTGGCACAGGCCATCCTGGCCTCGACGTTGGTATCCCTTGTTACACTGCCGTTTCTTGTAGGTGCGCTGTAAGCGGACAGCAAACAGTAACTTTGCCACCTATGGCGATTCTCCGCACAGTGTTTCAACGCCTCGCGCGACTCTACCCGCGTGAGCACGGCAAGTACTCGATTCTAACGCGTCTGTACTTTCCCTATCTGGCGCCCAAGGTTCCAACAAGGTTGGTCTCAACGCTACGGTATGGTATTCGCATGCAGCTCGATGTTACAGAGTACCTGCAGGCACACTTGTATGTCTTCGGCGACTACGAGCTGCCAACCATCAGATTTTTGCGCTCAGTGCTGAAGCCTGGGTCGGTATGTCTGGATGTGGGAGCGCAAATGGGATATCTCTCTCTTGCAATGGCAACAGCAGCAGACAGACGCACGGTGGTGCATTCCTTCGAGCCAGAATCGAATAATGCAGCTCGTCTACGGGAGAATGTGGCACTCAACAGTCTGAACAACATCACGCTGCATCAAACGGCAGTTTCAACGGTAGATGGTTCGTTAAAGCTGTATCTGTCGAACGATCGCAACGCCGGCACTCATAGTACTGTCTACATCGAATCGAATGTATCGTCCGAGTTCGTCGAAATACCTTCTGTCACACTTGAGTCATTTGCACGGACTCAGAACCTTGCAGCCATAGACCTCATCAAGATCGATGTTGAAGGAGCTGAAATCGACGTTATCAATGGGGCTTTACCAGTACTTAAACAGCACAAGCCTCTCGTAGTTATGGAGCTAAGCGATCATCTGCAGCAGGCTCGCGGGCAAACGTGCATGGAGTTCAAGGAGTTCATGGCATTGTATGGGTACAGTGCCTACTACATCAATGAGAACGGCACACTGCAAGAATGTCCCATGAATGCAGCACACATAAACGATAACATTGTGTTTCTCCATCCAGAATCAACGCTGCGTCCAACGATAGCATCATGAAACCCCTGCGCATCCTTGGCCCCTTCCCACCTCCATACGGCGGAGTGGCCATCCACTGTGTGCGCTTGCTTGAATCACTCAAAGCACTGGGTGTTCATGCAGAAGGTGTCTCGTTAGGGGGCCTGCCCGGCGGACTCGAAAGTGTGCACGCATTTCGTCCATGGCATCTACTCTCGCGCGATCCAGTGCACTATCACACAGACGAAGGCAATTTTCGGTGGATGCTATTACTGTCATGGTTCTGGCGCATCCTTGGTGTAAAGTATATTGTTACCGTGCATTCGTTCCGGCATCGTAAGGAGTTCGAAGACCAACGCACACGTGCACGATTGGCAATCGCGTACAAGCATGCCGAGGCAATCGTGTCTATCAGCAATGAAGTTCTCGAAGATCTCCAGCGTGAACTCGGTATCACGCACAAGCGGAGTAAGGTTATACCGTCAAATCTGCCGGTGAGCGCATGGGAGCAACGCAGCGAGCTTTCGTCTGCTATCCCGTCGGCATGGACGTCCTCGCCAGTGCGCATTCTTGCCAATGCCGGAGCTGTTACGCTGTTTCAGGGCAAAGACCTCTACGGTATCGATGTTCTGCTCACTGCATTCCGTGGTCTAACGTCAGACTCCGCAGCCCTATGTATTGTACTTGGTGGCGTGCGAGATGCCGAACTTTTGAAAAAGATTTGCATCGCGGCCGCGCAGGATTCTCGTGTATCAGTTGTGCAGGAATACAGCGGTGCATTGGCGCCGTTGGTAAAGCATGCGCATATCGTCGTTCGGCCAACGCGGACCGAGGGCGGACCATCGCTCACGATCAGTGAGGCAATGGAAATGGGTCGATGGGCAATTGCATCCGATGCCGTGCCGCGTCCTGCAGGATGTGTAACATTCCGCAGTGAAGACCATGCAGATCTCACACGGGCTCTCCACGATTGCATTCAGCGTGTGCAGTCTGGAACAATGCCAGAAGCGTCTCTGCCCTATTCTCAGGCATTGACGCAACTCATCAACCTCTATCAGCGCTTGGGTTTTGTTAGCACCACGCACACCCCAGCAGAGGTATAGATCTTCATGCCGGGCATGGAGACCGGCACATCCCTATAGCTGCCGTGTTGTAGCGCATGCTCAACAGTTCTGATCTGCTTCAGCGTGCGTCCGATTTTCTTTACGCCATGCTGCTCAACGATATGCTCGTTAAAGAACGGTACATCGTAATCGCCAAAGTATGTGCGCTCTATTTCTTCAAGTCCTGAGGCATCTACAATGCGCTTCTTGAATGAGGCAACATCATAATGACGCTGAAAGAACACCGGTTCTTTGGTGTACTTTTCGCCGTAGACATCCTGCTGCAGATACCAATCGCGAGCATGCCCCTCGTTAAGCGGTGTGGTCAGAACGTAGATGCCACCCGGCTTCAAAAGTCGCGCGCTCTTCTCCATTGCTACGGAGTCCAAGCCCCCTTCGAAGTGTTCGATGACAGAGATGTTCGTGATCACATCGAACGACTCGGGTTCGAGTTCGGCTTCGAGAAAGTCTCGCAGCACAACATGGAATCTATCTGATGAAAGACCTAGTGTGGAAGCGTATTCGTGCTGTTTTTCAACCCAGTTGAATTTGTCGAGGCACGTAACATCCCACTTGGACTTTACAGCAACCCACGACGGGAAGATCGACTGTCCAGTGCCGATGTCGAGGTACCGAAGGGGCTCGTTGAAGCGCGAAGACAGATAGCTGGCGATAAGGGGCAGCTCGATTGCACGTTCATAGCCGAAGCCCTTGATGCGGTACAAGAACCGAAGGCGCTTTGCATGTGCGTCGATGTCCCGGAGCACTTGTTCGTTAATGTGCGATGTCACGATGTGTACGTCCCCTTAGCGTTGAGATCCACAAATGTCGGCAAGTACTGGGTGCTCGCGCAACTCTTGGAGGAACTGAAAATTCGTCAACTCGTAATGAATCGGCGTGATCGCCGCCCACCCATCGGCCACGAGAAGGTCATCGGCGTCGTCAACCGCGTTTACTGACATGAATTCACCGGAGAGCCAGTAATAGGGCCGGCCCTGTGGATCGATCCGCGTTTCGTAATTGTCTTTCCACTCGCTGTGTCCTTGTCGTGCAACGCGATACCCCTTGAACGATGCTCGATCTACATCGGGCACATTTACGTTGAGTAGCGTTCCCTTTGGAAGTCGTAAGTCCAAGAGTCTTGACGCAACAGTATAGGCCACTTCAGCAGCCAGCGTCATATCGGCCTTATGATCAAAGCTTGTATGCGAAACTGCTAGCGAGGGTATACCCATCAAGGTGCCTTCTGTGGCAGCACTGACAGTACCAGAATAAATTGCATTTACGCTGGCGTTTGAGCCATGGTTGATTCCGCTTACCACAATATCGGGCCGGCGTTCAAGCAACGTGCTGACACCAAGTTTCACACAATCTGCTGGCGTGCCGTTGATAGCGTAGCCGAACATTTCGCCGTCGCGGTGGAACGGCGTGGCGCGGAGTGGACTCGACACCGTGAGTGCGTGTCCAACGGCACTTTGCTGTCTATCAGGTGCAACCACAACAACATCGCCAAGGCGGCGCATAGCATGCACAAGCGCATGGATCCCCGACGAATCAATGCCGTCATCGTTTGTTACAAGAATGTACACCTGCTCGCCCCCTCGTAGAATTCGATTATCTCGTCAAGTCCAAATAGAAAATGTAGGCCATGAGCGCAAGAAGCAGCGTCATGCCAACCTGCTGCACTCTAATCTTGATCGATGTTGGTACTTCTCGGCGCAGAATCGCCTCGATGCCAACAAACACGAGGTGTCCGCCATCGAGTCCGGGAAGGGGCAATAGATTGATTACCGCTAATGACACAGACAAACCTGCCATGAATCCGAGGAAGGCATCGAGCCCAAGAGTTGACTGTTCACCGGCCATCTGCGCAATGCGAATCGGACCGCCGAACGTTTGTTTCACCGTGAGCGTACCTTCGATCACATGGGCAACCGAAGAGATGAATGCGCTGATCGTTCCGATGGTTCTTTCCCATGCCATCGAGGCAGCTGTGAGCGGCGCATAGGTAACCTTCGTGCGCTTACCCGTAAAATCTGCCTGGAGCTGAACTCCAATCGGGCCACGCTGGGGCACGTTCACGGTAACTAGCACAACCTGCTGTCCACGCTGCACATTCATTACCAGCGCCGAACCTGCACGAGACTTGATAACGCTCTGAAGCTGGGTTACCGCCGCAACACGCACTCCGTTAACGTCTACAACAATATCACCCGCCGCAAGCTTTGCGCTGGCAGCTGGTGAGCTGGCCATAACGCCGGCAATTTTGACGGCAATTCCATCTGGATACAGCCCAATGTCTCTGCGCTCTGCGATAGCGCCTATGATCCGAGCAGCTGGGACGGGAATTAGAATCTGAGAACCATTACGGTTCACAACAACCTTGCGGTCTTCAGTTTTATCGATGCTAACGAGCTGTTCGTATATACTGCCCCATTCAGAGAGTACCTCGCCGTTGATGCTCGAGATCTTGTCGCCAGACCGAAATCCAAGAGAATCGGCAAGTGATCCTTGCTGGACGTATCCAACGGTTGACGTTACAACGTCTTCCCGACCATAGACAACGAAGATGGTCCAGAAGAACACCAATGCCAGCAACAGGTTCATGATCACACCGGCAGAGAGCACGAACGCGCGGGCAAGAGCACCTTTGGAGCGGAATTCGTACGGCTGGGGTTCTTTGGATGTAAAATCATTATCCATGGACTCATCGACCATGCCAAGGATCTTTACATAGCCCCCTATCGGAAGGGCGCACAGACGATAGTCCGTGTGCACTCCGAGCTGTGACTGTACATCATCAGAGAGTTTACCAAATGAGAACCCATTGATCTTGTTCCACCCAAGCACACGTGGCCCCATGCCGAGCGCAAAGACATCTGCCCGCATACCTGTCCAAAGCGCTGCGAGAAAATGTCCAAGCTCGTGAACGAAGACGAGCACCCCGATGACGATGATGAATGAAACGAGATTCTGTAGAAAATCCATGTCTGTTACAGTTGATGACGTTGAGTAAACTCCCGTGCCAAGGCCCTCGAGCGTATATCGATTTGCACGATGTCGTCTAATGACGGATGAGTAGCATGTTCAATGTGCCCAAGTGTGTGCTCGATTGTTGCCGGGATATCAAGAAAACGAAGACGACCCTCTAAAAACGCAGCAACAGCTATCTCGTTCGCAGCGTTCACCACCGCACCAGCTGAACCTCCGCGGCGCATGACCTCGTAGGCAACCTCAAGGCAAGGGAACCGATTTGTATCAGGCGATTCAAAGGTGAGCTGTCCCATAGCCGCAAGGTCCATCCTCGGAATGTCCAGCTGCGCTCTACGCGGATAGGTAAGTGCATATTGAATTGGAACCAACATAGTTGGAACGCCCATCTGAGCTTTTACAGAGCCGTCGATGAACTGTACCATTGAGTGGATGATCGACTGCGGGTGCACTACCACGTCGATTTGATCGGGCCGCAGACCGAAGAGCCAGTAGGCCTCAATCACTTCAAACCCTTTGTTCATCAGTGTTGCAGAATCGATCGTGATCTTAGCTCCCATATCCCAATTAGGATGTTTGAGCGCCTGCGCGGCTGTTACATGCAGCAGCTGTTCGGCTGTATGCTTTCGAAAGGGGCCACCCGAAGCAGTGATGATGATCTTCTCAACATCATCACGATGCTCCCCAACAATGCATTGGAGAATTGCGCTGTGTTCTGAATCTACCGCAAGCAACGTTGCTCCGTAGTGATCAACGGCGGGCATCAGCACCGATCCAGCGCTTACCAGCGACTCCTTATTGGCTATACCAATTGTATGGCCTGCCTTGATGGCCGCCATCGTTGGCAGTACTCCGCTAAAGCCCACCATAGCCGAGAGTACCACACCGTTGTTTGGATCTGCGGCAGCCTGACAAATGCCTTCGTCGCCGCACAGCACCGGTCCCGCGAAATCTGGCCGAGCCTCTTTGAACGAGCGCCATGCCTGTTCATCGCGAATCGCCACTCCGTATGGCGAGTGCTTATCAACCTGCTGAGCCAGATCCTGCCATCGTGTGTTGCACGTTATCCAGCGCAGTGCTTGCCCCCTGCCCGAGCGCTCGAGGATATCGAGAGCCTGGGTACCTATGGAGCCGGTAGAGCCGAGAACTGTTATCGTGGCGTTTTGATGGTCGAGCATTATTGGTACTGGCGTGTGATGTCTTTTGAGGACCCCGGCACATAACACCGAAACTCACCAGCTTCAATGTTGTCGTCCTCCGTAAGGGTAACACGCAGAAAATACGACCGAAGCCACTTTCGCAGTGTCTCTTGTTTGTTTCGTTCGATGTAATGCACGATGTACGGGTGCGTTGCAATCGTAACACGAACGGACCACGTCCCTGCCCGGAACTTTCGGAGCCAACGGTCGATATCACTTACAACGCTTGCTGCTGAAAGTACCTTGCCTGTGCCAAGACAGAACGGACACTCCTCGCTGGTCCGCTCTGCCATGCTTTGGCGGATACGCTGGCGTGTTACCTGAAGAATTCCCAGCTGCGTCAGCGGATAGACTACCACCTTTGCTCGGTCGCGAGAGGTTTCTTTCTTCATCTCCGTGATCAGCCGGCGACGGTTTTCGTCCTGCTGCATATCGATAAAGTCGATAAGAATCATCCCCCCAATATCCCGCAAACGCATCTGTCGGGCCACTTCTTTGAGAGCTTCAAAGTTGGTTTTAACAGCGTTTGCCTCTTGGGTTCGTTCGTTTGATGCACGACCCGAGTTCACATCAACCACAACCATAGCTTCCGTGTGGTCAATGATCAAATGCCCACCGCTTGGAAGCGGTACCTTGCGCGAGTGCGTTAGGTGAACATCACGCTCAACACCATAGACATCAAACATTGGACGCGTATCAGCAAAGAACTCAAGACGGTTCAAGAGATGTGGCGCCGTCTTTTCCATATAGGCCTTCAGGTCGCGGTATACCTTGCGGTCATCAACAACGACCTGCGCAACATCGTCCTTCATCAGATCGCGTATCACGCTGTGAGCAATGCCCGCTTCCTGATGCAGGAGCATCGGTTCTTTGGCATTGCGAACGTCGCGTTCGATTTCTTTCCAATCTTCGACGAGTGTTGCAAAATCGCGAGCTACATCTTCTTCTGGCAGGCCAGCTGCTGCGGTGCGGATAATGCAGCCCATCCCTTCCGGAATCACTGACTTGGCGATTGCCCGCAGGCGCTTGCGTTCCTTTGTCTGATAAATCTTCCTTGAGATTCCTATGCTGCTCTCGAACGGAAGTAGCACCACGTTGCGTCCGGTAAGACCTACCTTGGTCGTGATGCGAACACCCTTTTGATGGTATGCCTCACGAGTAACTTGTACCACGATCATCTGCTTCGGATGAATATTGATCGTGATATCTCCGCTGCGCTTTGTTGAGAACGTCGGAAGCTTGCGCTGCGAATCAATCTTTGACGTGCGGAGCGCAACGTCTGCCGAATTTACTTCTTTGGAACTCGGACGGTCGTCATCATCATCGTCCGAGGCATCATCTTCCATCGTTGAATCAACATCACTAAAGTGCAGGAATCCATCCTGCTCCAGCCCGATATTCACAAAGGCTGCATTCATGCCCTGTACAACGCGGGTTACACGGCCGAGATAGATATTGCCTACTTGATGCTCGTTCTCGGGAGATTCTGTGAACAACTCCACAAGCTTTCCATCTTCGGTGATAGCAATCCGAAGATGCGTGGATGTTCCGTTGATGAGAATTCTACGTAGCATAAAAAAAGAGGCCAAGTTGACCGTGGCGCCTTGTGTACGAGCTGACCGTTGCTTCCTTCCGGACCTGGCGGAGTTGGGCCTGACACAATCGCACGGGACTTGGCCGTGAGTGTTCCATTGTTAGGGGGCGCAAATATACATTACTTCTGCGTGAATTCCGGCACGAGTCCTTGCCAGCATTCCCAATAGTCGTTCTGAAGCTCACCAGATTGCATTGCAAAGGCTGTTGGACGGCACACAAACCGTGTTTCAAACATGAAGGCCATCGTACCATCGATCTTTGTTGGCTTCAGTTCTACCTGCGTCATTTTTTTGTACGTATCGGCATCCGGACCATGTCCGCTCATACAGTTATGTAGTGAAGAACCGCCCGGAACAAATCCTCCGCCTTCCTTGGCATCGTAGATGCCGTCGATAAGCCCCATGTATTCATTCATGAAGTTGCGGTGGAACCATGGTGGACGGAACGTGTCTTCTGCCACCATCCAGCGCGGAGGGAAGCAGACAAAGTCGATGTTTGCCGTACCTGGCGTATCGGTTGGCGCCGTAAGCACCGTGTAGATCGACGGATCCGGGTGATCAAACGTAACTGTATTTATGCACTGATACTTGCGCAAGTCATACTTGTACGGCGCATAGTTGCCGTGCCAAGCAACCACGTTGAGTGGCGAATGATCGTAGGTTCCCTGCCAGAGGTTACCCTGAAACTTTGCAACGACCGTGAACTCACCGCTGCGGTTCTCGAACCACGCTTCAGGTGTCAGAAAATCACGAGGATAGGCAAGACCGTTTGCTCCGATCGGACCAAGATCCGGTAGTTTGAGCAGCGCCCCGTAATTCTCCAGGATATAGCCACGCACGCCCCCTGACACCTCAACGCGGAACTTAATTCCTCGCGGGATGACACAGATTTCATGCGGTTCTACATCAACAATGCCCAGCTCGGTGAGGATCCTGAGGGATCCCTCCTGTGGCACGATCAGCATTTCGCCGTCTGCGTTGTAGAAAAACGTATCGGTCATCGATGCATTGGCCGCGTATACATGAATCGCACAGCCAGAATGGGTTGTCAGATCCCCGTTACCGGCCATCGTTACGATTCCTTCGATAAACGATGTGGGCTTCGAGGGAATTGGCAAGGGGCTCCAACGAAGCTGATTCGGCGTTGTTTCCACTTCGTTAAACGGTGTAGAGCGAATCAGTCCATTATCGATGCGCTCATACGGCTTGTGCACTACAGACGGACGGATTCGATACATCCACGTGCGCTTGTTAGCGCCTCGGGGTGCGGTAAAGGCAGTCCCAGAGAGCTGCTCCACATACAAACCATGAGCTGGTTTCTGCGGAGAGTTCCGTCCTTCCGGAAGTGCTCCTTTGACGGCTTCTGTGGCAAACTCGTTGCCAAAACCACTCATGTATCCCATTGCAGCGTCCTTTCCTGTGCAGATGTCCACGTACAGCGCGCCCAGCAGGATTCGAACCTGCGGCCCGCAGCTTAGAAGGCTGCTGCTCTATCCAACTGAGCTATGGGCGCAATCATTCGAATTTACCAAAAAGAGATGAGGTACTAGGTACCAGGTACTGGGGACTAGGTACACGAGGGTACAGGGTACTGGGGAGATCTCGCTACTCGCTGTTCGCTACTCGCTGTTCGGCACTCGCTGTTCGGCACTCGCTACTTCTACTGCGGCACGATGTCGTAGGCTGTGAGCGCCTCATCGATGATCAGGTGAACGTTACCCCAGGGGGTTGGAATGATGCCAGGGTCTGAATGGACGGTTCCGGCCAGCGCGGCGGACTCGCGGCGTATATCAGACAACCACCCGTAGAGCATGGGAGAGACGGCTACCTCGTGAGGGGGCTCACCCTGCTCTTGCACATACCGCTCGATGGAAACCATGAGCTCTTCGAACGCATCAAACCATTCCATACTGAAAGAGCAACCAATATTCGTGCCAGTTACAGTTATGTTGTAGCCCCGTCCGAACACCGGTTAATCCGTTTTGGTTCCGTATATTTGTTGTCTTTCCCGGGCCCTGGGGTTGTCTAACAATAACACACCTCCACAGCATGTATGGAGGGCCGCATGCTTGCAGTGGAACAAGTAGTAGTATGTCTGATTCAGCAGAAGCAAAGAACTATTCGGCGATCGCCGATCTCATCTCGGGCGAGCTAGCTCCATCGGCGATGGGTGACGACGATTTCCGGTTGTTGTTTGAACAAAAAGTATCGACCCTCAAAGCCGATGACATGGTTCATGGCAAGGTCGTTTCGGTAACAAAGGACGAGATTCTTGTAGACATCGGATTTAAGTCGCTGGGCGTAGTCCCACGCGCTGAATTCGTTGGTGCAGAACTTCTCGCTCCAGGCGAAGTTGTAGACGTGTTTGTGGAGAAGATTGAAGATGGCGATGGCCGTCTGATGCTCAGCCGCCGTCGTGCAGACTTCATGAAGACATGGGAAGAAATTCTCAAGCTTGCCGAAACACAAACAGTTACTCAGGTTCGCATCCTCCGTCGCATCAAGGGCGGTATGGTCGTTGACCTTCTCGGTATCGAAGCGTTCCTCCCTGGATCACAGATCGATGTGCGCCCAGTGCGTGATTTCGATGCATGGGTTGGCCGCACAATCGACGTTCGCGTTGTAAAGGTTAATCACCCAAGCGAAAACGTTGTTGTTTCGCACAAGGTGCTCCTCGAAGAGCAGCTTGCAGAGCAGCGCGGAAAGATCCTCGATCTTCTCGAAAAGGGTCTTGTTCTCGAAGGTACTGTTAAGGCAATCTCCGACTTCGGTGTATTCGTAGACCTTGGTGGTGTAGACGGTCTTGTTCACATCACTGACCTGTCATGGGGCCGCGTAACACATCCGAGCGAAATCGTTTCTCTTGATCAGCAGGTCAAGGTTGTGGTTCTCGACTTCGATGAAAACCGCAAGCGCATTTCGCTCGGTATGAAGCAGCTCACACCTCACCCATGGGATCAGATCGGCGAGCGCTACGAGCCAAATGCAAAGGTTCGTGGTAAGGTTGTATCGCTCACAGATTACGGTGCATTCATCGAAATCGAAAAGGGCGTCGAAGGCCTTATCCACATCAGCGAAATGTCATGGACACAGCACGTAAAGCACCCATCACAGGTGGTATCACTTGGTCAGGTTGTAGAAGCTGTAGTTCTAAACATCGACAAGAACGAGCGCAAGCTTGCTCTTGGTATGAAGCAGCTCGAGCCAGATCCATGGAACGACCTCATGGCCAAGTATCCTATGGGATCGGTGCATAAGGGTATCGTTCGCAACCTCACGAACTTCGGTGTCTTTATCGAACTCGAGCCAGGTGTCGATGGTCTCGTACACATCTCTGACCTCTCATGGACGAAGAAGATCCGTCACCCGGGCGAATTCGTGAAGAAGGGCGACGAAATCCAAGTCGTCGTTCTTGCTATCGACAACGAACACCGTCGTATCTCGCTTGGTCACAAGCAGATCACAGAAAACCCATGGGACATCTTCGAAAATGAATTCGCAGTTGGCATGGAAACCGAAGGTAAGATCGTTCGCCTCATCGATAAGGGCGTGATCGTAGAAATGCCACAGGGCGTTGACGGCTTCGTTCCAGTGTCACAACTTTCATTTGCTCCAGTTCGCACAATCTCCGACTTCTTCAACGTTGGAGACAACCTGCCTCTCAAGGTGGTTGAGTTCGATAAGGAACAAAAGAAGATTGTTCTTTCAGCCGTTGAATATCTCCGCGGCCGCACAGCAGAAGATATTGCTGCATACAATGCGAACCACCCAGTTCCAAATGCAGATAAGTATAACGCTGACGGCTCGGCATCAGCTGCCACCACGATCGAAGATCTGGAAGACAGCACGCCAGTAGGAGAATAATGGTAAGGGTGTGCCGCTGGCACACCCGACTTTCGGTCACGACGTATCGTGACCGCATAA